>NZ_ARZX01000006.1:0-181897 GCF_000568425.1 Cellulophaga geojensis KL-A
AATCTGTATCGATTATTTAGGACTAGTCATTCTAATATTTGTGCAGCGTGGTCTTTGGTTTTAACTTTATCTATAACCTTAGTTACTACTCCTTCTTCATTAATAATAAATGTTTTTCTATGAATACCATCATAAACCTTACCCATAAACTTTTTTGTGCCCCAAACGCCAAAAATATTTAATACAGTATGGTCTTCATCTGCTAATAAAGGAAAAGGAAACTCATACTTTGTTTTAAAATTAGATTGTCTTTTAGCAGAATCTGCACTAACTCCTAAAAGCTCATAACCTTGCTCTTGCAATTCTTTGTAATTGTCTCTTAAATTACAAGCCTCTGCAGTACAACCAGGTGTACTTGCTTTAGGGTAAAAAAATACAATTAACTTTTTTCCTTTATAATCTGATAAGCTTACAGCATTACCATCTTGATCTTTTGATGTAAAATCTGCTACTTTGTCTCCTACTTTTAAAGTATTCATAAGTAATTTATTTAAATTCGTTTTTTCTAATTTTTAGTAAAGCTAATCAAAAATGACCAAGGCAGAAAAAGTTACTTTTACAATAAACAAACTTAAAGAGTTATACCCAACAATACCAGTTCCTTTAGACCATAAAGATCCGTATACATTATTAATTGCTGTTTTAATGTCTGCACAAAGCACAGATGTACGTGTAAATAAAATTACGCCATTATTATTTGCAAAGGCAGACAACCCTTATGATATGGTTAAATTAACAGTAGATGAAATTAGAGAAATAATAAAACCAGTTGGCTTATCACCTATGAAAGCAAAAGGTATATATGGCCTATCACAAATGTTAATAGATGAGCACAATGGTGTTGTACCTAAAGATATGGAAGCTCTAGAAAAGTTTCCGGCTGTTGGTCACAAAACTGCTGGTGTTGTAGTATCGCAAGCCTTTGGTATACCTGCATTTCCGGTAGATACACACATACACAGATTAATGTATAGATGGGGATTTACAAACGGTAAAAATGTAACTCAAACAGAAAAAGATGCAAAAAGATTGTTTCCTAAAGAATTATGGAACGATCTGCATTTGCAAATTATTTGGTACGGTAGAGACTACTCGCCAGCCAGAGGTTGGGATTTAGATAAAGATATAATTACAAAAACAATAGGGAGAAAAACAGTGATTGAAGAATATTATAAAACCAAAAAGAGCCGTTAAGGCTCTTTTTTTAGTTCAAAATGTTTTCAAATTGCATCTCATTGTATGTAATTACATTCATCGATTTAGAATAATTCAGTAAAAACTGAACTGTACTTTTTGATGTTGCCATTATTGCACAAGAGTTGTTTTGTTGTTTAGAGTAAATTTTTTCCATATAAAATAGTATTGTTATAGTAAGATAACGCTACTATTTTAGATATATTATACTCTTAGGTTAAAAACCTATTAATTCGTTAAAACGATATTGTGCTTTTCTATTATTTTTCTCATATTAATTAAAGCATATCTCATTCTTCCTAATGCAGTGTTAATACTAACACCCGTATTTTCAGAGATTTCTTTAAAACTCATATCCTTGTAGATACGCATTAATAAAACTTCTTTTTGATCTTCTGGTAATTCCTCAATTAAAACTTTAAGGTCAGAATCGATCTGATTTTTTATTAATTGTTTTTCTGCGTTTAATTTATCATCACTTATTACAGAAAAAATATTAAAATCATCGCTACCTTCAAACATAGGCATACGCTTATTTTTTCTAAAGTGATCTATAATTAAGTTGTGCGCAATTCTCATCACCCACGGTAAAAACTTACCTTCTTCACTATAAGAACCCTTTTTTAAAGTTTTAATCACTTTTATAAAAGTATCTTGAAATATATCCTCAGTAATGTCTCTATCTAATACTTTAGAATAAATAAAACTACTAATTCTTTGGTTATGTCTGTTTATTAATACTTCCAAAGATTTTTCATCTCCGTTAATATACTTTTTTACTAATACTGAGTCTTCAATTTGTAGATCCATTTCGAGTTACTTTTTTTGGTTATTTAATGCGTACCCCTTCCCTATATGGGAATAAGTTCATTTAATAGTGTTTAATAATTTTAAAAAAGTAATGTTCGCTATATAGGCCTATAAGTTTAATTACACTTCAAATATATATAAAATAAGAGGTTCGCAAAAAATCTATGTTGTGATTACCCCTATTTTTGATGTAAAAGCGTCTTTTATGGTTATTAAAAGGTACAAATTGTATCTTTACAGTATTAATTACGGATATGAATACACTTTTAGACGTCGACCCAAAACACAATATAATTATTAAGGGTGCTAAACTCCACAACCTCAAAAATATAGATGTTGTAATTCCTAGAAATAAACTTGTTGTTATTACAGGTTTATCTGGTTCTGGTAAATCTAGCCTTGCTTTTGATACACTTTATGCAGAGGGCCAACGTAGGTATGTAGAAAGTTTATCTTCATATGCACGCCAATTTTTAGGTAAATTGGACAAACCTAAAGTAGACTATATAAAAGGTATAGCTCCTGCAATTGCTATAGAGCAAAAAGTAAACTCTACAAACCCACGTTCTACTGTAGGTACTACAACAGAAATTTATGATTATTTAAAGCTATTGTATGCTAGGGTTGGTAAAACCATATCTCCAGTATCTGGTAAACAGGTAAAAAAACATACTGTTACAGATGTTGTTAACTATATTAAAGAGTATAGTAGTAATACCAAGCTATTATTATTAGCACCTATTAAGGTAAAAGAAGACAGGGAGCCTTTAAAAGCTTTAGAAATGTTTTCTAAACAAGGGTATGCCAGAATAAAACACAAAGGTAAAGTTATACGTATAGATGATTCTATTACTCAAATGGACAGAGAGTTTTATTTGGTGGTAGATAGAATTATAACTAAAGATGATGAAGATTTTTATAATAGATTAGCAAATGCTGTTGATACTGCTTTTTTTGAAGGTGAAGGTAATTGCATTATTGAAGAGTTGGAAACAGGTAAACAAACTCCTTTTAGTAATAAGTTTGAACTAGACGGCATTAAATTTATAGAGCCAAACGTACACTTGTTTAGTTTTAACAATCCCTTTGGAGCTTGCCCAACCTGCGAAGGTTATGGTGATGTAATTGGCATAGACCAAGATTTAGTTGTGCCAAATACTGCTTTGTCTGTATATGAAGGTGCTATTTTTCCTTGGAAAGGAGAAAGTATGGGCAAATATAAAGATGAATTTATAGCTGCTTCTTATAAGTTTGATTTTCCTATACATAAACCTTGGTTTGAGTTAACAGATGAGCAAAAACAATTAGTTTGGGATGGTAATAAATATTTTACTGGCTTAAACAAGTTTTTTGCAATGCTTGAAGATAAGAGCTACAAAATACAAAACCGAGTAATGTTATCTCGTTACAGAGGTAAAACAAAGTGTGGTACTTGTAATGGCAAACGTCTACGCCCAGAGACAGATTATGTAAAGGTTAATGATAAATGCATATCAGAACTAGTAGAACTACCTATAGATACACTAACAGAATTTTTTAACTCGGTTAAGCTAAGTAAACATGATGCACAAATTGCAAAACGCTTGTTGGTAGAAATAACTACAAGACTTAGTTTTTTAAACAAAGTTGGATTAACTTATTTAACACTAAACAGAAAATCTAATACCTTATCTGGAGGTGAGAGTCAGCGTATAAATTTAGCTACATCTTTGGGTAGTAGCTTAGTTGGGTCTATGTATATATTAGATGAGCCAAGTATTGGCCTGCACCCAAAAGACACAGAAAACTTAATAGATGTTTTAAAGTCTTTACGTGATTTAGGTAACACTGTTATTGTAGTAGAACATGATGAGGATATTATGAATGCTGCAGACCAAGTTATAGATATAGGTCCGGAAGCTGGTACGCACGGTGGCCAGGTTGTTGCTAATGGTACAATTACAGATATTTTAAAATCATCCTCATTAACCGCAAGTTACCTTAATGGGAAAAAACAAATAGAGGTTCCTAAAAAAAGAAGAAACTTTACCAATTTTATTAGAATAAATGGTGCTAGAGAAAACAACTTAAAAAATATAAATGCAACTTTTCCGCTTGGCATACTAACCGTAGTAACTGGCGTATCTGGTAGCGGAAAAAGTACGCTGGTAAAAAAACTACTCTATCCTATAGTATTAAAGGAAATTGGAGGCTATGGAGAAAAAGCCGGACAATTTACTTCTGTAGAAGGTGAATTTAAAGATATTAAAAATGTAGAGTTTGTAGATCAAAACCCCATAGGTAGGTCTTCTAGGTCTAACCCTGTAACTTACATAAAGGCTTATGATGATATTAGGGCATTATTTGCTGCGCAAAAATTAAGCAAACTTAGAGCGTACCAAGCAAAACACTTTTCTTTTAATGTAGACGGGGGCCGTTGTGAAAAATGTAAAGGAGAAGGAGAAATAACTGTAGAAATGCAGTTTATGGCAGATGTACATTTGGTTTGTGACGCTTGTAATGGTAAACGTTTTAAAAAAGAAGTATTAGAGGTTAAATTTCAGGATGCAAGTATAGATGATATTTTAACTATGACTATTGATGATGCTATTGCATTTTTTGAAGAGCATCAACAAACAAAAATAATGAACAAGCTTAAACCTTTACAAGATGTTGGTTTAGGATATGTAACTCTTGGGCAATCTTCCTCTACTCTTTCTGGTGGTGAAGCACAGCGTATTAAATTAGCTTCGTTTTTAGTAAAAGGCAAAACAACTAACAAATCTTTATTTATTTTTGATGAACCTACAACTGGTTTACACTTTCATGATATTAAAAAATTACTAAAATCATTTAATGCTCTTTTAGCAAAAGGCCATTCTGTAGTTGTTATAGAACATAATATAGACCTTATTAAATGTGCAGATTTTATTATTGATTTAGGGCAAGAAGGAGGTACAAAAGGCGGTGAGCTAATTGCAGAGGGAACTCCAGAACAAATTGCAAAAAGTAAAAAATCTTTTACAGCTAAATATCTCAAAGAAAAACTATAACCTTATTTTACATTGATTATCAGTTAGTTAAGTATGTAAACTGTTTTTTGGCACGCTGTTTGTAATATAAATATCAGAATGTAAATAGTTGCATTCAGAATTTATAAAACCTTATAGTATGAAAAAATCAGTACTACTTTTTACAGCTCTTTTAATAGGTACATTTAGTACAATGGCTGTAACTACAGAAAACACAGAGAATAAGGTTGCAAGCAGCAATACTTTTAGACAAAACAATTCTTTCATCTTTGTAGAGAACGGCGTAACATTTTCAGTTTTCCCTGATGGTGAATTTGATTTCTTTATTGATAATAGAGTAAATGTAAATGCTAATATAAATTTAGGAAGAAACGCAAATATTACATTTAATACAGGCTACAATTATAATGCATATGTACAGTATGATGATTATGGAGCTGTTATACAAGTAGAAAATGTTCCTATTTATTATGACTATTACGGTAGAGTTGAGCAAATTGGAAACATAAACATTAACTACAGAAACAATAGAGTTCATAGGTTAGGTGGTATGTATGTATACTACAATAATAGAGGATTTTATGATTACCATAGAGGTTACATAAATAGGTACAACAGAAATTATACATTTAGAGCTTACCACAACTATTTTCATAGACCAGCTGTTAACTTTTGTTTAGTACAACCAAGACCGTACAGAAGATATTATGCTCCTGTTAGATATACTTATTACAGACCTTATAGAAATAACTATAGAAAATCTTATGTAAGAGTTGGTAAGTCTTATAAAAATAACAACAGAAATAATTACAGATCTTCTAAAGTTTATAGAAATGATAATAGAGTAACGCAAAGAAGCAACAGAACTGTTGGTATTTCTAGAACAAACTCTAGAGCTGTTGCACAAAACTCAAGAAAAAGTAACAGAACTGTTATAGACAGAAATAACAGAGCTAATACTAGATCTACAACTGTTACCAGAACAAGTAGTAGAAACCCTAACACATCTAGATCTGTAACAAGATCTACAACATACAAAACTCCTGCAAAAAGCAGAACAAATAGCAGAGTTGGTAATACAAGAAGTACTACAAGTAGAAGTACTGCTAAAACACCAGCAAGAACCACTACTAAAAGAACTACAACGGTTTATAAAAAACCACAAAGTACAAATAGTAGAGCAACAAGAACTACTACCAGAACAACTAGAAGCGTAACAAAAGCTCCTAGCAGAAGTAGTTCTTCTAAAAGTAGAGTTGCAACAAAAAGTAGCTCTAGAACGTCAAGTAAAGCAAAAGCTCCTTCTAGATCTAGTAGAACTAGCTCTAGTACAAGAAGCAGAAGATAATAAAGACAGTTTTTTAGGTTGTTAGTTGTTAAAGTCCTTGAAGAATTTATTCTTCTGGGGCTTTACTTTTTTGTTTCCTTTTTACTTAGGTAAGAAGACACTATACTATACACATCTTCTGAAACTCTGAGTTTATAAAGTACAAAAATATAAACAACTCCTATAAATATACTTTTTATAGCAATATTTAATATAGGATGAAAATTAAAGTTTATAAAGAAAAATACCCCACCTAATAAACACAGTAATAATAGTACTTTTAAAGTGTCTAAAGTAAACGGATGCATTTTAAACTTAGCGTATACATAACCAATTTTTACTGTATTAAAACTTGCAATAGCTATAAACGTTGCCCACGCAGCACCACCTAAACCATAAGCAGGTATTAACATATAGTTTAAAAGCACTACCACTATTGCTAACAAAACGCCCATTACCAAAATTGCTCTGTAATAGTCAGAATTAAAAAGAATAGAATTACTATTACCCAAAAGAGCATCTAACACTTTTGTTAAACCTATTAAAAATACCACTAACATTCCGCCTCTGTAGGCAACTGGCATTAATTTGTATAATTCTTGTAAGTTTAAAATAATCAACAAAAAAATAATTCCGGATATTATAAATAATGTTAAAGATGATTTCTTATACAATTTACGAAGCTCTGGTTTGTCTTTACTGTTTAATAATTTAGCAGTTAACGGATGTGTAATTTGGTGCATAGCTCTAGAAGGTACCGTAATTACAGTTGCAATAAATACAGAAACTCCATAAAAAGCAACATTTTCTATTGCTAAATATTGATTTAGCATAAACTTATCTATCTCTAAAAGTATTACAGCTGCAGAACCACCTAATATTATAAGAGCACTGTATTTTATAATTGAACTATAATTTTTAGGCAATCTAAATTTTAAACTTGGTATTTCTAAACTAAAGGCATAAAGTTTCATTACAACCATACGTAACACATAAACACCAACCAAGGACTTTAAAAATAAATCTACAGTTATTACATTATAATGTACCAATACAAGTAAAATAGCAATACATAGTCTTCCAAAAACTTCTTTCATAAAGTTTCCAAAAACAGATTTCATATGCACTTTTACCCAAGAGTAAAATATTTCAAAATAAGACATTGCCAGTCCCACAAAATAAATGTACCAAACATACCCTTTGACCTCTTCGTTTTTTTCTGCTAAAAAATCGCCTATAAAATCAGTACCAAAATAACTAAACAGTGTAAATGGTATAATTGTAAGTAATGGCAAGTACAACATTAAGTTTAAAAAATACTTAACATCATCACTATCTTTATAACTACTATAAAATTTTACTAACGTATTTTGTACTCCAAAAGTTAACAATGGCATTAATAAAGCTGCTGTAGCAAGTATAACTGTAACTAAACCATAATTTTCTTTAGTTAAAAAATTGGTATATAAAAAAAGTGTATTAATAGCACCAATACCAAACCCTACAAAGGTTACTATAGTATTACTAAATGTTTGTTTAAATACAATACCCATATAAATGATTGGCTAATTTAGCTGTACGCTCTTTTCTACTATACGTATTTATATTAGTAGAATATACACTTAATTCTTTTGTTTGGTATTTAAAAAACCAATCTAAAAGTAAACTTTTTATGTTAGATGTATCATTATAATTAAAAGCAACACCTGTATTTGTCTCTTTAATTATATTACTCACCTCCCAACCTTTTGGTCCTATTGCCAAAATTGGTCTTTTTGCTCGCATATACTCAAATAATTTACCCGCAATAATACCTACTGTATCTGGTGAATTTATTTCTGAAAGTAATAGTACTTGTGATTTTTCTTGATACTTTAATGCTTCAGTATGTGATACGTAACCAATTAAATTTACGTAAGACTTTAAATTGTATTTGTATATTGTTTGTAACACATCTTCACTTACAACACCAATAAACTGTAGCGATAAACTATTTCTAAAAGCTTCATTTTCATTACACAATTCTTCTAATGCAAGCCATAAATTCTCAGGATTTCTACCCGTAAGCAAAGATCCTATATGAGAAATGGTAAACTTATCATCTAAAGCCACGTCACTAGCTATATCACCATCAAATCCATTTGTTATCACTTCTATAGGTTTATTGGTAATATTTAAAAATTCGTTTTTAGTTGTTTCACTAGTAACCACAATACTATCTGCGCTATTTAAAACCAAATGTTCTAAATACTTATGCTTTTTAGCAGATGCTTTACTTAAACGTAATTTTTTATGGTATCCAATAGAAGTCCAAGGATCTCTAAAATCTGCAACCCAGCTAACACCTAACTTCTCCTTAAGTTTAAGGCCTATTAAATGCATACTGTGTGGTGGGCCAGTTGTTATTATTGTATTTATATTTTCTTCTTCTACTACCTTAGTTAAATAATTAACAGAAGGTTTAACCCAATTTTTACGAGCATCAGGTATAAAAAAATTACCACGTACCCAAAGCAAAATTTTTTCTGTCAAAGATTGATTTTTACTTTGTATTAAACCTGAACTTATTTTTTTGGTTTTATTTTTTGATAAAAAACTTGCCAAACCATAAGGCTCATTAATTTTTTGCTTGTAAATTTTTACATCTTTTGGAATTTCATTTACAAATGATGCATCTATTATAGGATAATTAGGATTTTGTGGTACATACACCACTGGCTCAATACTATAATCTTTTAAATATTTTACAAATTTAAGCCAACGTTGTACACCTGGCCCACCAGCTGGAGGCCAATAATAAGCTATAATGAGCACCTTTTGCATTAGCTATTCTCTTTTTTAGCTGTTGGTTTTTTAAAACTATATACAATACCTCCTATAACTATTAACGCCAAAAGAATATTACTTGCTAGTGCTATTTTACTTCCTTTTTTAACTACTTCAGGTTCAAATTTAAATTCAATTTTATGTTCACCTGCAGGAACTTGCATTGCCCTAAGTGTATAGTTAACTTTAAAGTAACTAGACTTTTTTCCATCTATATAAGCATTCCATCCATTTTTATAATACATTTCTGAAAACACAGCTAGTGCATCAGAATTGGTAGTAGATGTGTAAGTTAAATGGTTAGGCTCATAGTTATCTAAATTAATAGTAGCTGTAGAATCTTTAGTAAAAGTGAACTTAGATAACGAAGGAAACTCTGTTGTATTAACCACAGCATCTGTTTTAATATTTAAACTATCTAATGCCATAATTTCTTCATTAGCCGAAGATACTTTTTTAAGGTTCTGCACAAACCAGGCATTACCCATTGCATTAGGGTTTACTGCTGGGTAAGTACGTCCTTCTTCATCTTCCTGAATAACATATTTAACGTTAAGCATACTTAAAACCCTAACATTATTTTTGTAAATATAAAAATCAAACAAGTCTTGCATAGTAGCGGGTTTAGCTCCATGATAACCACCAATAGAATTATGGTAGTATGATGTGCTTGCTCCGTTTAAACCTTCTCTTGGGTTATAAACGCGGTATACAGAAGTATCTTGATTAATTTGTTTATCTGTATTTGTTAAAGGAAATGGTTGTTCCATTTGTCTAGCGTGCACAAAATCATCTTCTGTAACATATCTTTTAGCTACAGGTACCAAATCTGCTAAAATTAACACACCTATTACCGCTATAAATACATTATTTTTTAACCTTTTATGTATAAATAAAGACAATGTAGCTGCTGTAAGTAACACATATATTAAAGAACGTAAAACATCACTTGTATAAGCCTCTTGGCGGTCTAACTTTATCATTGTTAATACTTCATCTCCAAAGTATTTTCTGTAGCTATCATCGCTTAAACCATCAAAAGTAAAAACACCTTTAAATACAAATAAAAGTATTAACGTACCCAAAACTATCCCAGCACTTATAAGCAATGGCATATTGTACTTTGCCTTATTCTCCTTTTCTTTAAACAAGGTCATTAAAGCTAAAACACCAAGTAGAGGTACGCATAATTCTAAAACTACTTGTATAGATGAAACTGCTCTAAATTTATCATACAAAGGAAAATTATCTATCATAAAATTGGTTAAACCACTAAAGTTTTTACCCCAAGAAAGTACTAAAGACATTACAGCTCCTGCTAAAAGCCACCATTTTACTTTTCCTTTTACTATAATTAAACCTAAAATAAATAAGAAAAATAATACTGCTCCTACATAAGCTGCTCCAGAAACACCTGGTTGGTCTCCCCAATACAAAGGCAAACCCTCTGCAAAATCTAACGCTTGTTTTCTAGATAATCCTTTACGAACTAAAAACTCATATGTTTTAGATTCCTCTCCTAAATTTTCAGAATTAGACCCTCCAAATAATCTTGGCACAAATATGTTTAAAGACTCTGCTATTCCGTAACTATATTGTGTAATATACTCTTTATCTAAACCTCCAGTATTTTCTCTTTCAGAGCCATCATTATTAATAGTTAAATTAGACACTCCCCTAGTGCTCCAGTCAGAGTACTCTTTTGTAGCCATTAAATTAGTAGCATTGGTTGCAATACCTATTAATACTGCAACAAAAAGCAAGCCTACAGAAACAAAATAATGTTTTAGTTGTTTTTCTACAATAGCATAAACCAAATAAATAACACCTAATATTAAAATTAGCAACATAAAATAATAGGTCATTTGGTAGTGGTTGGCATTAACCTCTAAAGCCATTGCAAATGCTGTGAGTATAAATCCTAAAATGTATTTTTTTCTAAACATTAAAATTATACCGCCTAATAACATTGGTATATACCCCAAAGCGTGTGCCTTTGCATTATGGCCAACACCTAAAATTATAATTAAATACGTACTAAAACCAAAAGCCAATGCACCAACAACGGCCAACCTATAATCTACTTTTAGACAACATAATAAAATATAAAAACCTAAAAAGTATAAAAATAAATAATCTGCTGGTCTAGGTAAAAACCGTATTAATTTGTCTAACTTTTTTATGTAATTATGAGGGTAATTAGCTCCTAACTGATATGTTGGCATACCACCAAAAGCACTGTTTGTCCAATAAGGCTCTGTATTTGTTTTTTCTCTAAAATTATTTTGCTCTTTTGCCATTCCTGTATACTGGGCAATATCTGACTGAAATATTTTTTTACCCTGTAAAACAGGAGTAAAATAAGCCAAAGAAGCAACTACAAATAAAACAAGAACAAAAAAGTTGGTTAAAACAGATCTAAAATTAATTTTCATTATGTTGTTGGTGTTGTATTAAATTTTCATACGTAAGTTTAGCAAAATAAGCATTTTTTGGTTGCCTAAACTCTAAACTTAATAAAGGTTGGTTGTTATTTTTTTATTCTACTTCTTCAAAATCTATATACTCTCCTACTTTTTTAGAAGGGTTAGATTTAAACTTAGTCTTATTTGTTTTTGAAGAAGACTCATCTGTTGTATTAGTATATCCCTGATTAGGGTTTTGCGCAAACTCTTCAAATTTTTTCTTTAAATGTTCTTCAGTTTTTTTAGCTGCATAATTCATCATTTTAGGCGCATACAAGCGTATCAAAAACTTTAATAGGTAATAAACCGCAACAATTACAAGAATAGCTATTAAAAAATCCATATTTGTTCTAAAAATTTATATCAAAAATACAATTCTACCGTTGTATATAAAGATTATATCTCTTAAAATAATAATAAAAGTATATTTAGGTAAGCTTACAGGTATGAAAAAATTAAAAAATATATTCTCTTTATTTCTTTTTACACTTCCATTTTTAGGACTTTCACAATACACAGACGTTATAAACTCTAACAGACCAGGACAATCTGTAAGTGCATATGCAATTGGCACAGGAGTTTTACAGGCCGAAGCCGGAATGTCTTACGAAAAACAAAGTCATAACACACTAAAAACTGATTCTAAATTACTGGGAGTAGATTTAGCTTTAAGGTATGGTTTGTTTTTTGAAGAATTAGAAATTATATATGAAGGGACATATACTAATGAAAACAGAACATATTCTACCATTGGTTTTCCTGATCAAAAGTATACAGATTTTAAAAGAAATAGAATTGGATTAAAATATTTAATTTTTGACCCTTACAAGAGTGAAGAAGCAAACAAGCCAAATTTATATAGCTGGAAAGCTAATAACACATTTCAGCTAAAAAATTTAATACCTGCAATATCTGTTTATGCAGGTGCCAACTTTGTTTTGGGTGACAATCCATACTACCCTGGTGAAGCTACAGTATCTCCAAGAGGTATGATTGCTACACAAAGTAGGCTTTCTCCAAAATTTGTGCTTATTACTAACGTTGCTTATGACCGCATAGGAACAGATTTTCCTGAATGGAGCTACATTGTTTCTTTATCTCATGCATTTAGAAACCCTAAATGGAGTGTTTTTGCAGAAAACCAAGGTATTAAAAGCGACAGATATTCTGATGTAATTTTTAGAGGTGGTACTGCTTATTTAATTGATGAAAATATGCAAGTAGATTTACATTTGGGTGCCAATATAAAAGATACTCCTACCCGCCTATTTTTTGCTGCTGGTTTTTCATATAGGTTAGATATGCATAAAGATAAAGTAATTGCTATTGAAGATCAGAATGCAACAACTAAGGATGGAAAAATTAGAAAGAAAGACCTTAAAAAGAAAAGAAAACAAGCAAAAAGAGATGCTAAAGGAAAAAAAAGCAAGAAAAAGAAATCTAAAGATGATGAACCTATAGATTTTTAAAAACAACTTCTAATTTTTACAAGCTTAAAACTTTCTCTTATTAATTAATATCCCTAATATTGATGTAGAAAAAGATATTAGAATATGATTACCATTGTTGAAGCTAAAACCAAAGCAGAATTAAAGCAATTTGTAAAATTTCCGTTTAGTATATACAAAAATTCACCTTACTGGGTGCCACCAATTATTAATGATGAATTAGATTCATTTAATAAAGACAAAAATCCTGTTTTTAAAGATGCAGAAGCCTGGTTTTTATTAGCTTACAACGGACCTAAACTTGTAGGTAGGGTTGCTGCAATAATTAATTGGATAGAAATTAACAACCAAAAAGTTAAAAAAATGCGCTTTGGTTGGTTTGATTTTGTTGATGATACAAACGTATCTGAGGCTTTACTAAAAAGGGTTGAAGAAATAGGTAGAGAGCACAAATTAGAGTTTATGGAAGGCCCCGTTGGCTTTTCTAATTTAGATAAAGTAGGTGTTGTTACAGAAGGTTATGACCATATTGGTAGTATGATAACTTGGTACAACCACCCCTATTACGTTAAACATTATGAACGTTTAGGTTTTGTAAAAGAAAAAGAATATTTAGAAAATAAATTTCCGTTTGCCAATGCCAAACCAGAATTTTTTGAAAGAATACAGGGTTTAATAAAAAAGAGATACAACCTAAGAGAAATAAATTTTACAAAAACTAAAGATGTAATGCCTTTAGCAGATAAAATGTTTGATTTGTTTAATGAGTCTTACGCTTCCTTATCTTCTTTTGTCCCTATAAACGACATACAAAAAGAACACTTTAAGCAAAAATACATAAGCTTTATTAACCCAGAGTACATAAAATTTGTGGTAGATAAGGATGATAATCTTGTTGCTTTCTCTATAGTAATGCCTTCTTTTTCTAAAGCATTACAAAAATCTAAGGGGAAATTATTTCCTTTTGGCGCTTACCATTTACTTAAAGCTAAAAAACAGAGTAAAGATGTTATTTTTTATTTAATTGGTGTACACCCAGAATACCAAAATAAAGGAGTAACAGCTATTATTTTTAATGAATATTATAAAACATTTAAAGATAAAGGTATAGAAAATTGCATAAGAACACCAGAGTTAGAAGAAAATACCGCTATTAGACAGCTTTGGAAAAATTTTGATCCAAAAATATTTAGAAGACGCAGAACATACCGCAAAAACTTATAGACTAAAAAACCCAAGCATAATTTGCTTGGGTTTTTTAATATAAAATAAAAAGATTTTTTACTCTCCCATTGCAGCTGCAACAGCGGCAGATAATCTTTTGTATGTACCATTTGTTAAACGCTCACGTATTGCATCAAAAGCATTAAGCGTTTCATTTACATCTTCTAAGGTATGAGAAGTTGTAGGAATCATTCTTAATAAAATAAGTCCTTTAGGAATTACAGGATAAACCACTATAGAGCAGAAAATACCATAGTTTTCTCTTAAATCTCTAACCAACGCCATAGCTTCTGGTATACTACCATTTAAAAATACAGGAGTAACACAACTAGTAGTTGTTCCTATATCAAAACCACGTTCTTTTAATCCACTTTGCAATGCATTTACATTCTCCCAAAGTTTATTTTTTAACTCTGGCATTGTTCTAAGCATATCTAAACGCTTTAATGCACCTACAACCAATTGCATTTGTAATGACTTTGCAAACATTTGCGAACGCAAGTTGTATTTTAAGTAATCTATAATTTCTTGATCTGCTGCTATAAATGCACCAGTACTAGCTAAAGATTTTGCAAAAGTAGCAAAGTACACGTCTATTTCATCTTGCACTCCTTGTTCTTCACCTGCTCCAGCACCAGTTTTACCTAATGTACCAAAACCGTGAGCATCATCTACTAAAAACCTAAAGTTGTACTTTTTCTTTAAAGCTACAATCTCTTTTAATTTACCTTGCTCACCACGCATACCAAAAACACCTTCAGAGATAACTAAAATACCTCCACCAGTTTGTTCTGCCATTTTAGTAGCACGCTCTAAGTTTTTTTCTAAACTCTCAACGTCATTATGCTTGTAAGTAAAACGTTTACCCATATGCAAACGTACACCATCAATAATACATGCGTGCGAGTCTACATCATAAACTATAATATCATCTTTAGAAACCAACGCATCTATAGTAGATACCATACCTTGGTAACCAAAGTTTAATAAGTAAGCTGCATCTTTTTTAACAAATTCAGCCAACTCATTTTGTAATTGTTCGTGTAAGTCTGTGTGTCCAGACATCATACGTGCTCCCATTGGGTAAGCAGAACCATAATCTGCTGCTGCTTGTGCATCTACTTTACGCACTTCTGGGTGGTTTGCTAAACCTAAATAATCGTTAACACTCCAAGTAATTACTTCTTTCCCTTGGAATTTCATTCTATTAGAAATAGTTCCTTCTAATTTAGGGAAAACAAAATATCCCTCTGCTTGCGATGCCCATTTTCCTAATGGTCCTTTGTTCGCTAGTATTCTATCAAATAAATCTCTCATCTAAGCTATTTTGGCTGTCTGCAAAAGTACAGAATTTCAGCAAGGTTTCATAACAATTTTATGAACAAAAAAAAACAATGAACTAAAATTCATTGCTTTTTTATTTTATATTTTCTAAGTTTTTTACTTAACAAATTGAATTTCTGGCTTTTCCTGTTCTACAACAGCATTTAAAAACCCTTGTGCCTCCATCCATTCATCACTATAAATTTTACTCATATATCTAGATCCGTGATCAGGAAATATAACAACTACTTTACTATTGGCATCAAATTCACCATCTGCATGTAATTGTTTTACAGCTTGCATTGCAGCACCACTAGTGTACCCAACAAACAAACCTTCTGTACCAGAAATTTGTCTTGCAGTATGTGCGCTTTCTTCATCTGTAACTTTTACAAATTTATCTATAACATCAAAATCTGTTGCTCCTGGTATTAAATTTTTACCTAAACCTTCTATACGGTAAGGGTAAATTTCATTAGCATCAAACTCACGTGTTTCATGGTATTTTTTTAATACAGACCCAAAAGCATCTACTCCAATAACTTTTACATTTGGATTTTGCTCTTTTAAATACTTTGCTGTACCAGAAATAGTACCACCTGTACCACTACATGCAACTAAATGGGTAATATTGCCATTTGTTTGTTCCCAAATTTCTGGACCTGTAGAAGCGTAATGCGCAGCTCTATTAAGTTCATTAAAATATTGATTAATGTATATTGAACCTTCTGTTTCTCTGTGTAACCTTTTAGCAACCTCATAATAAGAACGAGGATCATCTGCACTTACGTGCGCAGGACAAACATATACTTGTGCTCCCATAGAGCGCAACATATCTATTTTATCTGGAGATGATTTAGAACTTACTGCTAATATACATTTGTATCCTTTAACAATACTTGCCATTGCAATACTAAAACCTGTATTACCAGATGTTGTTTCAATAATTGTACTGTCTTCGTGTAATAATCCTTTACGTTCTGCTTCTTCAATTATATGAATTGCTATTCTGTCTTTTGCAGAATGTCCCGGATTAAAAGCCTCTACTTTAGCGTAATATTCTCCTTTAAAGGAATTAGTAACATTATTAATTTTAATTAACGGAGTGTTACCTATTAACTCTAAAACATTGTTATAGGCATTAATTTTATTTTCCATGCGTATTTGGTTATAAAATGATAAGACTTTGTTGGTTTGCTTATCAATTACGTGACAAATTTAGGTTTTTTTTTTTACTTATCGATTTTTCCCTCTAAATCTATTAAAAACGCATAGTCTTTTGCTACTTCTTTTAATGCCTCAAACCTTCCTGAAGCACCGCCATGGCCAGCATCCATATTAGTATCTAAAAATAGTAAATTACTATCTGTTTTAAGTTCTCGTAATTTTGCCACCCATTTAGCAGGCTCCCAATATTGTACTTGAGAATCATGCAGTCCTGTTGTTACTAAAATTGTTGGGTAATCTTGTGCTGTAACATTATCATAAGGAGAATAAGATTTCATATAATCATAATACTCTTTATCATTTGGGTTTCCCCACTCATCATACTCACCTGTTGTAAGTGGTATAGAATCATCTAACATTGTTGTAACAACATCTACAAATGGCACACTTGCAATTACACCGTTATATAACTCTGGCGCCATATTAAGCACGCCCCCCATTAACAATCCTCCGGCAGATCCTCCAGAGGCATACAAATGTTTTGTACTCGTATAATTATTATCAATTAAATATTTAGAGCAGTCTATAAAATCTGTAAAAGTGTTTTTCTTTTTTAAAAGCTTTCCGTCCTCGTACCATTTTCTTCCCAAATACTCTCCTCCTCTAACGTGTGCAATTACATAAATAAAACCTCTGTCTAATAAACTTAAACGTACTGTAGAAAAATAAGGATCTATTGTATAACCGTATGAGCCGTATGCATATTGCAGTAAAGGGCTAGTACCATCTAACTTAGTATTTTTATGATAAACTACAGACATTGGTATTTTAACACCATCTCTGGCGGTTGCCCAAACTCTCTGAGATCTGTAATTTTCTTTTTTAAACTTACCTCCTAATACTTCTTGTTCTTTTTTAATTTCTTTGGTTTGGGTATCCATATTAAAATCTATAACAGAACTTGGTGTTGTTAAAGAATTATAACCATACCTTAGTATAGATGTATTAAAATCTGGATTAGTACCTACATAAGCCGTATAGGTTTCACTCTCAAAAGGCAAGTAATATCCTTTATTAGTATCCCAACGAACAATTTTTAATTTATTTAATCCATTTTCCCTTTCAGATAATACATAATAATCTTTAAATATGTCTAAATCTTCAAGGAGTACATTTTCTCTATGAGGTATAAATTCTTTCCAATTTGTAGCTGCCGTTGCAGACTCATTACAAGTCATTAATTTAAAGTTATAAGCTTGGTCTTTATTGGTTAAAATAAAAAACTTATCTCCATAATGTGCTATAGAATACTCTAATCCTCTTTCTCTAGGAGAAAATATTTTAAAATCTGAATCTGGCTCATCTGTATTAATAAATCTATACTCAGATGTTAATGTACTAGAAGACCCAATTACTATGTATTTTTTTGACTTGGTTTTATATATGTAAGTATTAAAAGTTTCGTCTTGTTCATGATACACTAAAACATCTTCAGAGGTTGGTGTACCCAGTTTATGTTTGTAAATTTTATCAGACCTTAATGTTACAGGATCTTTTTTAGTATAAAAAAGTGTTTTATCATCTGCAGCCCATACGCTACTACCTGTGGTTTTCTCTATAACATCTTTATAAACTTCCCCTGTTTCTAAATTTTTAATTCTAATTGTATATTCTCTTCTAGAAACAGTATCTACACCAAAAGCTGCTAATTTGTTATTAGGGCTAATTGCAATACCACTTAAATTAAAATAATCATGATCTTTTGCTAAATCATTACAATTAAAAATAATTTCTTCTTGGGCAGATTCCTCACCTTTTTTTCTAGAGTAAATAGGGTATTCTTTACCAACTTCATATCTAGTTCCATACCAATACCCGTTTAACTTGTAAGGTACAGAGGAATCATCTTCTTTTATTCGCCCTTTCATTTCACTAAAAAGTGATGCTTGAAACTCTTTAGTGTGTGCGGTTAAGGTATTATAATAAGTGTTTTCTTCTTCTAAATATGTAATAACTTCTTTATCTTCTCTGTTGTTTAGCCAATAATAATCATCTACTCTAACATCATTATGTTTAACTAATTCTTTTGGAACTTTTTTTGCAACAGGAGTTTTTATAGTAGCCATAGGCTTATTTATATTTTTACATGAAGCGACAAAAATAATACTAACTAACAGAACAATACCTTTTTTTATGACTTTCATTTTTTTTTAAGATTGATTGAGCTACAATTTAGTAATTTTGAAAAATAATAACTATAATTTATAAATATTATGTTTGGAGATATGATGGGTATGATGGGAAAACTAAAAGAAACCCAGCAAAAAGTTGAAGAAACAAAGCAGCGCTTAAATACTGTTTTAATTGACGAAAAATCTACTGATAACGCTATTAAAGTAACAATTACGGCTAACAGAACAATTAAAAGTATTGAGATTGATGAAAGTATTTTAAATGATAAAGAACAGCTTGAAGATTATTTAATAATTACATTAAACAAGGCTATAGAAAAAGCTACACAGGTAAATGAAACCGAATTAGCTGCTGCTGCAAAAGACGGTTTACCCAATATTCCGGGAATGGATTCGTTATTTAAATAAAAACTGGCAAGTTTTTTGTATCAACAATAAAAAAGACAAAGATGAAACACTTATTAATTGCCTTAATTTTTCCTTTAGTATTTGGTTTTGCACCAGCTAATAAAGTTATTGGAGATGTAGAATGGAACACAGATTATGAAACTGTGCTAAAAAAGGCTAAAAAAGCAGATAAAAACATTTTAGTTTACTTTACGGGGAGTGATTGGTGCGGACCTTGCAAAATGCTAAAAAAGGATTTGTTTGCTACAGCTGAATTTAAAGAAATATCTGAAAATTACGAGTTATTATATATAGATATTCCTAGAAACAATGACTTATTAACGGAAAAGCAATTAAAACACAATATGGATTTAATGGCTAAGTATAATAAAAAAGGAGTATTTCCTAACTTAAAAATACTAGATAGTAAAGGCAGAGAAAAAGGTGCTTTACACGGTTATAGTATGAACGGCGAAGTACAACACCATATTAAGTTTTTAAAGAAGTATATGAAATAGTTTTCATCTTACAGTAAAAAAGCAAACAAGACCTTTAATTTATATTAAGGGTCTTTTTTTTTACATCTACTTAAAATTGTTGCCCCTTAAACAACACTACTTAACATTTGTAAACAAATTACCAAATAACAACAAACCAAAATAGGATTATTTAAAAAGTAAAAGGGCCTTCAAAATTAATTGAAAGCCCTTTTTATTGGTTAGTGATTAACTATAATAGATTTTACTACTAGTTGTTAATTAATCTAAATTCAGTTCTTCTGTTAGCAGCGTGCTCTCTTTCTGTACAAGAAACACCATCTTTACATCTGTTCTTTAATTTGTTTTCACCGTAACCGTTAGCTACTAATAAGCTAGAGTTTACTCCTTTAGAAATTAAGTAATCTGCAACAGACTTAGCTCTTCTCTCTGATAAACTTTGGTTAGATACGCTATTACCTCTAGAATCTGTATGAGAAGCAATCTCTAATTTAACACCTGGGTTTTGGTTTAAAACTGGCATTAATCTAGAATCAATAATTCTTTTTGCTTCAGCAGTTAAAGTAGAGCTACCAGTATTCCAGTTAATTGGTAAAGCTTGGTATTGTACTAAAGAACACTCAACCTCGCTCCAAGTAGTAAGACCACCTTTTTGCTTTAATACCTCTTTAGTAATAGTTTTAGTTACAGCAGGTACAGAAACACTTGTAGTAAAAGCATCCTTATCTAAAACAGTTTTAGTAATTTCTTTGTACTCAGCAGGAATTATAGTTTCTACAACAGAAGGACCAGAAACTAAAACAGTTTTCTTGTAAGTTGCGTTTCTAGAACCAATTGGTGTTTTAGATACAGTAGCGTCTGAAGCTAATTCTTGAGTTTGAATAGTTGTAAACTCTGCTGGGTAACCTTTGTAACACCAGTATCTACAATCATCTGGGTTGCTAGAAGCACAATCAGGAGCAGGAGCACCTAATTCCCAAACTGCATATGCAGGCTTAACCTCTATAGTTTGTGAGCTTGGTGTAAAACTTGCAGGTGTAATGCTTAACGTATTACCACCTTCTTTAGCTACATAACTAACAGTTTCTGTTCCCCATTTAGCAGGTACTATTTTTAAACTTTTACTTTCATCTTTAATCAAAACACGCTCTGTAACAGTTTTAAAAGTTGCAGGCACTGTTTTTAATACAGAATATGCAGGTTTAGTAGTTATTGTAATAGATTCATTAACGTATACGTCTGGAGTTGTACAACGTACGTAACATTTACCTGGTTCTGGATTTGTAGGCAAATCTTGAGCCATAGTAACAGATGCAGTCATTACTGCAAATAAGAATAATAATTTTTTCATTTTTGGTTAATGTGTTTAATTAATGTTAAAATATGTTAAATAATTATACTGCAAATATAATTTTTATGTTCAACTAATCATAAAAAAAGAGCATTAATTTATAAAAAAACCTTATTTCACTAGTGTTTTAGGGCTTAACAAACGTTAATTTATAAGTAAATCACTAATCTTAACAAAGTCTTAAAATTAATTTTACCATAACTTTAAAAAAATTCTTATATTTAATAAAAATGTGTAGGTATGTTAGATATTGAAAAAAAAGAGGATAATACTTTTACTTTTAGTTTAAAAACAAAGAACAATGTTGTGTTACTGCAAGGGAACAGTTTTAAAACAAAAGAAGAGTTACATAGTGCCATAAAAGAAATAATGCCATCTATAAACAGTCTTAACGTTTTTGAACGTAAGACCGCTTACAATGGCAAGTTTTTATTTAATTTAAAAGGTTTAAACGGTAAGGTTATTGGTAAAAGTCAGTTTTACTCATCAGAAGCTGGTATGGAAAATGGTATTAAAAATTTAAAAAACAGCTTTTTATCTATGCCCAATTTACAAACTCTTTAAAACAGACAAAAAAGTGCTATGCATAGTATCTGTGTAGTCTAAATGAGTAACTATACGTAATTTTCCTTGTCCCATTCCTATAATTTCTACTCCTTTTTTAAGTAATTTATCTAAGAATTGTTCTTGGCTTAATTTATTTTCATCAATAGCAAAAATAACAATATTAGTTTCTATAGGCTCTACAGTTTTTACATAGCTTAAGTTTTGCAATACCTCTCCTATCTCTTTTGCTTTTCTATGATCTTCTTTTAATCTATCTATGTGATTATCTAAAGCATATATAGCTGCACCAGCTAAATAACCTGCCTGCCTCATTCCGCCACCAAATAGCTTACGTACCCGGATAGCTTTTTCTATATCCTCTTTAGAGCCTATTAATACAGACCCTACAGGACATCCTAAACCTTTACTTAAGCAAACACTTATGGTATCAAACAAATCTCCATATTGTTTTGGAGTTTCATTTTTAGCTACCAATGCATTCCATAAACGAGCCCCATCTAAATGGTATTTTAAGTTGTGTTTTTCACAAACCATCTTAATTTTTTTTAGCTCTTCAAAATCCCAACAAGCTCCTCCTCCTTTATTAGTTGTATTTTCTATACAAACTAGTGTGGTAAGCGGACTATGATAAAAATCTGGCGGATTAATTGCTTCCTCTACCTGTTTTGCAGTCATCATACCTCTGTGGCCATCAATAAGCCTACATGACACACCGCTATTAAAGCTAACACCACCTCCCTCATAATTAAAAATATGAGCATATTTATCACAAATTAATTGCTCTCCTGGTTGTGTATGTAATTTTATTGCTGTTTGGTTTGCCATAGTTCCACTAGGAAAAAATAAAGCTGCTTCTTTACCAAACATTGTTGCTAGTTTTTCTTCTAACGCATTAATAGTTGGGTCATGCTTAAAAACATCATCTCCTACTTCAGAGGCAAACATTGCATTTAGCATTTCTGGGGTAGGCTTTGTTACCGTATCACTAATAAGGTTTATTTTCATTTTTAGATATTCTTTTTTTTTAGTTTGATAGACATTCCATTCCTATAGGAGAACCATCAGGAATTTTAGGAGACGTAACTACCTTAAATAATTCTGGGTGTTTTTGATAATAATTTATTCTTGTTACAATTTCTAAAGCATATGGCGTACTTACTGCATTATACTTATTTTTTAATTCGTTTAGCTTAAAATTAGCAATAGCATTTACTTGCGGATGTACGTTTTTACTTAACGCTAATTTTGTGATATAATATAGAGCTCTAAAGTTAATATTCTGTTGTACACCATTTAAATAAGAATCTTTATAATTATAATTTAGTGTAGTATTAACTAATTGGTTTAACACATCTTGTAGTCCTAGTTGTTTGGAGTCTAAACTTTTTTGCTGTATTAATCTAGATGCTCTTTGCGGATGCAATAAAAAAGAAAGTGTCATATCTGCAGCTGTTTCTGCAGCAGAAAGCGCATCAAAAGAAATTCCTGTTTTTCCGCTAAAAGATTCCCTACTGCTACCATAACCTAAAGCTCTAGGAGGAAAAAGAGGTAGTTTATTTTTAGGAATTGCAATCTGCTCTGCTTTTAATGTTTTTAATAATGCATCTAAGGCATATTGTTGCTCTTTACTAGATACTGTTTTAACTGTAAATTGCCCATCTCCTTTTACTGCATAATTATAGTCTAAACCAGCAATTAGTTTAGTTACGGCTTCAGTTTGGTATCTATGAAAAAAATACAATGGAGCAAAAACATCTTCTAGAACTGAATTTGGTTGTCCTTCCTTAATATTATCTATAGAAAAATTAGAAATACCTACTGCTCTAATTTTTAACACCTTATTTAATTCTTCTGTTGCATTACCTCCATTGTCCCAAAGGTGTGCATATGCATGTGCACCTCCACTGGCTCTGGCATCTCTGTCTGATATAAACCTATATCCTTCTTTATATGCCTTTTCAATATTTTTTTTCAATTCTTTTTCTTCGTCTACACCATCTTTAAAATCTGAATAAGAATAAGCTACTGTATATTTATCCCACTCACCTATACCCTCTGCATATGCACTAGAAAAATCTATATTTTTTCCTTTCAACTTAAATTGTGGGTGCGGATAATCCATAACAGATGCTCTGTTATTGGTACTAGCTGCAAAATTATGAGCAAAACCTAAGGTATGTCCAATTTCGTGTGCAGACAACTGTCTTATACGTGCTAGTGCAAGTTCAAGCATTTTGTTATAGTTATCATTACTCTTTGCAAAAGGTTTATTTGTTAAGGCTTGCGCAATTAAAAAATCTTGGCGAATTCGTAAACTTCCTAAACTTACGTGCCCTTTTATAATTTCTCCGGTTCTAGGGTCTGTAACACTAGCACCATAACTCCACCCTCTAGTAGATCTATGTACCCATTGTATAACGTTATACCTAACATCCATTGGGTCTGCATCTGCTGGTAATATTTTTAACTGAAAAGCATTTTTATAACCAATAGCTTCAAAAGCTTGGTTCCACCACCTACCACCTTCTAACAGTGCAGAGCGTACTGGTTCTGGTGTGCCATTATCTAAATAATAAACAATTGGCTCTACTGCCTCACTTATTGCCGCATTAGGGTTTTTCTTTTCTAATCTGTGTCTAGTAATAAATCTTTTCTGTATGTCTTTTTGTACTGGAGTAGCATAATCATAATAAGAAAACATAAAGGAACCACTTTGTGGATGATAACTTCGTTTTTTATAATTGTCATCTGGCAACTCTATAAAAGAATGATGCTGTGCTACTGTTACTAGGCTAGATGTTGGCGTTACAGAACTAATATACCTACCCTTTGCAGTTCCTTTAAAGGTTAAAAAAACATCAAACTCTATATTTTTAGGAAAAGCCTTTGTACGCTCTAAATTAAAAGCACTTTTACTAGCATCTAAACTATAACTACCTTGAGCAGAATTTTTTAATTTAGCGGCAACACCGTGGGTATCTTGCATTAATAATGGTGTAATATCTATTATATATTTACCTTCTTTTTCTTCTTCAATTTTAAAACCACCCAAAATAGATTTTGCAAAAGCTTGCTCTACAGATTGTTTTTCTAAAACATTATTAGTTAACGCTCTATATTTTAAATTTGGTTGTACTAATACTAGTTTGTTTCCTGCTTTTTTAAAAAATACTACTCTAGTTTTACCTAACTGGCCCCTATCTAAACCAATATCATTACTACCAATACCACTACTTAAAGAATTTACATATAAAAATTCTTTTTCCAATTCTTCAACTTCTAAATATACCTTATCTTTTTTGTCATCGTAATAAAACGAAAAATAGCCAGAGTATTTTTTAAAATCCTTTTTCTTACTTGTAAATTGTGCATTTATAGATAAAGAATAAGTTATCAATAGTAGGAATATAGAAATATGCTTCATAGGTTGGTTTTTTAGATTTTCTAAATTTATATAAAATAGATTGTACAACCATAGTTTAGTGCTATTTTTGCTTTTAAATTAATTTAAGAATGATAACAACAGATCAATATAAAGATCTTTTAGATCGCCTTGGTGCGTTAAGGAGGTATCTTTGACATAGATGCCAAGCTTATAGAAATAGAAAATGAAGAAGAAAAAACACTAGCTCCAGATTTTTGGAATAATGCGCAAATTGCACAAGCGCAAATGAAAGTTCTACAATCTAAAAAAAAATGGGTTAAAGATTTTGATGATGCAAAAATACTTATTGCAGATTTAGAGGTTCTGCTAGAGTTTTTAAAAGAAGGCGATGTTACTGCTGAAGAGGTAGAGAACCACTACAACAAAGCAAAAACTCATATTGAAGACTTAGAGTTTAAAAATATGCTTTCTGATGAAGGAGATGAACTCACTGCCATTTTACAAATAACAGCAGGTGCCGGCGGAACAGAAAGTTGTGACTGGGCTGCTATGCTTATGCGTATGTACTTAATGTGGGCAGAAAAAAATGGTTATAAAATTAAAGAACTAAATTACCAAGAAGGAGATGTTGCTGGTATTAAAACAGTTACTTTAGAAATTGAAGGTGATTATGCATTTGGCTGGCTAAAAGGTGAAAACGGAGTGCACCGTTTGGTACGTATTTCTCCTTTTGATAGTAATGCTAAAAGACATACTTCTTTTGCTTCTGTATATGTATACCCACTTGCAGATGACAGTATAGAAATAGAAATTAACCCTGCTGATATAGAAATTACAACAGCACGTTCTAGCGGAGCTGGTGGACAAAATGTTAATAAAGTAGAAACCAAAGTACAGTTAACTCACAAACCAACAGGAATACAAATTTCTTGTTCTGATTCTAGATCTCAGCATGACAACAGGGCTACAGCTATGAAAATGCTTAAATCTCAATTATACGAAATTGAATTGCGTAAAAAACAAGAAGCACGTAGCGAAATTGAAGCTGGTAAAATGAAAATTGAATGGGGATCTCAAATACGTAACTATGTTATGCACCCATATAAATTAGTAAAAGATGTGCGTACAGCCGAGGAAACGGGCAACGTAGATGCTGTGATGGACGGACAAATAGACCCATTTTTAAAAGCTTATTTAATGATGATGGGACAAAAAAATGAAGATTAATTTTTAATAATATAATAATGATAAAAATTTACCATAACAACAGATGTAGTAAATCTAGAGCAGGAGTAGCTTTTTTAGAAGAAACTGGTAAACCTTTTGAAATTGTAAAATATTTAGAAAATGTACCTACAAAACAAGAGCTACAAAACATTATTAGCCTTTTAGCTATAGAACCTATAGCTTTAGTACGTAAAAATGAGGCTATTTGGAAAGAGAACTACAAAGGCAAGCAACTATCTAATAATGAAATTATTGATGCTATGATTGCCAATCCTAAACTAATAGAAAGACCAATTGTTATTAACGGAAATAAAGCCGTTATTGGAAGACCTACAGAAACAATAAAAACTGTAATTTAGTAACAGTTTAATTTTTGGCATTTTTATTGCTAATTCTTTTAACAAATCTTTAACCAAACCAGATTAAACCTTCTTTAATTTTTAAACTCTTACTAATTCAGAAAGTTATGAAAACTAATAAAATATTTTTTTATGCAACAATAGTATTTGTATTGTCTTTTTCTACTGTAGAAGCGCAGTATGGTTACGGTAACGGTTATAATAATGGGTACGGAAACGGACGTGTTAGAAACCAAATGCCACAAACACAATCTAATGAAAAACCAGAGCCTTTAACAGCTGAAGAAATTGTAGACTTACAAATGCCTAAAATTTTAGAAGTTATAGATCTTAATAGTTTTGAAGAAGCAGTGCTAAGCACAACTTTAACCAAATACATTAAAAAGTATATGGAACTGCAGATTTTAAAGCTAGACGGTGAAAAAATGAAAGAAAGCATAGAAAAATTAAAAGAACAACAATCTGAAGAATTAAAAGCTGCACTGCCTAAAGAAAAATATGAGGCCTATGTTGCTTTAGAAAAAGAAGGCTTTAAAAAAGCCAAGAAAAAGAAAAAGAAAAAAACTAAACGAAAAGAATGAAACAACTACTTTCCTTAGTACTAGTATTTGCAACCGTAATTACGTACGCTCAAGGTCCCAATGCACAATCTAAAAACCCTAAAAAAATTAAAGTCACAGGTACTGTGGTTGATGATGAAACAGGAGACCCGTTAGAATACGCAACACTAATATTAGAAAGTGTTAAAGACCCATCTGTAGTTACAGGAGGTATAA
This sequence comes from Cellulophaga geojensis KL-A, assembly GCF_000568425.1. Classification (NCBI taxonomy): domain Bacteria; kingdom Pseudomonadati; phylum Bacteroidota; class Flavobacteriia; order Flavobacteriales; family Flavobacteriaceae; genus Cellulophaga; species Cellulophaga geojensis. The sequence continues at coordinate 27,537 of NZ_ARZX01000006.1, forward strand.
CAAATCAACAAGGAAAATTTAATGTTACTGCAGACGCAGGGCTTTACAATATTAAAGTAGAGTTTTTATCTTACAAAACATACACACTTAACAATCAAAACCTAACCAAATCTATAGATTTAGGTGTTATTAAATTAGCTTTAGATGTAGAGCAGTTAGATGATGTTGTTTTAGTTGCTGAAAAAACTACCGTAGAACTTAGATTAGATAAAAAAGTTTACAACGTGGGTAAAGATTTAACCGTAAAAGGTGGTTCTGTTACAGACGTTTTAAACAATGTACCATCTGTAGATGTAGATGTAGAAGGAGCTATTAGCTTGCGTGGTAATGAAAGTGTTAAAATATTAATTAACGGTAAACCGTCTGCCCTATCTGGTTTAGACAATGCTGCACTAAAATCTTTACCTGCAGATGCTATTGAAAAAGTAGAAGTAGTAACAAACCCATCTGCTAGATATGACGCAGAAGGTACTGCTGGTATTTTAAACATCATTTTAAAACAAAGTAAAACTGCTGGCCTAAACGGATCTGTATCTGCTACAGTTGGTGATCCAGAACAATACGCTGGTTCTGCAAATATTAACTTAAGAAGAGATAAATTTAACTTATACACTAACTTAAGTTATAGAGACAGAACAGGACCTGGAAATGCTACTTTTGAAAATGAATATCTTAATGATGACGGTACAACTGCAAGTTTTGAAAACGAATACAGAAATTACGATCGTAGCAGTAAAAATTACAACGCAAATATAGGTTTTGAATATTTTATAGACGAAACTAGTAGTATAACAAACTCTGTATTATATAGAAACTCTAACGGTTTAGATAAAGCAGATGTTAACTTTTTTAATTTTGATGGTAATATGAATCCAACCATTGAAAGACAAAGAAATACAGTAGAAGATGATGATGAAGAAACTGTACAGTATTCTTTAAACTATGTAAAAAGGTTTAATGATGATGGTAATAAATTAACTGTAGACTACCAATACTCTAGATCTAATGAGCTAGAAAATGCTAGTATTGAAGAATTAGTTAGTGGTAATGCTAGCAGCAACCCTTTAGAACGTACAATTTCTGACAACAAACAAATAGATCAATTAGTACAGGTAGACTATGTTTTACCTTTTGGTAAAGATTTAGCCTCTCAGTTTGAAGCAGGTTATAGAGGTAACTTTAACTTTTATAATACAGATTATGATTTTGGAGAAGAAGTTAATGGAAGCTTCACTAGTAACCCAAATTTTAGTAACGAGCTTTTTTACAGAGAAAATATAAATGCTGCTTATGTACAATTAGGTACTAAATTTGATAAGTTTAGTTTACTTGGTGGCTTACGTATGGAATCTACAGATATAGAAATTGAGTTAGCAGAAACTAATGAAATTAACACCAAAAATTACACAAACTGGTTTCCTTCTGTATTTTTAGGGTATGAGTTATCGGAAATGGAACAATTTACACTTAGCTACAGCAAAAGATTAAGAAGACCTCGTTCTAGATTTATAAATCCTTTCCCTTCTAGATCTAGTAATACAAACTTGTTTTTTGGTAATCCAGACTTAGATCCAACTTTTACAGATGCGTATGATTTAGGTTACTTAAAAAGATGGGACAAAGTTTTATTTAACATTTCTGGTTACTACAATCATTCTACTGGAGTTTTTCAATTTATTTCACAAGAAACAGGTGACTTTGTAAGCATAGAAGACCCTGCTAACCCTGGTAGTACTGTAGAAATTCCTGTACAAGCTAGAACACCAATTAACTTAGCTACAGAAACTAGATACGGTTTAGATATTACATCTACCTATACACCAATACGTAACTGGAGATTTAGCTTAAACCTTAACTTATTTCAACAAAGCTTAGAAGGTGAACACACCTATACTAATTTCTTAAACGAAGAAATTACTCAAAATTTTGATGCTGATAACTTTAGCTGGTTTTCTAAATTTAGTGCAAAAATACCATTGCCTGCAGAAATAGACTTTCAAACAAACTTAACTTATAGAGGTCCATCTAAAAATGCACAAACTGATACTAAAGGAATGTTTGGATCTGACTTAGCATTAAGTAAAGATATATTAAAGGAAAAAGGTACTTTATCTTTAAGTGTTAGTGACATTTTTAATTCTAGAAAAAGAAGATCTGAAAGTAGAACTGAAAATATCTTCTCTAACAGTGAATTTCAATGGAGAGAAAGAAGTGTTGCGTTAACTTTTACATACAGATTTAACCAACAAAAAAACCAACGTAACAAAGGTGAAATGAGAGATGGTGGCGGTGATGATATGGATATCCAAGGATAAATTGCATAATTAAATAACCACAATAAAAAAAGGATGTTGTTAAACAACATCCTTTTTTTATTTTATAACTAAATTATATTACACACTAAAATACATACCTAAGTAAATGTATATTTTATTAAATATAGGGTACAAAAAAAGAGACTTAAAAGTCTCTTTTTTTGTTTTTTATTCTAAACGCTTTGCTTTTTTAGCTTCTCGTTTTTCTTTCAGAAATTCTATAAGTGATCCGCCCAACCAATAAGGTATAACAAATGTTAATAAAAATATCATTAGCCAAAATCCTATTGTAAGGATAGTTAAAAAAGCTAAAAAACCTAAATACTGGTCAAATTCAAACATAAGTAATTTATTTTAACGGTTACAAAGATACTTGTTCAAATGAATAGAACAAATCTAAATCATAAAAAAATAATAATTATTTTAATATTTTTTTATATTTGTAGTATAAGACGTACTAATTTTACCTTAAAATACCTGTAAGTAACCAAGGAAATACAAAGCGTTTTTTTAACTAACATACTCAACCAAATAACCTACGTTAAACTTATGCATAAGAACACTTATAATTTCCTAGTCTTTTTTACCCAAATTACAAAAGGCTAACCATAAATGAAAAATATTTTATTTTTGTTTTTAGCCCTAACAACAGCTATTAACGCTCAACAAAACCAAGTTAACAATAGCAATAGTTCTGTAAAGTTAACCGGTACAATTGTAGATTCTGAAACAAAGAATCCGCTAGAATTTGCTACATTAATTATACAAGATAATAATAACCCTAGTTTTATTTCTGGAGGTATAACCAATAAAAATGGCAAGTTTATTATAAATGATATTCCTAAAGGAAATTATAATATTAAGGTTGAGTATATTTCTTACAAAACCTATTACCTAAATAATGTTACTATAACAAAGTCTAAAAACCTAGGACAAATATTGCTAGACTTAGATGTAGAAGAGTTAAACGAGGTTGAGCTTATTGCTGAAAAAACAACTGTAGAGCTAAGGTTAGATAAAAAAATATACAATGTTGGTAAAGACTTAACTTTAAACGGAGGGTCTGCTTCTGACGTATTAAACAATATCCCCTCTGTAGCTGTAGATGCTGAAGGTACTATTAGTTTAAGAGGTAACAATAATGTAAAAATATTAATTAATGGCAAACCTTCTACATTATCTGGTGTAAGTCCAGAGGCTTTAAAGCAAATGCCAGTAAGCACAATACAAAAGGTAGAAGTTATTACAAACCCTTCTTCTAAATATAGTTCCTCTGGTACTGCAGGCATTTTAAATATAATACTTAGAAAATCTAAAAAAGCAGGTATTAATGGTTCTGTAACTGCAACTATTAAAGACCCTGAATATTATAAGTTAGGATTGTCTTTAGGTTTAAAAAGAAAATTATTTAATATTTTTTCTAATGTAACTTATACAGACAGGGAACGACCTGGATACTCATTATTTAATAACGATTTTTTTGATAATAGTAATACCAAAATAGGTTATGAAAATGAGTACAGATCATTAGATCGTAATTATAAAAACCTTACTATTAATGCAGGTATAGAGCTTTTGTTAAATAAAACCTCTAGCATCACTAATTCTGTTGCTTATACTAAAGCATCAGGTTTAAACTATACTGGTATAGATTTAAATAATTTTAATACACTAAACAATACAACTATTAACAGAAGTAGAAATACTGAAGAAGATAGTAATGAAGAAAACATACGTTATTCCCTAAACTATAAAAGAAAATTTAATTCTAAAGGTCATATTTTAACTGCAGATTACCAATACTCTAGAAGTTTTGAGCTAGAAGATAGAGCTATTAACGAGGTTATATTAGGCAATAACAACAATGGCTTGTTTGAAGAAGCAATTACTGATGACCATCAAATTAGTCAGCTTGCCCAATTGGATTATACCTTACCTTTTGGAAAAAATTACAATTCTAAAATAGAAGTTGGTTACAGAGGTGTTTTTGATAATTATAATATAGATTATACAGAAGGTTCTATAATTAACAATCAATTTATAAAAAATAATATCTACAGCAACAATTTAATATATAGTCAAGATGTTAATGCAGGATACTTACAATTTGCACAAGGTTTTAATAAATTTAGTGCCTCTTTAGGTATGCGAGTAGAACATACAAATTTAGCGGTGTTACTTACCAATAATAACAGTACAGATAATAAATCTTATACAAATTGGTTTCCCTCTGTTTTTTTAAGTTATGAGTTTACTAATAAAGAAAAGATTAGTTTAAATTATAGCAAAAGAATTGATAGACCTACAGCAGGTAATTTAAATCCTTTTCCTAATAGAGTTAGTAAAACCAACTTATTTTATGGTAATCCAGATTTAGACCCAATGTTTACAAACTCATTTGAGTTTAACTATTTAAATAAATGGGATAAAATAACTTTTAACACTGCCCTATTCTATTCTAAAACAGAAGATGTAATACACAATGTAATAATAGAAACAGGCGAAACAGAGATTATTACAAACAGCACTAATACTATAGCTGCTCCTATAATTGCAAAAACTAAGCGCAACATTGCAGAGGAAGACAGGTATGGGTTAGATGCTACTGTTACTTATGTTCCGCGTAAAAAATGGCGCTTGTCTTTAAACCTTTTTATGTATAACCAAAAATTAAATGGCAGTTATAACTACACCAATAATAACAACCAGTTAATTAATGTAGACTTTAATGCCAACCAATTTAGATGGACAGGTAGCGCTAGTGCTAGATTACCTTTAATGCATGATATTAATTTTCAGACAAACTACTATTACATAGGAGCAAACAACAACTCTCAAACAAAAACAAAAGCACTAGACAGGTTAGACTTTGCGTTTAGCAAAAACATATTTAAAAATAAGGTATCTGTATCTATAGGAGTAACAGATATTTTTAATGCTTACAGAAGGTATTCTACCAGCAATTTAGACAATTCTATTTCTTATAATGAACTTCAATCAGACCAAAGAAACCTAAGAGCCACATTTACATATAAATTTAATTAACAATATTTTTAATTAAAGTTCATATTTACTCCAAAATAAACCAAAATCATCAAATAAATAGGCATTAAAAATTTTCCAAATTCTTACCTTTGTATCTATAAAAAATTAGTACAATGAGCTTTAGAATAGAAAAAGATACAATGGGTAAGGTAGAAGTACCTGCTGATAAATATTGGGGAGCACAAACAGAGCGCTCTAGAAACAATTTTAAAATTGGTCCTGCTGCATCTATGCCATTAGATATTGTTTATGGTTTTGCTTATTTAAAAAAAGCAGCAGCATACACAAACTGTGAGTTAGGTGTATTATCTACAGAAAAAAGAGATTTAATTGCACAAGTTTGTGATGAAATTTTAGAAGGCAAACATAATGATCAGTTTCCATTGGTAATATGGCAAACTGGCTCTGGTACACAGAGTAATATGAACGTAAATGAGGTTATTGCAAACAGAGCTCATGAAATAGCTGGTAATGTTATCGGTGAAGGCGAAAAAACAATACAGCCTAATGATGATGTAAACAAATCTCAATCATCTAACGATACGTTTCCTACAGGAATGCATATTGCTGCATATAAAAAAATTACAGAAGTTACTATACCTGGAGTTAAACAACTAAGAGATACTTTAGAAAAGAAATCTAAAGAATTTGCAAATGTTGTAAAAATAGGACGTACTCACCTTATGGATGCTACTCCTTTAACTTTAGGACAAGAGTTCTCTGGTTATGTATCTCAGCTAGATCACGGTTTAAAAGCTTTAGAAAACTCATTGCCGCATTTAGCAGAGCTTGCTCTTGGTGGTACTGCTGTTGGTACAGGTTTAAATACACCTGCCGGTTATGATGTTCTTGTTGCAAAGTACATAGCAGAATTTACAGGATTGCCTTTTATTACTGCTAAAAATAAATTTGAAGCATTAGCTGCCCATGATGCCATAGTAGAAAGTCACGGAGCGCTAAAACAACTAGCTGTTTCTTTAAATAAAATTGCTAATGATATTAGAATGATGGCTTCTGGGCCAAGATCTGGTATTGGCGAAATAATTATACCTGCAAACGAACCAGGAAGTTCTATTATGCCAGGAAAGGTGAACCCTACACAAGCAGAAGCTATAACTATGGTTTGCGCACAAGTTATGGGTAATGATGTTGCTGTAACTGTTGGTGGTACACAAGGCCATTATGAGCTAAATGTATTTAAACCTATGATGGCTGCTAACATATTACAATCTGCCCAATTAATTGGTGACGCTTGCGTTAGTTTTGATGTTAATTGTGCGTCTGGCATACAACCAAATCACGATGTAATTAAAGAATTATTAAATAACTCTTTAATGCTTGTAACAGCTTTAAACACTAAAATTGGTTATTACAAAGCTGCAGAAATTGCAAATACTGCACATAAAAATGGTACTACACTAAAAGAAGAAGCTATTAATTTAGGCTACGTAACTGCAGAGCAATATGATGAATGGGTAAAACCTGAAGAAATGGTAGGTTCATTAAAATAAAAACCTAACTACTATAAAACAAAAAAGGTGCAATTTAAAATTGCACCTTTTTTATATGTATTAAATTAAGTATTACTTAAGGGTAAACTCACTTTTACCTAATATCTTTAATTTAGAATCGTAAACTATAGCCATATAGTTTCCTTTTTGAAAATCACCAACTGGCTTATTTACGTAATCACAAATGTCTAAAGTTCTGTTTTCATAATAAAAAGCTGTAGCCTTACTATACGTTAAAGAAGCTCCTGTTTCATTAGACTTTGTAGTTCCTTCTCCTAAAACATTTCCTTGAGGATCTAAAACTTCAATATAAAACTCTCTGTCACCAGCTTGTGCAATTGCATTATCTGCTACAGTAAAACAAATTTTTAATTTATCTGCTCTACTAGCTCTAGTTGTAGAAACTAATTTTCCGCTATTACGCTCTTTAACTGCATCTACAGAAAATTTAGCCAAGTTTAATGCAGAACCTTTTTCTACAGCATCAGCCAATTGTGTGTTTTGTACAACTAAAGAATCATTAAAAACTGTTTGTCTAGATAATTCTTGGTATGTACTATCTCTTTCCATAGCTAACATAGTGTTAGATGTAGTTAAAGAATCAACCTTTTTAAGTAAAAAAGCTCTTTCTTTCTTTAACAAATCAACCTGTCTTCTATATCTAGATAAAGAAGAAATATCAGTTTTCATTGTCTTAACAGAGTCAATATACTTAGCAATTCTGTCTCTTGCCTCAACTAATTCTTCATTTGTAGCATTACTTTCCATAATAGCCTTGTCATACTCAGACTGTAAGCTAGTTAAATCATTAACTACATATTCTTTCTCTTGCGTTAAAACAGTTTTGGTTTTCTCTCTGTCTTTGTATAAAGACACTGTGTAGGCAATAGAAGCTAATAATCCTACTCCCAATAAAACAGCAAGTACCTTTAATCCTGTATTACTCTTTTTCTCACTCATAACAATACTATTAATTCAGTTTAATTTATTAACTTGACTAAGTTAATCTTTTGGTTCAAATTTATATACGTTTTGGTTTAACATTTAGATTATATGCACTTAAAAATTGGTTTAAGTCCAATATTAATCGTCTAACGGAAATAATTACCTAAAATTATAATTTATAATGAATAATTTAACATTTATTCCCTTTCAGCCAAAATACGCTAAAACCTTTAAAAATCTAAATTTAGAGTGGATAAAAAAGTTTTTTGTGGTTGAAAATAAGGATATAGAGCTTTTAGACAATTGCGAAGAGAATATAATTAACAAAGGAGGCTATATTTTTTTTGCTAAAATTGATACCACCATTGTTGGTTGTGTAGCCTACATTAAAATTGAAGACAACGTTTATGAATTAGGTAAAATGGCAATAAGTGAAGCCTATCAAGGAAAAAAAATTGGACAAGAACTATTGACCTTCGCCATTAACTTTGCCAAAGAAAAACAATGGAAACAAGTAATCCTATACTCTAGTGTTAAGCTAACAAATGCACTACATATTTATAAAAAAGTTGGTTTTAAAGAAGTACCGTTAGAGCCAAACGTTGTTTACAAAAGAAGTAGTATAAAAATGGAACTAAATTTAAAATAGAAACTAATGAAAAAACTAATGGGTATTGCTGTTTTTTGCTTATTTATAGTGAGCTGTAAAGACGGTAAAAAGAAAGAAACAGCAACAAATAATGCTACAAAAGAAATTACTAAGGAAAATGACAGCAACTTCCAAATTACACCTATAGAACACGCTACTGCTGTTTTTAAATGGGGAAATACAACTATTTATATAGATCCTGTTGGAGGAGCAGATATGTTTAAAAAACAAGACGAACCAGATTTAATTTTGGTTACAGATATTCATGGGGATCATTTAAATGTTGAAACTCTAGAAGCCATTAACACCAAAAAAACAACAATTATTGCCCCACAAGCTGTTGCAGATAAACTGTCTGACAACTTAAAAACGAAACTTACTATACTTAATAACGATGCCTCTATAGATTTTGCCAATATAAAAATTACAGCAATACCAATGTACAATTTAAGAGAGGAAGCTATTAAATTTCATAGCAAAGGACGCGGAAACGGTTATTTATTAGAGAAAGGTGGAGAGCGTGTTTATTTTTCTGGTGACACGGAAGACATACCAGAAATGCGTGCTTTACAAAACATAGATAAAGCATTTATTTGTATGAACTTACCTTACACTATGACTGTTAAAAGCGCCGCAAGTGCTGTTTTAGAATTTAAACCAAAACAAGTGTATCCATATCATTACCGTGGCAAACCAGATGTTAGTGATATAGCTAAATTTAAACAATTGGTAAACGATGGTAATAAAGACATTGAAGTTATACAGTTAGACTGGTACCCTAACGCATCTTACTAAAAAAATGAAATAAAAAAGCTCCTTACAACTAGTAAAGAGCTTTTTTTTATTTTGAATTAATTAAATAGAACTACCTAATTAATTTTTTATACTTAATACGTTTTGGCATTAAATCGCCACCTAAACGTTTTTTCTTATTCTCTTCATAATCAGAGAAAGATCCTTCAAAGAAATATACTTGCGAGTCTCCTTCAAAAGCTAATATGTGTGTACAAATACGATCTAAAAACCATCTATCGTGAGAAATAACTACAGCACAACCCGCAAAATTATCTAAACCTTCTTCTAATGCACGTAATGTATTTACATCCAAATCGTTTGTAGGTTCATCTAAAAGTAAAACGTTACCCTCTTCTTTTAACGTCATAGCTAAGTGTAAACGGTTACGCTCACCACCAGATAACATGCTTACTTTTTTGTTTTGCTCACTACCAGAAAAATTAAACCTACTTAAATAAGCTCTAGAATTTACTTGCTTACCTCCCATCATAACCAACTCTTGCTCATCACTAAAGTTTTGCCAAATTGTTTTTTCTGGGTCAATGTTAGAGTGACTTTGGTCTACGTAAGCAATTTTAGCAGTTTCACCAACACTAAATTCTCCTTTATCTGGAGTTTCTTCACCCATTATCATTCTAAAAATTGTGGTTTTACCAGCACCGTTAGGTCCAATAACACCTACAATACCAGCTTGTGGTAGTTTAAAGTTTAAATCTTCATAAAGTAACTTATCATCAAAAGCTTTGCTAACCCCTTTAGCCTCAATTACGTTTGTTCCTAAACGCGGACCATTAGGTATGTAAATTTCTAATTTTTCGTCAAGTTGCTTTTGATCTTGACTCATTAATTTATCATAGTTCTTTAAACGTGCCTTTTGCTTGGTTTGTCTTCCTTTAGGACCTTGACGCACCCATTCTAACTCTCGTTCTAATGTTTTTTGACGCTTAGACGCTGTTTTACTTTCATCTGCCATACGTTTAGATTTTTGGTCTAACCAGCTAGAGTAGTTTCCTTTCCAAGGAATGCCTTCACCTCTATCTAACTCTAAAATCCAACCAGCTACATTATCTAAAAAGTATCTATCATGCGTTACTGCAATAACAGTACCTTTGTACTGTGCTAAATGGTGCTCTAACCAATGTACAGATTCTGCATCTAAGTGGTTGGTAGGTTCATCTAAAAGCAAAATTTCTGGTTCTTGTAACAACAGTCTACATAAAGCAACTCTTCTGCGCTCACCACCAGATAATACACTTATTTTTTTATCACCATCAGGAGTACGCAAAGCATCCATAGCAATTTCTAATTTAGTATCTAACTCCCAAGCATTGCTAGCATCTATTTGGTCTTGTAAAACTGCTTGCCTAGCCATTAGCTTGTCCATTTTATCTGCATCAGAATACACTTCTTCTAAGCCAAACATATCGTTTATCTTATTGTACTCATCTAAAATGGCTACAGTTTCTGCTACACCTTCCTTAACTATTTCTAAAACAGTTTTATCTTCATCTAGCTTAGGTTCTTGTTCTAAATACCCAACTTTATAACCGGGAGAAAAAACTACATCACCTTGGTAATTTTTATCTAAACCAGCTATAATTTTTAATAAAGTAGATTTACCAGATCCGTTAAGACCAAGAATACCTATTTTGGCTCCATAAAAGAAACTTAAGTATATATTTTTTAACACTGGAGTATTGGCCGTTTTAAAGGTTTTTGTAACTCCAGACATTGAAAAAATGACTTTTTTATCGTCAGACATATCTTGTATTATTAGTTGTTATTATTTTGAATTAAAAAAAGGCAAAACAGCATAGAATTATGCCGTTTTGCCCACATATATTTTGTTTTACACTCTACCTTTAAGTGCATTAAAAACCCATGCAATAGCAAAAAAGCCAATTCCTACGGCTGCAAAACCCCATCCGGCAACATCATCATATCTAAATGCACCAAGTGCAATTAATGCTAAGCCTACAAGTATCATAATAAATGTAGCCCAAGCTAAAACTGTATTTTTATTCATCTTCTATTATTGTTGGTTTATTAGATGCCAAATATCGTAATTTTAAAGATAAAATACCTAATAAATTAAGCTTCAAAAGGAAAAACTATACCTGTTTGATCTCTAATTTGATCTAATAAATGTATTAAATCTAAACTATTTTGATGAGACCATAGGCTACTTTGTATTTGGTTGTTAGCAATGCATTTGTGCACTTCTTCTATTTCATATGTGTAACCAATTCCTTTTTTGGCTGTTTTATAATACTCTTTCTCTCGAGCCTTTTCAATATAATACTCTTCAGCCTCGTGCCATCTAGTTTCTAATTTTAACGTTGCATTTTCACCAGATATTTCTGAGCTTGTTTCTGTGCTTGCCGTTAAACCACTATACAAATGCGCCTGTGCGTTATCATATTTAAAAATAATAGAAATTTGTTTTTCTATTCCGGTTTTATAAAAATTAGCTGTCGCTAATATTTCATTTGGCTTTCCTAACAAAAGGTACGATAAAAATACAGGATAAATTCCTATATCTAATAAAGAGCCACCTGCTAAATTTGGATTTAAAAGTCTACTCTCCTCTGCCCTATCTAAACCATAAAAAGCAAAATCAGACTTAATATAACTTATAGTTCCTAACTCATTAGCATCTACAATTTGCTTTACTTTTTGTATAGATGGTAAAAACCTACTCCATAAAGCTTCCATTAAAAAAACATTGTTTTTAACAGCAGCAGCAATCATACTTTGCACTTGCTCTTTGTTAACTCCCATTGGTTTTTCGCACAAAACGTGCTTACCACTATTCATAGCTTGTATACTAAAATTAATATGCAAGGTATGCGGAGTAGCTATGTAAACAACATCTACATCTGTACAATTAAATAAATCTTGGGCATTGGTATATCTATTTTTTACATTGTGTTTATCTGCAAACGTATTTGCTTTTTCTTCACTTCTAGATGATACTGCAACTAAATTTGCATTTTTAACCAAAGCTAAATCTTTAGCAAACTTATCTGCAATATTCCCTAAACCAACTATACCCCAACCTATTTTTTTGCTCATCAATCAACTATTTTTTTAAACTTTTATCAAAGTTAATCAATATCATATATATTATTCCACTTATCTTTATGGTCTAAAGCAATTTTTACAGAATGGATATAAATTTCAATAAGAACGAAGATCACAACAAACTCCTTTTATCAGATTTAAAACATAAACTGACCAAAGTAAAGTTGGGTGGTGGCAAAAGTAAAATTGAAAAACAACACGCCAAAGGCAAAATGACAGCCAGAGAGCGTATAGACTATCTTTTAGATAACAATACAGATGTTATAGAAATAGCTGCTTTTGCAGGAGAAGGAATGTACAAAGAACATGGCGGGTGCCCATCTGGAGGAGTTATTGTTAAAATAGGATATATACAAGGCAAACAATGTATTGTTGTTGCTAATGACGCCACTGTTAAAGCTGGTGCTTGGTTTCCTATAACTGGCAAGAAAAACTTAAGAGCCCAAGAAATTGCAATAGAAAATAAATTACCAATAATTTATTTGGTAGACAGTGCTGGTGTTTATTTACCAATGCAAGATGAAATTTTTCCTGACAAAGAGCATTTTGGACGCATTTTTAGAAATAATGCGGTAATGAGTAGTATGGGAATTACCCAAATATCTGCAGTAATGGGAAGTTGTGTTGCAGGTGGTGCTTATTTACCAATTATGAGTGATGAAGCTTTAATTGTAGATAAAACAGCTAGTATATTTTTAGCGGGTAGCTACCTTGTTAAAGCTGCTATTGGAGAAAGCATTGATAACGAAACTTTAGGTGGCGCTACTACACATTGCGAAATATCTGGTGTTACTGATTACAAAGCTAAAGATGACGCAGATGCTTTAGATAAAATAAAAAAAATAGTAGCTAAAATTGGTGATTTTGACAAGGCTGGCTTTAACAGAATTGAACCTAAAAAACCAAAATTAGACCCTAAAGATATTTATGGTATTTTACCAAGATCTAGAAGCGACCAGTATGATATGCTTGAGATTATTAAGCGTTTGGTTGATGATTCTGAGTTTGAAGAATACAAAGAAGGTTACGGAAAAACTATAATTACAGGTTATGCTCGTATAAATGGTTGGGCTGTTGGTATAGTTGCTAACCAACGAAAGTTGGTAAAAACCAAAAAAGGAGAAATGCAATTTGGAGGTGTTATTTATAATGACAGCGCAGATAAGTCTACCCGTTTTATAGCAAATTGCAACCAAAAGAAAATACCGCTTGTATTTTTACAAGATGTTACCGGCTTTATGGTTGGTAGTAAAAGTGAACATAGTGGTATAATTAAAGACGGAGCAAAAATGGTAAATGCAGTTAGCAACTCTGTAGTTCCAAAATTTACTATTGTTATTGGCAACAGTTATGGTGCTGGTAATTACGCTATGTGTGGTAAAGCATATGACCCAAGGTTAATTGCTGCTTGGCCTAGTGCAGAGCTTGCTGTAATGAGTGGTAATTCTGCTGCAAAGGTTTTAATGCAGATTGAAAAAGCTTCATTGCTGAAAAAAGGTGAAGAAATAGACGAGAAAAAAGAAAAAGAATTATTTGATAAAGTGAAAGCAAGATATGACGAGCAAATATCTCCTTATTATGCTGCTTCTCGTATTTGGACAGATGGTGTAATAGACCCACTAGATACCAGAAAATGGATCTCTATGGGTATTGAAGCCGCTAACCACGCTCCTATTGAAAAACCTTTTAACTTAGGAGTAATACAGGTTTAATTTTTACACTCAAAGTTCTATTTATCAACACTAAAAAAAAACATAATTGGCTATATCTGTTTCTCCTAATTTTATCAGGGGAAGCAGTTTTTATATTACCGTTTGTTTTAGCTAGAGTTTTTAGACCTACAGTTTTAGAGGTTTTTAATCTTACAAATTTAGAGCTAGGCACTTGTTTTTCTGTTTATGGTTTTGTTGCTATGGCATCCTATTTATTAGGCGGACCAATTGCGGATAAATTTCCTCCTAGAAAACTAATTGCTGTAGCATTATTTGCTACTGCTTTAGGCGGATTGGTACTTGCAAGTAACCCTAGTTATTTTATTCTTAAAATATTGTATGGTTATTGGGGATTTACAACCATTTTTTTGTTTTGGGCCCCAATGATAAAAGCTACACGCGTTTGGGGAGGAAACCACTCCCAAGGTAAAGCATTTGGTTTTTTAGATGGCGGTAGAGGTTTAGTTGGTGCTAGTTTTGGTGCTTTAGGTGTTTTTATATTTTCTTTATTTATAATTGGTTCTGTAGAAACTGCTAGCTTAGCAAATAGAGCAGAAGCATTTAATTATATTGTATGGGTAACTTCTGCTATAATTATTGTAATTGGTATTGTTGTTTGGTTTTTCTTAAAATCTAAAGAAATTAAAGAAGAAGAAATACAAATACAATCCATATCTACGTATCAAATAAAAACAGTTTTAAAAATACCATCTGTTTGGTTGTTAATGGTGATAATATTATGTGCTTATGTAGGCTATAAAATAACTGATGTTTTCTCGCTCTACGCAAAAGATGTCATGTTATATAATGAAGTAAAATCTGCTGAAATAGGCACAATTTTACTATTTATTAGACCGTTTATTGGAATTTTAATAGGTTTTATTGCAGATAAAAGCAAAACTACACTTTGGCTTATTATTAGTTTTATTCTTAGTATTTTAGGTGCTCTACTATTTGCATCAGGAATTATTAATCCTACCAGCACAACACTATTTATGACTTCTATTTTAATTACTGTAACCGGAGTTTACGCGGTGCGTTCTTTATATTTTGCTACAATGCAAGAAGGTCATATACCTTTACTATTAACAGGAACTGCAGTAGGACTTATTTCTATTATAGGCTATACACCAGATATTTTTGCGGGCCCGTTAATGGGGATATTATTAGATAATTCTCCTGGTGAATTAGGTCACCAACACGTGTTTATTATGCTGGCAATTTTTTCTTTTATTGGTTTAGTTGCCTCTATACTATTTTACAGATTACAGCATAAAAAGTGTTAACCATTGCTAGTTAACACTTAAAAATACAACCACTATTAACACTACAACTCTTTATGTGCAGCGTTTACTAAACGTATAAACTCTGCTCTGTAACCTTGTGCATCTTCCCCTCTGCCCTGTTCTGCTAACTCAATTACAGTAGTATAACTAGCATTATTTGTAAACTGAGATTTACGTAATTTAAGTCCGAATAAAGCAACTGCAGAAGCAAATTTAAAATCAGTAGACATTTCTGTTTCTTCATTTTTTTGAATGTGAACCATTTCTATACTTGTATCTTCATTTGGTTTCTTATACCTAAACTTTACCGTAAACAACTCATCCGTATAGCTATCTGCTGCTGCTACATTTGTGTATTTTAATGGTGACACTTCTTTTAAATAATCACTTTTTACACCAACAGGTATCACCTCATAAAGTGCCGTTACCCTATGTCCGCTTCCTAACTCACCAGCATCTTTAGTATCATCTACAAAATCTTCATCTGCTAAAAGTCGGTTTTCATAACCAATTAAACGATATGCCTGTACTTTAGCAGGATTAAACTCAACCTGAATTTTTACATCTTTAGCAATAGTATACAGCGTACCTCCAAATTCACCACCAAATACTTTTTGTGCCTCTTGCATAGTATCTATATAAGCGTGGTTGCCGTTTCCTTTATCTGCTAAGGTTTCTAACTTAGAGTCTTTATAATTTCCCATACCAAAACCTAAAACAGATAAGAAAACTCCTGAAGCTCTTTTTTTCTCTATTAATTTTTCCATAGCTGTATCACTAGATGCGCCAACATTAAAATCACCATCTGTAGCAAGTATAACTCTGTTGTTTCCGTTCTTTTTAAAATTCTTTTCTGCTAATTTGTATGCCAATTTAATACCTTGTCCGCCTGCGGTAGAGCCACCAGCTTCTAATTTTTGTAATGCATTTATTATTTTTTCTTTTTGATCTCCATTAGTTGGAGGTAAAACTACACCAGCAGCTCCAGCATAAACCACAATGGAAACTTTGTCTTTTTCTCTAAGTTGATGCACCAACAATTTAAAAGCAGATATCAAAAGCGGTAACTTATTATGATCTTCCATAGAGCCAGAAACATCTATTAAAAAAGTTAAATTAGAAGCTGGCAACTCCTCATTTAAATACTCTTTTCCTTGTAAACCTATACGAACCAATTGTGTTTGTGTATTCCAAGGCGTTTTAGCTACATCTGTAGCTATAGAAAATGGATGTTCGTCTGTTGGTTGCGGGTAATCATAATCAAAATAATTTACCATTTCTTCAATCTTAACAGCATCATAAGGTATATTGTCTCCGTTATTTATCATTCTTCTTACGTTACTATAACCTGCCTTATCAACATCTATAGAAAAAGTAGAAAGCGGATTTAGTGTAGCCTTTTTAAACTGATTTTCTGATAATTTAGCATATTCTTCATCATAATTAATTGTATTTGTATATCCTTTAGTGGTAATTACAATACATCCGTTTTTGGCTGAGTCTCCAAACAATACTCTTGCTTTAGGAGATTTAAAAACTTTTATAGATGTAATTTTTGATGGCTTAATTTTATAAATAGCTCTATTACCCTCTTTTGCTGGAACCCCATTAACAATATACAACGGCTCATTATTTGTATTGATTGAAGATACACCTCTAATCTGAATTGGCTTACCTCTCTTTTTGGCTCCCTTTGTAACCTGTACACCTGCAACATTACCTGTTAATTGGCTAGAAATATTGTTTTGTATTTTTTCTCTCTTTGTTACCTTTCTGACATTACTACCTGTATATGATTTTCTTGAAGTTGTGCCATATGCCACAACAACCACTTCTTCTAAAGTTGCATTATCCTCTTCTAAAACTACATCTATTTTAAGACTATCTTTTACTACAACCTCTTTGTATTTATAGCCTATGTAGGTATATGCTAACGTATCTCCTCTTCTTGTTTTTATAGTGTATAAACCATCAAAATCTGTGGTTGTTCCGTATTTAGTCCCAGAACTAATGATATTTACTCCTGGCAAAGGATCAGTAACATCTGTAACTGTACCCGTAATTGTTAGTTCTTGTGCGTTTGCTTGTATGCTACATACAATTACGCAAAGTATAAATAATAGATTTTTCATAAGGTTTAGTTTCTTTTGGTTAGTAAATAGTTAGATGCTGCAACAGAATTAGCAACGTACACCTTTTCAATATCTGAAGGGTTTATGGTTTGTAAGATTGAAGTATCTGAATAGCGAATACCGTCTATAATAACAATGGTATTACTATCGCCACGCATTGTAATTTTTGGTGTATTATTAGTTTGAGTGTTTGTTATTTGTACACCCGGAACTTTTGCTCTAATTGTATTGAATAAATCTTGCTGTATATTAATATTTTCCGCTCCAAACTCATAGATAGTAAACGGAAGATTATCTAATAGTTTAGCAAAGCAAATTGTAAAATCTTCTTGTAAGTTAACTGTTGACTTTATTTTTTTCTGTTTAATTTCTTTAGGTTTATAACCTAAACAGGTAAAGACAAGTTTATCATTCTTCTTAGACTTTATTGAAAAATGACCATTAAAATCTGTTAATACGCCTTTGTTTGTTCCTTTAACAACAACATTTACTCCGGGCAAAGGGTTGTTATCACACATTACAGTTCCTGTAACTGTTTTTGTCTGGGCACTTAATTGTGTGCTACAAAAAATAATACACAAGGCAAATAAAAAGTTTTTCATAATGATTGGTTTATAAGTTTAAAACAAACCTACAATAGAGTCATTAGTAGAAAAACACAGAATTAGGGAAGTGTACTTTTGAGTGAGTTAAGTTATTTTTTAAGTAATTCTAAAGTTTTAGTACGTTGAATTTTACCTGATTCTGTACGTACAAAATTAGTAATGTAGTTTACCTCCTTTGGTATTTCATAAGAGGTAAATGCAGTAGATTTTTTTAGCGTAGTAATAATATCTTCATTTTTTTGCTCCCCCTCTATTAGCAAAACAAGTTTGTTTTCTAAAACAGGGTCGGGCAAGCTTGTAATAAAAAAATCAGAATTAATATAGTCAGATAATTTAGCTTCAATCTGTTCTGGATTCAGTTTTATTCCACCAGAGTTTATAATATTATCAAACCTACCCAACCATTTAAATTCGTTTTCCGCTATAAGTTTTACAACATCATTAGTAGTTATAATAACATCTGAGACTTTTGGCGCATTAATAATTAAGCAATTACGATTATCTAAAGAGACTGTAACGTTTGGTAAGGTTTTAAAAGAATCAGATTTAATTTCTTTTACTGCAATGTGGGTAATGGTTTCCGTCATCCCATAAGTTTCAAACAAATGTGTAGACACGCTTTTTAATTTCTCTTTTAAATCTAATGAAACAGCTGCACCACCAATTATAAGCGTATCTATAAAGTGTAAATTATGCAAACAATTATAAACCTGCATAGGAACCATTGCAGAGAATTTATATTTTTTATTTATTTCTTTTAAAGGATTAGAACTGGGTTCTACAAAATCTATTTCTAAACCCAAAACCAATGCTCTTACGAGCATCATTTTACCAGCAATATAACTTGCGGGTAAACATAATAAAGCTGTGTCACTTTCTTTTAAATTAAAGAAAGAACCTGTTGCTAAAGCAGAATTTACCATCTGCTGCTTTTGTAGTATTATTGGCTTAGGTGTGCCTGTAGAGCCAGAAGTATGAACAATTAATGTAGGCGAATTAGAAAGCCAATCTTGCAAAAAAGAGCCTATTTCTTTTTTAAAATTTTCTTTTTCTGCCAATTCTACTGCTAAAGAACACAATTGATCCTTAGTATATGAAATGCCGTTTAATTTAAACTTAGGATTAATGCTACTAAAATGCTTCATCTGTAAGCTGTTCTGCAGTCAATTCTTCTTCTTTAAAAACTTTACCAGTTAGCTTTTCTTTCCAGTTTGCCCATTTGTATTTTTTAGCAAAAAGGAATATTAGTATTGGATATATTACCAAAACTGGCACAAAAATATCCCAACCCAACTCTGGCTTACTAACATCTACATAAATAGAATCTGTCTGAAAAACGGTCCAATCTGCAGTAACAAGTAGTGCTCCTATTAAATTATTAGCAGCGTGAAAACCAAGAGCAAGTTCTAAACCGTCATCCATTAGCGTTATAATACCTAAAAAGAACCCCGTACCAATGTAGTACACCATTATACCATAACCAAGTGTTTCTACCTCTGGGTTTGCCATATGCATAACACCAAACAAAACAGATGTAATAATTAAAGGCACTAACCTATTTCCTGATAAAATACCAAGACCTTGCATCATATGTCCTCTAAAAAGGTACTCCTCAAAACTAGTTTGTAACGGAATTAAAAGTATGCTAATAATAGCTAAAGTTATAAAAGGCCCTAACTTAAAATTAAAAACAAAATCGTCTGGAGAAAGTACAAAACCAATAGCAAATAAAAATATGGTTAATAATCCCCAAAAAGCAAAAGAAAATCCAATACGTTTACAATCTATCTTTTTTCTTGCGGTAGTTAAAGATGTTACAGATTGCCCATGCACAAGCTTTGTCCAACCTAAAACCACCAACAAACCAAATGCTAAAGGCACTAAGTTAATAGCAAACACTGGATTTCTTCCAAATTGTTCTATTAACTTATTCATTAGCTCATCTACAGGAATTGGAGAGGTTTTTACAGAGATATAATTAAATATCATTAAAATTATAAACCCAGTTGGAAGTATAAAATACTTCCACATACCTCTTGTTTTTGCTTTAAGCCCTTGTTCTATATACATAAATCTTCTATTAAATTTTGTTGCCAATTTAAGGTTTTACGGTAACTAATAGCACCGTTACTAACCTCTAAAGGACTATTAAAATTGTTGGTATACAAACTACCAGTGCCTAAACCTTGCGGCATTTTACTTTGCAAACCGTAGGTCCATTGTGCAATTGCATTTAACCCTATATTACTTTCTAATGCACTTGTAACCCACCAACCAATATTATATTTTTCTGCTAAGGAAATCCACTCTTGTGACCCTTTAAAACCACCAACTAAACTGGGTTTTAAAATTATATATTGCGGTTGTATTGTTTGTAGCAGTTCTTTCTTTTTTGTTACACCAAACACACCAATTAATTCTTCATCTAAAGCAATAGGTAATGGTGTAACTGCACACAAATTTTTCATTTTTGCGTAATTACCTTGTTTAATTGGCTGTTCTATAGAGTGTAAGTCCAATTCTGCTAAAATTTTAAGCTTATCTAAAGCATCTTCTTTAAAAGCACCGTTAGCATCTACACGCAGTTCTATTTCTTCTTTTTTGTATGTTTTCCTAATCGATTTTAAAAGCGAAACCTCTGTATCAAAATCTATTGCTCCAATTTTCATTTTAATACAGTTAAACCCGTCTTTCAGTTTTTGCTGTATTTGTTGGTGCATAAAAGACTCCTCTCCCATCCAAATTAATCCGTTTATTGGAATAGGAGCTTCTTTGATTGAAAAATTATTTTCAAATAAAATAAAAGGATTATCTGCTGTTAATGATAAAAATGCTTGCTCTAAACCAAATTGTATGCTAGGAAACTCTGTTAAATCATTTAAAAGAACCTCTAAGCCTAAATGAATGTTGTTACACACCCAATTTAGCTTTTCTTCATAGTTTGGAACATCGTCTATACTTAAACCTCTTAAAATTCCGCATTCACCAATTCCTGTTTTATTATCATTTTTTAAAATAATAAACCAAGTTTCTTTTTGGGTAAGTACACCACGGGAAGTACCACTAGGTCTTTTAAAATCTAGCGTGTATTTTTTATAAATTGCTTTCATAACAGTAAAAATTATACTGTAAGGGAATTGCCTATTGGCAATAAATGCAATAGTTTACCTGACGCTTTAAACTTTTCTATAGCTTTAGCTTCATCAATCTCTATAAAACCAAAAGTATCAAAGTGGTAGCCTAAAATAGTATTACATTCTATAAAGTCTGATGCAATAATAGCATCATCTACACCCATAGTAAAGTTGTCTCCTATTGGTAAAACGGCTAAGTCTAACTTAGTAAACATTGGTATAAGTTTCATATCCATAGTTAAGGCTGTGTCGCCAGCTATGTAAACACTTTTGTTTGCTGATGTGATAATAAATCCTCCAGGAAGACCACCCTCTGTACCATCTGCAAATGAAGATGTGTGTATAGCATTAACGTATTTTACAGTTCCAAAATCAAAAGACCAACTACCACCATGATTCATTGGGTGTACTTTTAGTCCTTTATTTTCATAATACGTAGCAATCTCGTAATTACTAACTATTACTGCATTGGTTCTTGTAGCTATATCTTCTACATCTAAAACGTGGTCTTGATGTGCGTGGGTAACAAAAATGTAATCTGGGTTTAAAGAGTCTTTATCTACTTGATTATTATTCTTTGGATTACCAGAAATAAATGGATCTACCAAAACAGTTTTGCCTGCTACCTCTATTAACAAAGTTGCGTGACCAAGGAATGTAATTTTCATAGTATGTTATTTTAGTTCAAATTTATTTAAAATTGAACCAAAAACGAACTCCTTCTACAGATTTATCTATATTAAGTGTAGATTGTAATTGATTTACCAAACGGTTCATTAAACGAATTCCCATTGAAGATTTAGTTCTCTCATCTGTATCTTCTGG
Organism: Cellulophaga geojensis KL-A; assembly: GCF_000568425.1. Lineage (NCBI taxonomy): Bacteria > Pseudomonadati > Bacteroidota > Flavobacteriia > Flavobacteriales > Flavobacteriaceae > Cellulophaga > Cellulophaga geojensis. Next base: position 49,575 of record NZ_ARZX01000006.1, read on the forward strand.
TAAACCAACACCGTTATCTGTATATTCAAAATAACCACCAGTTTCTGTATTTCTTAAATGAATGTATATTTTACCATTTTCATCATTATCTGGAAAAGCATATTTAAAAGAATTAGAAACAAGCTCATTTAGTATTAATCCAAAAGGAATTGCTCTATCAATATCTAACTCTACACCTTCTGCATCTATGGTAATGTTTATATTGTGACCTCCTTTTTTAAATACAGATTGTACACTGTTTACCAAACTCTCTACGTAGCCTTGCATTTCTATTACAGATAAATCATCATTCTGATATAGTTTTTGATGAATTAAAGCCATAGCTTTAACTCTACTTTTGCCTTCTTCTAAAGCCATAATTGCAGCTTTACTTTTAGTATTTTTAGTTTGTAAACTTAACAAACTAGATACCATTTGAAGGTTGTTTTTTACTCTATGGTGAATTTCTTTTAAAAGCGAATCTTTTTCTGTTAACTGACTTTCTATAATATTATTTTGCTTAGCAATAACGCGTTGGTTTTTTATACTTTTTATGTAAGCAAATACCAAACCACCTAAGCCTAATAATGTAAATATTAACGATATTAAAATAAGACTCATACGCTCATCACTAGCCTGTGCCTCTATTTTTGCATTTTCTAATTCTATTTTCTTTTCATCTAATCTGTCTTCAGAATTTTCTAATTCTTTTTCAAAAACAGTTGCAATTTGCTGATGCTTTTTAAGCGTTTCATTAACTCTAATAGAATCGTTAATTTTTATATTGTTATTTAAATAGTAGTTGGCTTTTTTGTAATCGTTCATTTTTTGATAATAAACAGCCAACAATTGATTTTTGCGTAATACGTTAGATACTTTTATTGCACGTAAGTCATCATTAATAAGCTCTAAAACCTTATCTAATTTATTAGTCTGTAAATAGCAATTAGCTAAGTCTAAGGTGTTTTCTACTGCGTCTTGCGAATATACTTCTACGTTAAATTCTCTAATTTTAACCAAACTAGAGTCTAACAATGGTATAGCCTCTTCATACCTTTTTAAAAGCATATAGCATTTACCTATATTGCCCTCTATAACACCTTTTAAAAGAGCCCCTTTTACCAACTCATCTTCAGTTTTTGGTCTGGCAATAGTATCTAAATATGTATTTATGTATTTGCGTGCTTCTTGATATTTTTCTAAGGCAACTTGTGAAGATTTATCTAACCTTAAAAAATCTCCTATTTTATTATTATAAACAGCTTGTCCGTAATAATCATCACTACTAACAACATTGCTTTTTTCTCTTATGTATTCGCTTCTGGCTTTTTGGTATAGGCCTTGGTCTGCATAAATATCATAAAATGAAATATTGTCTGCTAAACCTAGTTCTTTCTTTTCCTTACGTATTGCAATTTGTTTTTCATATAGTTTAAGCTGAGAATAATTCTCATCCATAATATCTAACAATGCACTTTTAAGGGTGTCACTAAGCTTTGTTTTATCTATATATAACTCATTGGTAATAGCAATACTTTTATCATACTGCACCAAGTCTTGATGTATGTGTGCTTGCAAAATTCTATAGTATTCTACAGAGCCATCATCCTGAGCATTTCTAGCCTTAGTTAACATAGAGTCTATACGCTCTAACCACTCATAGCTAGAGTTTTCTTTATATCTATTTGGTGTTTTATAAAAGTAGGCAAACTTATCTTTAGCAGACGGTATTTTAACAAAACTGTCTAAAACAGTTTGCTGTAATTGTATTTCTTGCGCATTAGACAGATTAATAAAAACAAACGAAAAAAAGAATACAGCAATATATGTTTTAAAAGAAAATATGCTGTTGTTTGTTTTTAAAGTGTACTGTATATTTTTATTGTTGCTTAAAAATTTAGCAATTTTTGTAATCATATTACGGGTCTGTTATAAAAAATTCTTGCCTTACTTGGGTATAAGTAAAAGAGCGTAGTGCCCCAAAACACTCCTTTTTCTTAAGTTTTTGTTAAACTCTAGGGCAAGTTATGATTTTCTTAATAATTATAAGCTGAAAATAGTAAAAATAATAAGGCAAAACCTCTTAAAATGTATAAAAGAACTATAGTTATGTAAGAATTGCACCATTCTAATTATACTTAGCAAGTTTAATATTAAAATAAATAATTTATTTACTCTGTTTAATTGCTGGTAAATTAAAATATTACAAAAAAATGATTCTAATTAATAGCAAAAGAATATTATTTTTTGCAATGTGATATAAAAAAAAGCCTTACTAAATTATAGTAAGGCTTTACACGTTTGTAGTTGCTGTATTATTTTATGAATTCATAGAAGAAATAATAAATTCTTTAAACTCTTTAGATATTGGAATTAATTTATCATTAATCATAACATCTTTAGAATTTACCGCTCCAATATGATCTACATTTACAATGTATGATTTATGAGCTCTATAAAACTTATCTTTAGGTAATTTTTCTAAATAATCTTTTAAAGGAGATCTAACCAAGAACTTTTTATCTACTGTATTAACCTCTAGGTAAACATTATCTGCCTTTATGAACTGAATATCTGTAAAGTTTATTCTGTAATATAAATGTTGTTTTTTAACAAAAATAGAATCTTTTAAAACCGAATTAGACATTGGTTTTTCTACATCATCTTCTGTTAAACCTTGTTTATCTAAGTAGTTAAAGTTAGATAATGCAATTTCTATTGATGTGTATAAATCTTGTTGCTCAAATGGTTTAACTAAATAACCGTTTGGCTTAACAATTTTTGCTTTTTCTACTGTAGCTCTGTCAGAGTTAGATGTAACAAAAATAAAAGGTATATTGTAGTTATCTCTAATATGCTTTCCTAAATCTATACCTGTTTTGTCTGACGCTAGTATAATATCTATAAGTACCAAATCTACTTCTGTAGTTCTTAATACTTCTTCTGCTTGCTCGTAAACAATAACATTACCAACTATTTCATAGCCAATTTCTTCTAGCATAGATTGCATATCATCTGCTATAATAACGTTATCTTCTACAATTAAAATTTTAATGGGTTTTTCCAATTCAGTTGGTTTTTTATGGACTTAATCTATGCTAATTTACAAAAAATTATTAAAACTAAAATAAAACAAAATAGCGAATAAAAAACTACTTAAAGCCACTACTTTTAGTTCTGGGTCCATTGTTAAAGAATCCTTCATTTTTAATACTTTTATAAAGTGTTTAGCTATAGGAATATAAGCTAACAACCACATAAAATTTAGTACGTTAGTATAATTATATATTGTAAAAATTAATACACTTATAAAACTAGTTATAAGTATTGAATAATGGTACTTTTTTCCGTTTAAAAAACCCATTTTAACAACTATAGTGTTTTTTCCTGAGTTTTTATCAGATATAATATCTCTTAAATTATTAAGATTTAAGACAGCTACACTTAACAAGCCTATTGTAATAGCTGGTAAAAAAGCCATTGTAAAAAGTGTTTTTGTTAGTAAAAACATTGCGCCTAATACACTTACTAAGCCAAAAAAGATAAATACAAAAACATCTCCTAAACCTCTGTAGCCGTAAGCAGATTTACCTACAGTGTATTTTATTGATGCCCAAACAGCACAAAAACCAAGTATAAAAAACAATGCTATGTATATAATACTATCTGCTGTAAATGCTGTAAATATTAAACCTGCTATTAGCAGCAAGCATAATACAATAGCTACTATAATTCCTTTTTTAAGTTCTTTACGGGTTAATATACCACTTTGCAAAGCACGTTTTGGACCAATTCTGTCATCATTATCTGTACCTTTTACACCATCTCCATAATCATTAGCAAAGTTAGACGTTACTTGCAGTGCTACTGTAGTTAAAAGTGCTAGTATAAAAATTGTACTGTTGTTAAAACCATATAAGCTAGCCAAAGCATAGCCTACAATAATTCCGGATATAGATAAAGGTAAGGTTCTTAACCTGGCTGCATTTACCCAAGCTTTTAATTTCATTTTAATTAGGATTCTCTATTTTTAATCTTTTGCCATTTTTATATGAAGCAACAAAGGCATCTTCAAAACCCATTTTTACAAGCTGTAACCTAAAAGTTCTAGCTTCTTCAATAGTCTCAAAATTTCCAATAGAATATGTATAAAAAGGGTTATTTTTTACAAATAACGTGTTTGCTAATGAGTTAGATACTAAGGTTACATTATTATCTACAAACGTTTTAACTTGTACAGAGTATATTACTTTTTTCTCTAAAATGTTACGTGCTAAGTAAAAGTCGTTTACAAAATTAAGTTCTTCGTTTTGCTCTTTTAAGTTATTAATACGTGATTTAATTACGTCTAAACTGTCTATAGATACTAGTATATTATTATTTTCTGCAGAGTTAAAAGCTCTTGCCCTTGTAGATAAGCCGGCAGAAAAAGAGGTGAAAACTAATGTTCCTAAGAAAAAAACAGCTGCTATTACACCCAGCACATTACGCTGCCTTTTTTTTCGTTTTAACTCTTTGTTTTTATATTTTATTTGATCTAATAAACGCTCGTTCATTAATTGAGCCTTATCTATATCCTTGTGTAGTTCTAATAAATCTACTTCTTCTATAAATGGCATATTCTTAATTTACAGGTTGGTTAATGTTTGCTTATAGTTATGGTATATGCAATTTAACGTTTTTTACACTAAAATAAAATAATGAATAACTTAATTTATATAACAAAAATAGCGCTGTAGGTTTTATTTTACAAAATAACGCTAATTATTTAACTCAAATATATTCCGTCTGATTTAATTTCTATTTTTCGTTCTCTGTATAATGTTCCTATTCCTTTTTTAAATGCTTTTTTACTTAGCTCTAACTCTCTTTTAATATCTTCTGGATCAGATTTATCATGTAAACCTAAAAAGCCTCCATTTTCTTTTAATTTTTCGTAAATAGCATTAGCTACTGGTTCTAAAATTAAATGACCTAATGGCTGTAATGAAACATCAATTTTATTATCTGGTCTAATATTTTTTATATACCCTATTTGTTTATCTCCAATGGCAATATCTTTAAAAACCTCATTAGCGTAAACTAATCCTTTATGTAAGTTGTTAATTATTACCTCCCAACCAAGGTCTGTTTTTCGAGTAAACAAAATATTAACCTCATCATTATTATCTACGGTTAACTCTTCATTAGATAAAAACTTATCTAATTTGTTAGATGCTACCAACCTATCTGTTTGTTCATCTAAATAACAATAAACAATATACCATTGGCCGTCTACCATTTTTGTACGTTGTTCTCTAAAAGGCACTAACAAATGTTTTTCTAAACCCCATTCCATAAACGCACCAAAATTATTAACCTCAGCTACACGTAACAAATGAAAATCGTTACGTATAATATAGGGTTTTAAGGTTGTAGCAATAGGTCTTTCATCATAATCTAAATAGCAAAATACAGTAAGCATATCACCTATTTCAAAATTCTCTGGCACATACTTATTTGGCAATAAAACATCATTACCATCTGTATCTCCTAAAAACAACCCAACACTGGTGTCTCTTAATATTTCTAAAGTGTTATATTTTCCTAATTCCATTTTAACTATTGTATGCTTGCAAAAGTACAGTAAAAAAAAGAGGCTACCTTGTTTAAGGTAGCCTCTTTTACATAATTCTTTAAAATTCTATTTATCGTAAACAGACTCCTTTTTAAAGTGCTGAGCTAATTTATAATAAACTACAGCTCTATGCTTATTTTTGTTAGATGATCCGTATTTGTCCATAACAGTTTTAATACCCTCCATTAATTTTGGGTCATCACTCATTCCTAATTTTTTCATTAAGAAGTTTTTCTTAACTGTTTCTAATTCTTTCTCATCAGAACCAGATACTTTAGAAGAGTCTTTATTATAAATAGAAGGACCTAATCCAATAGTAACCTTTGTTAATAAATCCATATCTGCCGTTTCTCCAAATTTATCTTTTAAATCGGCAGCGTACTTTGCAATTAAATCATCTCTTTGGCTCATAATTTTAATATTCTTTTGTATAGTTAATGTTAATAATGCTTCTAAGATATAAAATCAAAATAACTAAGCAAAATTTTATTGTTTATAATTCTAGGGGTTTTTACCTCCAATAAAATTGCCTTGTCAGATTCTTTATAAAAATCTTCTAAATGTTGGTTTAATGTATTTTCATCATTAGCCAACTTATAATCAACATTATACATATTACACAAGTTTTCTATTTCTAAATTGTGTGCCGTTTCAAAATAGGTTTTATAGTTTTCGGTTTCTTCTTGTCCTGGTAAAATTCTAAAAATACCACCTCCACTGTTATTTATTACTATTATCCTAAAATTTGGTTTTACATAGTTGTTCCAAAGTGCATTACTATCATATAAAAAACTTAAATCTCCTGTAACTAAAAGGGTTGGCTTTTTATTATATATTGATGCACCCACTGCTGTAGAAGTACTACCATCTATACCACTGGTTCCGCGATTACAATACACTTTTAAAGTATTTTTTAAGGGAAATAACTGTGCATACCTTACCGTAGAACTGTTAGACAAGTGTACTTGGTAACCATCTGGGATACTTGGTAGTATTTGAGAAAAAGCCAACATATCTGAAAACGGAATAGTTTTTAAATATGCTTCTCTTTTTTCTTCATAATTTAATTTAACCTTAGACCATTTAGCGTAGTATGTACTATCTACAAATTTTGTTTTATCTAAAAAAGCATTAAAAAAAGTATTTGTATCTACTTTAAAATGATGAGATAAGCTATAAAATGTATTGTATGCTTTTTTACCATCTATATGCCAGTGGTGTTTTGGCTTGTACGTACGTAAAAAATGTTTTATTTTTTTTGATACTATTAAACCTCCAAAGGTTAGTAAAATATCTGGCTTTAAGGCTGTAAATAATTCTTCTTTGTTTTCAGATTTTTCAATAGGTGCTAAAATGCTATCTATACTATTAAAAAAAGTAGAGTGATGTATGTTAGATGTTGTCTCTGTAAAAACAATAACAGATTCATCTTCTGCAACCTCATCTAAAAATTGCTGTTCTACAACATTAGGCTTATTAACTCCTACTAAAATCATTTTTCTGGTAGACGTATTCCAAATAGAAGCAAAATGATCTAATTTAGAGCAACTTTCTGGTATAGTCTCCTCCTCTTCTTTAACCGTTGGGTATACACAACTATATTCTTCTGTATTGTATAACGGCTCTTCTAAAGGTACATTAATATGTACTGGCGCATACTCATTTACAGCATAGTCTATTGCATTTTGTAGCTCTGCGCTATTAAATGTATTAATGTCTTTTTGCTGCTCTTCTACTGTTTTTTTTGCAGATAAAAGTTGTTCTCCAAATTTTTGTATAGTAGTTGTTGCATGAGAGACATCTTGTTTTAAATTAGCTTGGTAGCCTATATGGTTTTTAAAAACGTTTTCTTGTCTAATAGTTTGTCCGTCTCCAATATCTATTCTGTAACTTGGCCTGTCTGCAGAAATAACCAATAAAGGAATATCACTATAAAAAGCCTCTGCAACTGCTGGGTAGTAGTTTAACATAGCACTACCAGATGTACATACAACGGCAACTATTTTACCTGTATTTTGTGCAATACCTAATGCAAAAAATGCAGCACAACGTTCATCAACTACGCTATAACATTTAAAATATGGGTCTTCTGTAAAACCAATGGTTAATGGTGCGTTTCTAGAACCTGGTGATATTACTATATCTTTTACCCCTTTTGCCTTACAGTGTAATATTACGGATTGGGCAGTAGGTATGCTAGAGTATCTCAAATTATAAGAATATTTATTAGTAAATAACTAGTGCAAAAGTACTGCGTAAACCGTTGTTTACCCAATTATTTTAAAATAATACGCAACATAGTACCACTTTTGGCTACAGTTTCTTCCCATTCTTTTTCTGGGTTAGACCCAATGGTTATACCGCCACCCACATATACTTTTACTACATCTTGGGTTAACTCTGCGCAGCGTAGATTAACATATAAGTTACTAACTTTTGTTATGGCTGTATAAGCTCTATTTTCTATATTTCTTTTAGTTTTAGCCCTAAACTGCTCTTTACTAAAATTTAGTTCTCCCAAAAAGCCTGTATAAAAACTTCTGTTGTAATTTTCATGTGCTAGTATAAACTCCTTTGCAGCAAGTTTTGGAAATCCACAAGTAGCTGGTGTTGGGTGTAGTGCTGTTAAAATCTCTTTTAAATTGTTATGCATTACTCCCGTTATTTTTGTGCGCAAGTGCCAAAGTTTACCTGCTCTTACAGATGCTACACTACCTGCCTTTAAATTAACAACCTTATCTGCTAGCTCATTTTTAATAAACTGCGTAACTACATCTTGCTCATTATACTCTTTTTCTCCCCAAACAGGCTCCTCGCCTTCTTTGTAAACTTGTGTACCTGCCAATGAAGAAGTCTCTATACGTTGGTTTGTAGTTTTTAGCAATACTTCTGGTGTAGCCCCCAACCACATCCCTACTTTAGGGTGGTACCACAAATAACAAAAAGCGGTTTTGTAAGTAGCCAACAACTCCTTAAATAATGCTAAAGGTTCCTTTTGGGTTATTTTTTCTATACTACGTGATAAAACAACCTTTGTTAACAGCCCTTTAGAAATAGCACTAACACCATTTTTTACAAGTGCTATATGTGCCTCTTTTTCTGTTTGGATTGATGTATTAACAGTACTAGCATCTGCAGTAGATTTTGTTTGTTCTTCTGCACTATAATTTGTTGTTATTATAGTTTTATTTGGAATTAAAATTGATGCAGAATTACTATCAAAAGGAGCAAATACAAAGCCAGACTCCTGATAATCTTTTACGTAGTGTAAAACAGCATCTTCTTGCAACACAGCAGCAACTACATCTTCATTAGGTTTTCTGTACACTACAAAAGGTTTTTGTGCATTAAGTTGCTCTTGTAGTTGATCAAAAAATTGATTCATTAAATTACTTTTTTCTTGGTAAAGAAATAGTTGTTAGTTTACATAAAGACACCAACTCTCCAGCATCATTAGTAATTCTAATTTGCCAAAGCTGCGTAGTTCTTCCTTTATGCATAATGCTGGCTTTAGCATACACATTACCATCTTTAACACTCTTAACGTGGTTTGCGGTAATTTCTAATCCGCGTACAAAATATTCTTGTCCGTCTAAAAAAATATAAGACGCTGCACTACCAACACTCTCTGCTAATGCTGCTGTTGCTCCTCCGTGTAAAATTCCGTCTGGTTGGTATACCTTTGGTGTTACTGGCATTTTTGCAACTAAAAAATTCTCTCCTACTTCTACATACTCTATATCTAATGTTTCCATTAGCGTATTTTTAGAGTTTTCATTACAAATACGTAGTATTTTTTCTTGAAATTCGTTCATCTCATATTTTTTTGTAAAAATAATCAATCCAAATACAACAAAAGCTATAACTTTAAATTTTGATTTTTTTACACATTTGAAACTACTGTTTTATGCAGCCTACAGAAAAAGAAGTAACATACACAACCACCAACTCTTATGCTACACTTAACTCCCTAACCAAAGACACTAAAAACATTTGGCTTGTATGCCACGGCATAGGCTATTTAAGCAGATATTTTTTACGCTATTTTAACGAACTTAGTAGTAAAGAAAATTATATAATTGCTCCACAAGCTCCTTCAAAATACTATTTAAATAATAAGTATACTCATATTGGAGCTAGTTGGCTTACTAGAGAAAATACAGTTACAGAAACTAAAAACGTTATTGCCTATTTAAACAAAGTATACCTTGCAGAAAATATTCCTGAACATTGCAATTTTATTGTTTTAGGATATTCCCAAGGGGTATCTGTGGTAACAAGATGGCTAGCTCAAGAAAAAATTGAATGCAGCCACATTGTTTTATATGCTGGCACTGTGCCTAATGAACTCTCTAAAACAGACTTTACATATTTAAACAACAATAAAACCAAAACAACTTATATAGTTGGTGATGAAGATGCCTTTTTTGATGAAGACCGAAAGAAAGCAGAAAAAATAAGAATTAAAAACATTATAGACCCAAACACCAATTTTATAACCTTTAAAGGTGCACATGAGGTTAAAAAGGAAATAATAAACTCTTTAGTAGAATGATACACAATGTAGACAATTTAAAGGATAACGTTGTACAACTAATTCCTTTAAAAGAAAAACATATAGATCTGTTATGGCCAATTGCACAACAAATTGATGTATACAAATATGGTTCTAATGACATATCTACACTAAAAAAACTAACTAATTATATACATACAGCAATAGAAGACAAAAACAGTATTCCTTTTGCTGTATTTGATATGAGAACATCTGCTTACGTAGGTTCTACCCGATTTGGTAATATAGATGATAAAAATAAAGTTTTACATATAGGTTGGACGTGGATTTCTCCTAATACTCAAGGTACCGGATTAAACCACAAAATGAAATACCTTATGCTTACCTATGCTTTTGAAAATTTAAATTTTAACAAAGTTGAATTTCGTATAGATGAAAGAAACATTAAATCTAGAAAAGCCGTAGAAAAACTTGGAGCATCCTTAGAAGGTATATTAAGACAAAATGTTATTACTAAAAATAACATTAAAAGAAACTCCTGCTGCTACGGTATATTAAAAGAAGAATGGGCAATAATAAAGCAACAGTTTTTTAATACATAAAAATTATTGCTTAACAGTTTTCTCTTCAGCAGGTATTTCTTCTTCTGGGTAATATTCTATTTTACGTGTAGTATAGGTGTTATCTGGTGATATAACTTGTTTTATCCAATTTCCTTTATCCCCATCAAATTGATGCATATAGGTTATATCATAAGTAGTTTTTTCTTTTTTAACGGTTATTTTATCTACAACTTTGATATCATTTTTATAAGTATATATTTCCTTTTTATCTAACATAAACTTATTTCCTGTAGCGTCTGCAACAAAATAATCTTTATAAACTATTGTTCCATCTTCTTTAGTAACTACTTCTTCTGCCTTTAAAGGTTTGCCATCTAAAAACTGTTTCGTTAAAGTTATTTTTAATTTCTCTTTTTTTGCATTTGTTTTGTAAGACTCGCGTATGGACTTTTGTATTTTTCCGTTTAAGTAAAATGTTTGTTCTTTTTCTGTATCAGTAGTTGTATAAGTTATAGTTGTTTCATCTACCTCTTCATTATTAATACGTTTAATAACCTTTAATTTACCCTGCTCATCAAACTCATACTCATATTGGTCTAAAAACTTTTTACTGTATGTAAGTATTTTTTCTGTTATATGTTTATTACCTGTAGTATCAATAGAAAAAATATGCGCTATAGATGTACTTTTATCAAAGGCACCATCTCTATAGTTTTCTAATCGTTTTTCTAATATTTGATTGTTTTTGTATTTGTAGTAAGTTATACTATAATCTTTATCTGTATAGCGAGTTATAGATTTTGTTAATTTCCCATCTTTATTAAAGTAAAACTCTTCTTTACCGTAATTTGTAATTACAGTACTTTTTTTAACATTACCAATTAAGTTAAAATCTGCTTTAGTAAAAATACGCAGTTCTTGTGCCATTGTTAAAAATGGCAGCATAAGAATAGTTAGTAAGTATAGGTTTCGCATGGTTAAAGTCATACTCCAAAATTAGGTTATTTATTACTCATAAAAAATAAAATGCAACGTAAAAATTGTAGTTATATGTACTAAAAAACCCACTAAAAATTAATTTAGTGGGTTTTAATATAGTTATAAAAAATGTTATTTTACTTCTTCAAAATCAACATCTTCTACATCATCTCCTTCTTTTGCTTCTGCACCTGCAGCTGCATCTGGTCCTGGAGCTGCACCACCCTGAGCTTCTGCTTGAGCTTTGTACATTTCCTCAGAAGCACCTTTCCAAGCTTCATTAATTTTATCTAAAGCAGGAGCAATAACTGCTAAGTCTTTTGTTTCATAAGCTTTCTTTAACTCTTCTAAAGCTTCTTCTACTGGTTTTTTATTAGCATCAGATATTTTATCTCCAAACTCTTTTAATTGCTTTTCTGTTTGAAAAATCATTCCATCTGCTTCATTTAACTTATCTGCAGTTTCTTTAGCTTTTTTATCTGCTTCTGCATTAGCTTCAGCTTCAGCTTTCATTTTTTTGATTTCTTCTTCAGTTAAACCAGAAGAAGCTTCAATTCTAATGTCTTGAGATTTACCTGTAGCTTTATCTGTTGCAGATACTTTTATAATACCGTTTGCATCAATATCAAAAGTTACCTCAATTTGCGGAACACCTCTTTGTGCTGGTGGAATACCATCTAAATGAAAACGACCAATTGTTTTGTTGTCATTAGCCATTGGACGCTCTCCTTGTAAAACGTGTATTTCTACAGATGGCTGATTATCTGCTGCTGTAGAGAATACCTGCGATTTTTTAGTTGGTATTGTAGTGTTAGCCTCAATTAACTTAGTCATTACACTACCCATAGTTTCAATACCTAAAGATAATGGTGTAACATCTAATAATAATACATCTTTAACATCACCAGTTAAAACACCACCTTGTATAGCTGCTCCTACTGCAACAACCTCATCTGGGTTAACACCTTTTGATGGTTTTTTACCAAAGAATTTTTCTACTGCTTCTTGTACTGCTGGGATACGTGTAGAACCACCAACTAAAATTATCTCATCAATATCACTCTTAGATAAACCTGCAGATTTTAAAGCAGACTCACAAGGTGCTATTGTTCTTTTTACTAAATCATCAATTAACTGATTAAATTTAGCTAAAGTTAATGTACGTACTAAGTGCTTTGGCCCAGAAGCTGTAGCAGTTACGTATGGTAAGTTAATTTCTGTTTGTGCAGAAGAAGACAATTCAATTTTAGCTTTTTCAGCAGCTTCACGTAAACGTTGTAAAGCCATTGCATCTTGACGTAAATCTATGCTTTCTTCACTCTTGAATTCATCAGCTAACCAATCTATAATTTTTTGATCAACATCATCACCACCTAAGTGCGTATCTCCGTCTGTAGATAATACTTCAAAAACACCATCTCCTAATTCTAATATAGATACATCATGTGTACCACCACCAAAATCAAAAACTACTATTTTTTGGTCAGTATCTTTTTTGTCCATACCGTATGCTAAAGAAGCAGCAGTTGGCTCGTTAATAATACGCTCTACTGTTAAACCAGCAATTTCACCAGCTTCTTTAGTAGCTTGTCTTTGCGCATCATTAAAATATGCAGGAACTGTAATTACAGCTCTAGAAACATCTTGTCCTAAATAATCTTCTGCAGTTTTCTTCATTTTTTGAAGAATCATTGCAGACAACTCTTGTGGAGAGTATAAACGTCCGTCTATATCAACTCTAGGCGTATCGTTATCTCCTTTTACCACTTTATAAGGTACTCTATCTGCTTCTTTGCTAGACTCAGAGTATTTGTTCCCCATAAAACGTTTTATAGAATATATGGTTTTATTAGGATTTGTAACCGCTTGTCTTTTAGCAGGGTCACCAACCTTAATTTCTCCACCTTCTACAAATGCAATTACAGATGGTGTTGTTCTTTTCCCTTCTGCATTTGGAATAACAACCGCTTCATTCCCTTCCATTACAGAAACACAAGAATTGGTTGTACCTAAATCTATACCAATAATTTTACTCATATTATATTACTTAAATAAATTAGCGTTTATATTTATATTTTGCTTTTAGATAGACAAACAATATGCCAAGCAAACAAAATATGACAAGGTGGCAGTGCTACTTCTATTTTTTTAAAATTCTAAGTATATTTAACCAAAGACCACATTATAACTGTAAACAAACAAAAACTATAAAAAGGTATAATATATGATTCCAAAATGTATATTTGTCCACAGTAATAAAACGTTTTCGTAAATGGAATGTATCAGTGTTTTTGATATGCTTAAAATTGGTGTGGGGCCATCTAGCTCACACACTCTAGGACCTTGGAGAGCTGCAGAGCGATTTTTGCAGGAATTACAAGAGAAGCACCCTATAAATAGTGTAAAAACTATACATACAGAATTGTATGGCTCATTATCTTTAACTGGTAAAGGGCACGCCACAGACCTTGCAGTTATGTTAGGACTCTCTGGTGAAGATCCTGTAACTATGCAAGTACAAAATATTGGTATTATTATAGACACCATAAAAAAAAATAACCAATTATTATTACTTGGTAAATATGCCATTACATATAATACTACAGAGCATATTGTGTTTTTAAAAACTTCTTTGCCATTTCATGCAAACGGTATTAAGTTTTCTGCCACTTTAGACAACGGTACCATTTACGAGGATACTTTTTATTCTATTGGTGGCGGTTTTGTTGTTAAAGAAGAAAGAATACACGCCAAAGAAAATATACAAGTATTTAAAACTTTTCCGCATCCTATAAATTCTGGAGTTGCTCTTTTAGAACACTGTAATAAGGGTAATAAATCTATCTCTGACATAGTTTTAGAGAACGAACTATCTTTACGTACACCAGAACAAGTAGATACCGACTTAAAAGCTGTTTGGGATACTATGCTAGAGTGTATGCATATTGGCTGCCACACACAAGGTACTTTACCTGGTGGTTTAAATGTTCGTAGACGTGCTTTTGATATGCATGAAAAACTAAAAGGAGACCTTAGTTACAACTCTCCTGAAGAATGGTTGCAAACTATACGTAAAACTGAAGTTAAGTTTAGACAAATACTTAAATGGGTTAGCTGTTTTGCACTAAGTGTTAACGAGGTTAATGCCTCTTTAGGAAGAGTAGTTACCGCACCTACTAATGGTAGTGCAGGTGTAATACCAGCCGTTTTAATGTATTATATGGTTATTGAAAACCATAATGCAAATTTTAGTCACATAAAAAAGTTTTTATTGGTAGCCGGAGAAATTGGTAGTTTATTTAAAAAAGGAGCTACAATATCTGCAGCTATGGGTGGTTGCCAAGCAGAAATTGGCGTGTCATCTGCAATGGCAGCTGGTGCACTAACAGAATTACTAGGCGGTACACCAGAACAAGTTTTAATGGCTGCAGAAATAGCCATGGAACACCACTTAGGCTTAACTTGTGACCCTATAGGTGGTTTGGTACAGGTACCTTGTATAGAACGTACCTCTATGGGAGCCATAAAAGCAATTAACGCTGCAGAACTTGCCTTAGACACAGATCCTGCAAATGTAAAAGTACCTATAGATAAAGTAATTAATACAATGTGGGAAACTGCAAAAGATATGAACTCTAAATACAAAGAAACATCTACAGGTGGTTTAGCTGTTGGTGTATTTTTAAGTGATTGTTAAACACTTGTAATGCAAAATATTTATTATGAATAAAAGACAACCTAGCGTACGCAATATTTTTAATTTTTTATTTTTTTTAATATCGATTGTTGGTATTGCACAAACCCAAAAAACTACTCCTGTTTTTAAAGATGGTGAAGCACAAATTGTAGAAGGTTTTAATAATCCTGATAAATGGATACGTCATTATCTATTTGTAGAAACTACTTTTGATACTGATGGCGACGGCAAATTAGACCGTATGCATGTTAGTGTTACAAGACCAGAGCAAACTGAAACGGAAGACCTAAAACTTCCTATTATCTTATGTTCTAGTCCGTATTACGCTGGCACAGCTACTGGCGCTGAAGAAGGTTTATTTTGGAATGTAAAGCATGAACTTGGTAAAAAAGCTCCAGAACGTTCTCACCCAGAGGTAGTACGTAAAGGCAAACGCCCAATAATATCTAACTCACATATAAAAAAATGGGTTCCTAGAGGATACATTGTAGTACATACATCTGCTCCAGGAACAGGATTCTCTCAAGGTGCGCCTACAGTTGGTGGTCCAAACGAAGCTCTTGCTCCAAAAGCTGTTATAGATTGGCTTTGCGGACGCGCTAAAGGATACACCTCTCCTGATAACAATGAAGAAGTAAAAGCATTTTGGTCTACTGGAAAAGTAGGTATGACGGGAACATCATACAACGGTACAATTCCACTAGCAGCTGCCACTACTGGTGTAGATGGTTTAGAAGCTATTATACCTATTGCTCCAAATACATCATCATACCACTACTACCGCTCTAACGGTTTGGTTAGGAGTCCTGGAGGTTATTTAGGTGAAGATATAGATGTTTTATATGATTTTATACACAGTGGAGACCCTGCCAAACGTGCTTATAACAATAAAACTATTAGAGATACCGAGCTAAAAAACGGTTTAGACAGGGAGACCGGAGATTACAATGAATTTTGGGCAGGACGTGATTACCTTAACAAAATGGGACCTATGAAAGCAGCTTTATTAATGTCTCACGGCTTTAACGACTGGAATGTTATGCCTGAACATAGCTACCGTATTTACAAAGCTGCTAAAGAAAAAGGATTACCAACACAAATATATTACCACCAAAACGGACACGGAGGTCCGCCACCTATTAAAATTATGAACCGTTGGTTTACTCGTTATTTACACGGAGTAAAAAATGGTGTTGAGAACGATAAAAAAGCGTGGATTGTTCGTGAAAATGATAGTCCAAATAACCCAACTCCTTATGATGCATACCCAAACCCTAATGCATTTAACGTTACTTTATATTTAAAAAATGGAGCTCCTACACAAGGAAAATTAGTTTTAAAACCTACAAAAAAGCAAGCTCCAGAAACCTTAGTTGATGACCACAACATATCTATGGAAGAATTGGCGCAAGCTACATCATCAAAAAACAGATTGGTGTTTACTACCCCTACGTTAACAGAGGACATTCACATATCTGGTATAGCATCTATTACCATAAAACTTGCAAGTAGTAAACCAGCTGCAAATTTATCTGTTGCTTTAGTTTCTTTACCTTGGAACACAACTGAAGGCACTGTTATTACAGACAATATTATTACTCGCGGTTGGGCAGATCCTCAAAACCACAAATCTATATCTAAAAGCAAGCCATTAAAGCCTGGTAAATTTTATACTATGACGTTTAATTTACAACCAGATGACCAAATTATAAAAGCTGGTCAGCAAATAGGCTTAGTTATTTTTTCTAGTGATAACCAATTTACTATTTTACCAAAACCTGGAACAGAACTAACTGTAGACACTAATGCTACAAAAATAACTTTACCAATTGTTGGCGGACAAGAAGCATATAAAAAGGCAGTAAAATAAACTATGGAGGACAGAAACTCACTAACATTTAAAGGATTTTTAAAGGTAATGTCTGTAATGCACATTGCCTTTTCTGTTGGTTTAATATTTTTTACAGCTGTTATGTATTATCAACAACAAAAATGGGAATTTAACATACCAACCAACAGTATTTATATTGTACTAGTACCGCTTGTAGCTATTACAGGTATTTTTTTAGGCAACTATGTTTTTAAAAAGAAGATAGAACCTGTTTTAAATAAAAAATCATTAAAACAAAAACTAGACGTTTACCAATCTGCTCTATTGTTTAAATACGCTTTTATAGAAGGTGCAGCTTTTATTTGTTTACTATTTTCTTTATTTAAAAGCAACTTACTTTACCTAGCCATTACCGTAGCTATTATTGTTTACTTTTTATTTTTAAGACCAACAAAAAATAAAATAGAACAACAGTTACAACTTAAGGGGGAACAAAGAGAACAGTTTAAAAGAGAAAATGATGTAATAACTTAACATTAATTACACCCTTTTTTACGTCTTGTATCTATTAAATAAATAATTTTCCACTCACCATTATCCTTAAATAACTGAAAAGAATTTACACCACAGTGACTAAATTTTCCATTTAGCCAAAATTCATACTCTGTCCAAGCATTGGCCATATCTCCATCTATCTTAATGGTATATGAAGTTAACTTTTCTTTAAAATTTACTTCTTCAGGTATACTTACAATGTTTTTTATAAAATCTGAATAACTCTCTGTTTTTACAACTGTATTACCATCTTTATCTGCTCCTATAGTTTGTAATATAACAGTGTTAGTAGCTACCGCTTTTAATTGCACCGAATCTTGCTTATGAAAAGCGTCAAAAAACAAGTTTATTGTATTTTTAACATCAACTTCGTTAGCTTGTGCAGATACAAAAGCACTAAATAAGATTGCAAATGTGAGTAAAATATTTTTCATCATATTAATTTTTATCAATTTATAAAAAATATATCACATTCTTAAGTTTGATAAACACAGTAATTCTTAATCTTTTTTCATAATTTTAACCCATCTAAACTAAATAAAACTTACAATGTCAGTTGCCAAAAAAGAATACAAACGAGTAACCGTTAAGTCGCTCGTAGATATGAAGAAAAACGGAGAACGCATTTCTATGCTTACTGCCTATGATTACTCTATGGCTAAAATTATAGATGACGCTAATGTAGATGTAATTTTAGTTGGTGATTCTGCCAGTAATGTTATGGCTGGTCATGAAACTACTTTACCTATTACATTAGACCAAATGATATACCACGCTTCTTCTGTAATAAGAGCTATTAACAGATGTTTAGTTGTTGTTGATATTCCTTTTGGTAGTTACCAGAGTGACCCAAAAGAAGCTCTGCGTTCTGCAATACGTATTATGAAAGAAAGTGGTGCACACGCTATAAAAGTAGAAGGAGGTATAGAAATTAAAGATTCTGTAAAACGCATACTTAACGCTGGCATACCAGTTATGGGACATTTAGGGTTAACACCACAATCTATATACAAATTTGGCACATATACAGTAAGAGCTAAAGAAGAAGCAGAAGCTAAAAAGCTTAAAGAAGATGCTTTATTACTTCAAAAATTAGGGTGTTTTGCTATTGTTTTAGAAAAAATACCAGCTACACTTGCTAAAGAAGTTGCAGAAAGTTTAACTATACCTGTAATTGGTATTGGTGCTGGTGGTGATGTAGATGGGCAAGTATTAGTTATACATGATCTTTTAGGTATGACAAAGGAATTTAACCCTCGTTTTTTAAGGCGTTATATGAATTTGTATGAAGAAATGGGTTCTGCAATTTCGCAATACGTAGATGATGTAAAAACTAAAGACTTCCCTAATGAAGAGGAGCAATACTAAAAAGTTTTTGCTCTTACATTTTTTTAAATAACAATCTATTTTGCAAAAAAAAGAAGTTTCTACTCCTCAAAATCTTCAGGTATTGTATGAAGACAACCACATTATTGCTATTAATAAGCGTGTTGGAGACATTGTACAAGGAGACAAAACGGGTGATGCCCCACTAAGTGATATTGTAAAAGCGTATATAAAAGAAAAATATAATAAACCGGGCAATGTATACCTTGGCGTTGCACATAGGTTAGATAGGCCCACTACAGGTATTGTAGTTTTTGCAAAAACATCTAAAGCATTACCTCGTTTAAATAAACTATTTGCAGAAAAAGATGCTAAAAAAACATATTGGGCTGTTGTAAAACAGCAGCCCAAAAAAAATAATGATACTCTTGTACATTACCTAAAACGTAACACCAAACAAAACAAGTCTTACGCTAACATAAAAGAAGTACCTGATAGTAAAAAAGCCATTTTAGACTATACAATACTTAAAAAGTTAGATAATTATTACTTGCTAGAAATAAATTTACAAACAGGAAGACATCATCAAATTAGATCACAATTATCTGGTATAGGATGCCCAATTAAAGGCGATTTAAAATACGGATTTAATCGTAGTAATACTGATGGCGGTATACATTTACACGCTCGTAAACTTTCTTTTATTCACCCTGTAAAAAAGGAGCCATTAGAAATCACAGCTCCTTTACCTAAAGATCCTATTTGGGATGCTTGCTCTTAATTTATCGTGTTAATTTTTTAGCTTTTTCTCGTACAATTTCTCCAACTGGTTTGTTATATAAATGACTCTCTAACCAAGAAATAATATCTAAATACAAAAAGGCTCTTTTTTCGTATGGATGATTTTCATACTTCTTTAGCTCGGTATGCAATTTTTTAAATTCGTTGCGCAAATCTGTAGGATAAATATCTCGTAAGTTTCTAAGAAATTTTATCATCTCCTTTTGCACAGCGTGCATATCATTCATTTTAATTAAAAACTTATAGGTGCTTTTAAGTTGTACTTCTAAATGGTAATCCATACCTGCTTCATAATGCGCAACTAAACTTAATACTCGAGAAAAGCACATTAAATCTTCTCTCATTTTTAAATTTTTGTTATTAATTATCTTTTTCAAGTATTGTATACACATTTTATTATCTCCTATACCAAAATACAAACAAGCGCATTTGTAGTATAAAAGCATAATATGATGCTGGTCTATACGGTCTTTATGCTTATTTATACCGTACTCCACAATACGCACCAAATACAAGCCTTTTTCAAAAGTACCCTCTAAAAAGTGCTGATTTAATTTATTTGAATTCAAATACAAAAATGCTAACGAAGAAATATTATCGTTTTTTGGAAAACTCTTACTCTCTATCATAGCTTCCATTTTTGTTAATGTAGCTTTAAATTGAGTGCTGTATTTTACATAAAATAATGACTCTAATAAGTAATGATTTCCCTTTAGAAAGAAAACAGGATTTAGGTAAATCATTTCTTTATTGTCATAAAAAAGATCTACCCATTTGTTAGCATATTTGTAACAAGATAAAAAATCTTGTGTTAAAAAACTGTACCACAAATAAGCCTTGTATAACCACAGTTTTTCTCTAAAACCTAAATCTTCAATATTGTAAATAGGTAAATGATCATTAAAGTATGTTTTCACTTTCTTTAAATCTTCATCACTACGTACATAACCCACTTTTAACATCATACCGTACAACTGCAGAGACAAGTTACTAAGTTTACTTGTCATTGCATTATGTGCAGATAATTCTTTAGCTTGTATAGCAAGCTCATTAGCCCTGTCTGGTATACTACGCGTTATGTATTGAGTTTCTATAATTTTTTCTAACTCAACAATTTCATAAGCAATATTTTTTTCTTCGTTTTCTATTGCTATGCCTTTTACTTTATCTAAAAGCTTTAAGCTTTGCTTATACAGCCCTTTTTGATATAAAATAGTTGCAAAATCTAGTTGCTCTCTAATTTGTACACGTATATTTTGGTTTACAGGGTTTAACCTTAAACTAACTAAAATTTGTTTGTAAAGGTGTGCTTTAAGGTTAGATAGTTGTGCTTTTTTAACTATACCACTATCTAAAATTACTTTTTCATTATATGTTTTAGCCTTATCTAAAAGATTAAAAAGAGACAAAAATTTTGCATCTGTGTTAACTCCTAAGCGACCTACATACAACTTAAACTGTCGCTTTTCTGACTTAGAAAGCGACTTTACCAATACAAACAAGGCATCTTTATGAGGAGTTGTCATCGTAAAAAATTCAATTTAAATAACTGATTATCAAATAATTAATATTTACAAAAACCACTTAAACGTTGTAAATGTTTTTTTGTTGATTCAATATTAATAATAAAGGACTATATATTCGTATAGCAGCCCAAAATTAAATAAATAAAATGAGTAAAGATAAAGTTCAAATATTTGACACCACGTTAAGAGACGGAGAGCAAGTCCCAGGATGTAAGTTAGACGCTAAGCAAAAGCTAATAATAGCAGAGCGTTTAGACTTATTGGGAGTAGATGTTATTGAAGCTGGTTTCCCTATATCTAGTCCAGGAGATTTTAATTCTGTAATGGAAATATCTAAATTAGTTAAAAATGCAACAGTTTGTGGATTAACAAGGGCAGTGAAAAAAGATATAGAAGTTGCTGCTGAAGCTGTAAAATATGCTAAAAGACCAAGAATACATACAGGGATTGGCACATCTGAATCTCATATTAAACACAAATTTAACTCTAATAAAGAGCAAATTATAGAACGAGCTGTAGCAGCAGTAAAATATGCAAAAACATTTGTAGAAGATGTAGAGTTTTATGCAGAAGATGCTGGTAGAACAGACAATGAGTTTTTAGCAAAAGTATGCTCTGCTGTTGTAAAAGCTGGTGCAACTGTATTAAATATACCAGACACCACAGGATATTGTTTACCTGAAGAATATGGTGCAAAAATGAAATACTTATACGAAAATGTAGAAGGTATACACAAGGCTATTTTATCTTGCCATTGCCATAACGATTTAGGCTTAGCGACTGCCAACTCTATTGCCGGTGTTATGAATGGTGCAAGGCAAATAGAATGTACAATAAACGGTATTGGAGAACGTGCCGGTAACACTTCTTTAGAAGAAGTTGTTATGATTTTAAGACAACACCCTAACCTTAACTTAGATACAGACATTAACAGCAAGTTATTGTATGACACCAGTTTAATGGTTTCTAACAAAATGGGAATGCCTGTACAACCTAACAAAGCTATTGTTGGTGCAAATGCTTTTGCTCATAGTTCTGGTATACACCAAGACGGAGTAATTAAAAATAGAGAAACGTACGAAATTATAGACCCTGCAGATGTTGGTGTTAACGAATCTTCTATAGTACTTACTGCACGTAGCGGTAGAGCTGCTTTAGCATATAGAGCAAAAAATATAGGTTATGAACTTACTAAAACACAATTAGATGTTGTTTATACTGAGTTTTTAAACTATGCTGATAGAAAGAAAGAAGTAGTTGATGAAGACATACACGAAATAATAAGTGTCTGTAAAATAGAAATAGAAACAACGGTATAATTATGAACTTAAAAATAGCTCTTCTTAGCGGTGATGGTATAGGACCAGAGGTTCTTGCACAAGCAGTTAAATGTCTACAATCTGTAGAGACTACTTTTAATCACCATTTCACCTTTTCCCCTGCTTTAGTTGGTGCTACTGCCATAGACCAAACTGGTACCCCATTACCAGATGAAACCTTGGAACTTTGTAAAAATTCTGATGCTGTTTTATTTGGCGCTATTGGCGACCCAAAATACGACAATGATCCTAATGCTAAAGTACGTCCAGAGCAAGGTTTACTTAAACTTAGAAAAGAATTAGGTTTATTTAGCAACATTAGACCTGTACGTGTATACCAAAGTTTAATAGATAGGTCTCCACTAAAAAAAGAAATTGTTTCTGGAGTAGATTTTACTATTTACAGAGAGTTAACTGGCGGCATTTATTTTGGAGAGAAAAAAATAAATGAAAAAGGAACAGTAGCTTCTGACCTATGTGAGTATTCTGAAAAGGAAATAAGCAGAATTGCACATTTAGCATTTAAAGCTGCTAAAAGCAGAAGAAAAAAAGTAACACTTGTAGACAAAGCAAATGTACTAGAGTCATCTAGATTATGGCGCAAAGTAGTTACAAGAATAGGTGAAAGTTACCCAGAAATAGAGTTAGACTTTTTATTTGTTGATAATGCTGCTATGCAAATGATTTTAAACCCATCACAGTTTGATGTTATTTTAACCAATAATATGTTTGGTGACATTATTTCTGATGAGGCTAGTGTTATTACAGGTTCTATTGGTTTACTTGCTTCTGCATCTGTAGGCGCAGACAACGCAATGTTTGAACCTATACACGGGTCTTTTCCGCAAGCAACCGGTTTAGATATTGCTAACCCTATAGCAGCAATTTTGTCTGCTGCAATGTTGCTAGAACATCACGGTTTAATTGAAGAGGCACAAGCTATACATATGGCTGTAGAAAACGCAATACTAAACAACGTAGTTACACCAGACTTAAATGCAGACAGCACTTTAGGAACAGATTATGTGGGTGACTATATTGCTAATAGCATTGTAGATACAGATGAGTATTTACATTTAAACAATGAAAACATAGGCTTAGGAAAATCTACTATTATTTAGTAGATTTTTCTTTTAATAGTCTATTTATTGTATTTGTAAAATCGGTTTTAAATTCTTTATACTTTTCTCCTGTAGCAGGACCATTAAAACCTGTATGTATTTTACGCACATCTCCATTTCTATCTATTAATATGGTTGTTGGGTACGATAAAATATGGTTTAACATAGGTAATTTTTGCTGCGCTTGCTGCTTGCTAGAGTTCCCATATTGAGCAAGTAAAATTGGGTAAGGCACATTTACTTTTTCTTTTAACCTTCTTATTTTGTTAAAAGCACTTTCCTTAGTTTTAGCATACTCAAATGCTAAAGAAATTATCTCTAAATCTTTATTCTTGTGCTCAGTTAAAAACTCGGTTAAAAATTTTGTTTCATCTAAACAATTAGGACACCAAGTACCCATAATTTGTACAATTACCACTTTGTTTTTATACGCTGCATCTGTTAAAGAAATTAAATTATTATTTTCATCAGGAAATGAAAAATCTAATTTTTTATATCCCTCATTTAAATATGTAAGTGAAGTATCCGCAGGCAATTCATAACTTTTATTTCTTTTTGCAATAAAAGGCTCTTTAAAATGATTACCAGAATAAAAAGTCCCTTCTAAAACAGAATCTGTAGCTTTAGCTGTAAATAAAAATGCGTGTGCACCATCAAAAGTTGAAAGCTTTAAAGAATCGCCATCTACTACACCTTCTAAATACCTATAATCTCCTGTTGTAGTTCTAAAAGTACCTGTTACCTTAGCATCAACCTGCTTAAAAATACCTTTAGCTATGTAACTCTCATTTGTATTAGGACTAAAAACAGTTTCCCAAATACCTGTTACATTTACTTTTGGAGAATTGGTGGTTGCAAATCGTTCTAAAATATTATTAGTATATATAGCTGTAAAGGGCACTACCCTATCTAAACTCTCTTTTACAAAATTGCCTGTAATTTTATGAGGTGTAAATTCCCCCTTTAAATACCCTTCAAAAACAGGCATTTTAATAGTTAAAGAGTCATTTTTTACTACAATTTCATCTACAGTAATTACTTCTTCAGCATTAAAAACCTGTATTTCAATTTCGTTCTGGTCATTATAATCTATAAAAAAAGAAAAAGGTAGGTCTTTATTATCTTGTACTTGCAATTTTGCTAACCAATTGCCCTTTTGCAGTGTTATTTTTTTGGGTTCTGAACAAGAAATAACAAAAATTGAAATAATAAATAAAATCCCTAATTTCTTCATAATAAAGCGGTTTTTGTAAAAATCGTAATATAATTGAAAAGCTTACAATAAAAAAAGGCAATTGATGTAAATATGTGTTGAATGTCTATATTCATTGTCCTATCTTTGGGGTTTTAAATTTTTAAAATGAAAATATCTTACAACTGGTTAAAACAGTTTTTACATATTGATTGGGAAGCTGATAAAACAGCAGAATTATTAACAGATTTAGGTTTAGAAGTAGAAGGCATTTCTGAATTTGAAAGTGTTAAAGGCGGACTAAAAGGTATTGTGGTAGGGCACGTATTAACTTGTGTAAAACACCCTAACGCAGATAAACTTAAATTAACAACTGTAGATATTGGAGCAGATGCTCCTGTACAAATAGTTTGTGGTGCTCCTAACGTAGACAAAGGGCAAAAAGTACCAGTAGCAACTATTGGCACTACTTTATATACTGCTGAGGGTGAAGCCTGGAAAATAAAAAAAGGAAAAATACGTGGTGAAGAAAGTCACGGAATGATTTGCGCCGAGGATGAACTTGGTTTAGGACAAAGCCATGAAGGCATTATGGTTTTAGCAGATGACTTAACACCTGGCACACCTTGTGCAGATATATTTGAGGTTGAGTTAGATACTGTTTTTGAAATAGGCTTAACTCCTAACCGTGCAGATGCAATGAGCCATTTTGGTGTTGCAAGAGATTTAAGAGCCGGTTTAATTCAACAAGAAATTAAAAAAGAATTAATTACACCTCCTGTAACAAACTTTAATGTAGAAAATAGATCATTAAAAGTTACTGTAGATGTAGATAATAACGAACTAGCACCAAGGTATTGCGGTGTTACAATTAGTAATTTAGAGATTAAAGATTCTCCAGATTGGTTAAAAAATAGATTACGCTCTATAGGATTAACACCTAAAAACAATGTTGTAGATGCTACAAATTATGTTTTACATGAATTAGGGCAACCACTACATGCTTTTGATGCTAATAAAATTAAAGGTCACAAAATAGAAGTTAAAACAGTTGCTGCTGGTACTAAGTTTACAACTTTAGATGATGTAGAAAGAGAACTACACGAAGAAGACTTAATGATTTGTGACGAAGAAAAACCACTATGTATAGCTGGTATTTTAGGAGGAAAAGATTCTGGTGTTACAGAAAATACTACAGCAATATTTTTAGAAAGTGCTTACTTTAATCCGGTGTCTGTACGAAAAACTGCAAAAAGACACGGTTTAAATACTGATGCTTCTTTTAGGTTTGAAAGAGGCATAGATATACAAAATGTTGAGTATGCGCTACGCAGAGCTGCATCATTAATTAAAGAAATTGCAGGGGGTGACATAACATCTGACATTGTAGAGCTTTATCCAAAAAGAGTTGAAGACCACGAAGTGTTTTTAACCTATGAAAAAATAAACAAATTAATAGGACAAAACATACCAGGAGAAACCATAAAATCTATTTTAACATCTTTAGATATTAAAGTTAAGAATGTTTCTGAATCTGGAATGGGACTTGCTATTCCTTTTTACCGTGTAGATGTACAAAGGCAAGTAGATGTTATTGAAGAAATACTTAGAGTTTACGGTTACAACAACATAAACTTTACAACAAAACTTAATGCATCTATAGCTACAACATCTAGGTTTGAAGATTACAAATTGCAAAATGTAATAGGGAACCAATTAGCTAGCCAAGGTTTTTATGAGATTATGGCTAATAGTTTAACCACTATAGATTACAATAAACACTCAGAAAACTTAAAAGATAGTAATTCTGTGGCAATGCTTAATCCACTTAGCTCAGACTTATCTGTACTAAGACAGTCTATGCTATTTAGTGGTTTAGAGGCAATATCACACAACATTAATAGAAAAAAGTTAAACCTTAAGTTTTTTGAATTTGGTAAAACTTACCACAACTACTTAGACAAAAGAATAGAGAACAAACACTTGTCTCTGTTTTTAACAGGTAAACAAGAAGATGAAAACTGGTACGCAACTCAAAACAAATCAGATTTCTTTTATTTAAAGTCTTGTATAGAAACTGTGTTTAGCAAACTTGGTATTCGTAAAACAAGTTCTTCTCCTGTAGAGAACGATGTTTTTCAAGAAGGTTTATCCCTAAAAGCAAATAAATTAGCTGTGGTAGAGTTTGGTGTTATTAAACCATCTATAACAGCAGATTTTGACATTAAGCAAGAGGTTTTATTTGCAGATTTTAACTGGGATAATATTATAAAATTAGCCAAGCAAAACACAATTGTTTTTAAAGAAATTAGCAAGTACCCAAGTGTTAAAAGAGATTTTGCGTTACTATTAGATACAAAAGTAAACTTTAAAGATCTTTATGACATTGCTTTTGAAACTGAAAAGAAATTTTTAAAAGAAGTAAACTTGTTTGATGTTTACACTGGTGACAAGTTACCAAAAGGTAAAAAATCTTACGCTGTAAGCTTTACATTATCTGATGATAAAGACACGCTAAAAGACAAACAAATAGACAAAATTATGTCTAAACTTAGAAATAACTACGAGAAAAAATTAGGAGCAGAATTACGTTAACGTATTAACGTAATTAAATCTGCTTTGGTAAAATTACGCTGTCTATAAGATGCATAACACCATTACATTGTTCTGCATCTGCAGCTGTAATTTTAGCAGAGTGCCCTAACGCATCTGTAAGTATTATATCTGTACCCTTCATAGTTGCAACAATTTTTTTACCCTGTATGGTAGTGTAAGTTGCTACTCCATTTCCTTGGCACATTGCTTTTAAAATTTTAGAAGCAGATATTTTTCCGGCAATAATATGGTATGTAAGCAAAGAGGTTAAGTCCTTTTTATTTTCACTTTTTAACAACTCAGTTAATTTCTCAGAAGACATTTTACTAAATGCCTTATCACTAGGTGCAAATACAGTAAAAGGGCCATCGTTACGCAACAAATCTTCTAAATCTGATCCTTGCATAGCCGCTAATAAAGTTTTGTGTGTTTGTGACTGCTGTGTATTTTCTACAATAGAAAAATTAGGGTTCATCCCTTGGTTATTAATAGTTGCAGAAGTGTTTTGAGCTGATAAATAGCCTGCAGATAGCATAGCTATTACTAGATGAATTAGGGGGAATTTCATACGAATGTAAAAGTAAATATCATTTTAATTGTCGGTGAACGGCTTAAGTTCACCGACAATATACAACTTTTACATTACTACACAACTATAAAATGTGCATTTTATCGGTAAAGTAACAATTTATTAAGATTGGTATAACTTTGCTCTTTGTTCTTTTATAGACTTATCAGACATATACTCATCAAACGTTAAGTACCTATCTATAGCTCCATTAGGCGTTAACTCTATAATTCTGTTAGCAACAGTGTTAGCAAACTCATGATCGTGTGTTGTAAACAAAACTGTTCCTTTAAAGTTTTTTAAAGAGTTATTAAAAGCTGTAATACTTTCTAAATCTAAGTGGTTTGTAGGCTCATCTAACATTACTACATTAGCTCTTAGCATCATCATTCTACTTAACATACAACGTACTTTTTCTCCTCCAGATAATACAGTACATTTTTTAAGTCCTTCTTCTCCACTAAAAAGCATTTTCCCTAAAAACCCTCTAATATGTACTTCTTCTCTTTCTTCCTCTGTTTTTGCCCATTGGCGCAACCAATCTACTAGGTTTATTGGTTTATTAAAAAATTCTGAGTTGTCTGCCGGTAAATATGACTGCGATGTTGTAACACCCCATTTAAACTCACCAGAAGCAGCTTGTTTATTATTATTTATAATTTCATAAAAAGCAGTACTAGCCCTAGAATCTTTAGATATTATAGCAACCTTATCTCCTTTTGCCAAATTAATATTTACATTTTTAAATAGTAAATCACCATCTTCAGATGTTGCCGAAAGGTTTTCTACATTTAAAATTTGATCTCCCGCCTCTCTTTCTCTTTCAAAAATTATTGCAGGATATCTTCTACTAGATGGCTTAATGTCATCAATCTTTAATTTAGAAAGCATTTTTTTTCTAGAAGTAGCCTGTTTACTTTTAGCAACATTGGCACTAAAACGCATAATAAACTCTTGTAGTTCTTTTGCTTTTTCTTCTGCCTTTTTATTTTGCTGAGCTCTTTGTCTTGCTGCAAGTTGACTACTCTCATACCAAAAAGTATAGTTACCAGAGTACAAGTTTATTTTACCAAAATCTATATCACCTATAGAAGTACAAACTGCATCTAAAAAGTGTCTATCATGTGATACTACAATAACTGTATTATCATAACCTGCTAAAAAGCGCTCTAGCCAGTTAATAGTTTCATAATCCAAGTCGTTGGTAGGCTCATCCATAATTAAAACATCTGGACTACCAAATAATGCCTGAGCCAATAAAACACGTACTTTAAGTTTAGAATCTAAATCTGCCATTGAAGAGAAATGAAACTCCTCTGATATACCTAAGTTAGATAACATTGTAGCTGCAGCACTATCTGCATTCCAACCATCCATTTCTTCAAAAAGCACCTGTAACTCTCCTATTCTGTCTGCATTTTCATCATTATAATCTGCATAAAGTGCATCAATTTCCTTTTTAATTTTATACAATGGTTTGTTACCCATAACCACTGTTTCTTGTACCGTATACTCATCATAAGCATTGTGGTTTTGTTCTAAAATAGACATTCTTTTACCCGCTTCTAAATGCACGTGTCCAGAAGTAGGATCTATTTGTCCTGATAACACTTTTAAAAAGGTAGATTTACCAGCACCATTGGCACCAATTATACCATAACAATTTCCTTGAGTAAAAGTTACGTTTACATCATCAAAAAGGACTCTTTTTCCAAATTGAACAGATAAATTAGATACTGATAGCATATTTTTATTTTAAAATTTGTGCAAAAATAGTGAATTTAAACCCCTAATGCCAATACATTTTAACCAATAAACCGTGTATTTCATCTTTCTAATATTTTTTTTAACGACACATTAACAATAGTACACCTTAAGGTTCATTAAATTTGTGTGTAACGTTAGCTATTACTATATGAATAAATTTTTACTCTTTCTTTCCATTTCTTTACTAATAAGTTGCGGCGAGAAACAAAAAAACTCCCCCTACATATACTTTGCTGGTGAAATTGTAAACCCTAAAAACGATAGTGTTGTTCTTTACAAAGATGATCGTAAGGTTTGCTCTAGTAAATTAGACAACAATAACAGGTTTGCTTTTGAATTAGATTCTTCGGCTGAAGAGGGTCTATACCATTTTGGTCACAAAGAAGTACAATACATTTATCTAGAAAAAGGAGATAGTTTATTAATTAGAGTTAATACTGTAGATTTTGATGAATCTCTAGTTTTTGATGGTATTGGACAAGAAATAAACAACTTTTTACTTGAAATGTTTTTAACTCATGAAAATGAAGAATTGAACATTTTAGACAAAATGTACATTTTAGAACCTAATGAGTTTAGTAAAAAAGTAGATTCTTTACACGACATAAAAATAAATGCATTAAATAATTTAAAGGTTGATGCAAATTTGTCTGATGATGCCGTTACAATAGCAAAAACAGGTATAGATTACACTACATATTTATACAAAGAAAAGTACCCTTTTAAACATAGAAGAGCTTTAAAAGAAAAATCATTAAAACAGCCACCTGAAGATTTTTATGCTTACCGTAAAGACTTAACATATAATAACTCTAACTACACTTATATTACTCCATATTATAATTTTATGAAGCAACACTTTGGTGGTATGTCTTATATAAATTGTAAAGAAGGTTGTGAAATAAACGGAAGTTATTATGTAAATCAGCTACATTTTAGTGAGCACCAACTAAAACTAATAGATAGTATGGTTGGTGAAAAGAACCTAAAAGACAACTTAATAAGAAACGTTGCTTTAAATTACCTATTACGTTCTGATGACACATACGAGAATAATAAATTGTTTATGACCGGCTTACATAAAATTGCAGGTAAAAATAAACATATAGCAGAAATAGACTCATTATTTGTAAATATAGAGCGTTTACAGCCAAACAATAGCTTACCAGCTATTAGCTTAGAAGGTTTTAACGGAAAAGAAAAAACATTAAAAGCTATTAGTGAAGACCAAAAAAATGTTGTTTTTTACTTTTGGATGGGAGAAAATAGTAAGCATTTTAAAAACATTATTAATCGTGTAAATACATTAAAAAATAATCCTAATAATAAAAATACATTTATTGGTATAAGTTTAAGAACAGACAAACAAAGTTGGGAAAACATTATTAAGTCTAACAATTTAGACCAAGATACACAGTACAGAGCAAAAAATCTTAAAACTATAAATAATGCCTTAATAATTAACGGTAAACTAAACAGGGCAATTGTTACTAAAGAAGGCAAAATTAAAAATGCTTTTGCTAATATGTATGGTGAGTTTTAACCGTTAATATAGCTCTTGTATGAAAAATAAAAATCCCCTAAAATAATTTTAGGGGATTTTTTTATACTTAAAAGTTTTAGAAACTAGTTTCCTTTTTTGTAATCTTCTAAAAATTTAGCTAAGCCACTATCAGTTAAAGGGTGCTTTAATAAACCTTCAATAGAAGATAAAGGACCAGTCATTACATCTGCTCCAATTTTAGCACAATCTATAACGTGCATTGTGTGTCTAACAGATGCTGCTAAAATCTCTGTAGAAAATGCATAGTTATCATATATATGTCTAATCTCAGCAATTAAGTTTAAACCGTCTGTAGAAATATCATCTAACCTACCAATAAAAGGAGATACATAAGTTGCACCTGCCTTAGCAGCTAATAAAGCTTGACCTGCAGAAAAAACTAGTGTTACATTAGTTCTTATTCCTTTATCAGAGAAATACTTACACGCTTTTACACCGTCTTTAATCATTGGTAATTTTACAACAATTTGCTCGTGCAATTCAGCCAGCTCCGTACCTTCTTTAATCATTGCTTCATACTCTGTAGCTATAACTTCTGCAGAAACATCACCATCTACAATGTTACAGATATCAACATAATGTTTTAAAATATTGTCTTTACCAGTAATGCCCTCTTTGGCCATTAAAGAAGGGTTAGTTGTTACACCGTCCAAAACACCTAATTCTTGTGCTTCTTTTATTTGTGCCAAATTTGCTGTGTCAATAAAAAATTTCATCTTTTGTTATTTTAAAAATTATGTTTTAAGTAAATATGGTTTTACAGTTAATCTGCTATTTTACAATTGTTACAAAACTACAATTTGTAATGATTCAATAATAATTTTTCATATGTTTTATCTGGTAAAATTTTCTTTAAAAACAATGAAAATTTCTGCATAAAAGCCCCTACTCTGTAATGCACTTTAGGTTTTTTAGTATTCATAATTTTAAAAACCATTTCTGCAACCTGTATTGGATCATTACCAGAGTCTACGTGCTCGTTCATTACATTTAATGTATTACCATATGGTTTTTTATAAGGAGAAGAATCTAAAAGAGGGGCATGATACCTACCTGAAGCAATATTTGTTGCAAAATCTCCTGGAGCCACTGTTGTTATATGCACACCAAAATCTTTTACCTCCATACGCATTGCCTCTACAACAAGCTCCAGAGCTCCTTTACTTGCAGAGTAAATTCCTCTGTAAGGCAAGCCCATATAACCCGCAATAGAGGTAATATTTATAATTAGTCCGTTTTTTTGTTTTCTCATCTGCGGTAACACAGCCTTCATGACATGAATAGGGCCATTTAAATTAACGTCAAAAGCATTAATAATTTCTTGATTAGGAGTTTCTTCTATTGGGCCAGTAATACCAACACCAGCATTATTAACCAAAACATCTAAACGACCTTCTTGCTCTATAACATAAGATACAGCTTCATTAATAGTTTCTGTATTTCTTACGTCTAGGTTAACTAAGTTAAAATGATTAAAGTTTGGATATTTAGCTTTGTCACGTGTAGTACCATACACAGTATAGCCTTTAGCAGTTAAAAAAATACCTATAGATTTACCTATACCTGAAGAACCGCCTGTTATTAAGACTACTTTATTACTCATATTATTAAAATAATTACGAGTGCAAATTAACAAATAAATAAAGGATAGTGGAAATTATGCTTTGCTAAATTTAGCGCATAAAAAAAGGCAAGCTACCTACATCGCACCGCTCAACCGCGTACCCTTGCTGCGTTCCCACCCTGGGGGATTAAGCAGGAGCTGGTCGTGTAGGACTTGCCGGGTGCAAATATACAATCTTTTAAATTTTTCGCAATCATTTTTCATTCTAATTTTAATTAAATACCTTGCTAATACTAATACCATTATTATGAAAACACTTAAGTTTTTAACTTACAGCGCAATAACAATATTATTAATTTCTTGTGGAGGAGCAAATACACCTGCTTCTAAGTTATTTGAAATACAAATAACCGGTAAAAAAGCAAAATTTCATCAAAATGAAACTGTAGATATTACTGTAAAAAACAAAAAAAACAAAACTATTAATGCCGTTTCGTATACTTTAGATGGTGAAAAAGTTGATGTTAAAGACAATAAATTAGTCTTAAAAACAGAAAAAGTTGGAAAAAAAACTGTTACAGCAGAAATTACCTATGATGATGATACCGTTGTAGAAGTTTCAAAAAAAATAACCGTGTTTGCAAGTACCGCTCCTAGTATATACACTTATGAAATTTTAAATGAATATCCGCATAACCCAAACTACTTTACACAGGGTCTGGAGTTTTATAAAGACACCTTGTATGAAAGTACTGGTAAAAGAGGAAAATCTGTTTTAGTAAAGTTAGATTATAAAACTGGTACTATTTTTAAAGAGCACAAATTAAAGGATACTCAGTTTGGAGAAGGCATTACTATTTTAGACAACAAAATATACCATTTAACATGGCAAAGTAATATTGGTTTTGTTTACAACGCAGATACTTTTAAAGAAATAGATCAATTTACATACGGAAAAAGTAAAGAAGGCTGGGGATTTTGTAATGATGGTGAAAAACTATATAAGAGTGATGGTTCTGAAAAAATTTGGACACTAAATGCAGAAACTTTAATAGAGGAAAGTGCTATTGAAGTGTACACAAATAGTAAAAAACTAATTAAAATTAATGAGCTAGAATATGTAGATGGAAAAATTTATGCTAATACTTGGCAATCTGGGCAAGATGTAGCAGTTATAATAAATCCAAACAGTGGTATAGTAGAAGGCATAATTAACTTTAACGGTTTAAAGGATAAAGTTACCAAAACTGATAATGTAGATGTTTTAAATGGTATTGCTTACAACCCTACAACAAAAACGTTTTTTGTTACTGGTAAAAACTGGGATAAAATGTTTGAAGTTGCCCTTATAAAAAAATAACGTTTGAAAGTATATCACAAAACTATTACCGTAACTAAGGATGATTTAGATGATTTAAATCACGTTAATAATGTCAGGTATTTGCAATGGGTACAAGATATATCTAAAGAACATTGGCAAGCCTCTGCAAGTAAAGAGGTCCAAGACAACCATATGTGGGTAGTTAGCACTCACTATTTAGAATACAAATCTGCTGCGGTATTAAATGATGTTATTGAATTAAAAACCTATATAAAAAAATCAGAGGGAGCCATATCTATACGTATTGTAGAAATGAAAAATGCAAAAACCAATAAACTTATACTAAAATCTAAAACAGAATGGTGCCTCTTAAACTCTAAAAGCTTACGCCCTATTCGTGTATCTGAAAAAATAAAGAATATTTTTATTGACTAATATGCTATTATTTTAGCAACTTTTATACCTTATTATATATGGCCTTATTTATTAACTTAAATAAGTAACAAAATAATATGATACCTTTTTTTTTATTCATAAGTATACACATCAGCTTTATATACAAAAGCTCTCATAACTTACTAAGTAATTACACGTATAAGGATAATATAAAAAAAGTACCCTCTAAAAAATTTAGTTTCTAATTTACTTCTACAGCTATCCTTAAAAACACATCAAAACTAATCTTATATATAAACTACAAATAATAGAGGTTAGAAATACAGATAAAACAATAAGCTAATTCATTTTCTTTTCTATTTGTAAGATAATACATCTAATTAGCAAGAAAACGAACATTTTAACACTTAAAACCACAAAAAATTAGAGGTTTACCTATAATCAATATTGCTTATGTATATGTAATTTTATACAAGAGAACATTTGCAATGAATTATTCATATACAATTATAGGAAACTCTGCTTCTTCTAATTTACAGCTTCAGTATTATTTAGAAGAGTACAAGGATTTTATGTGCGTAAATATTTCAGAAAATTCTAATACTGCATTAAACAGTATACTTAAGTATGG
Organism: Cellulophaga geojensis KL-A; assembly: GCF_000568425.1. Classification (NCBI taxonomy): domain Bacteria; kingdom Pseudomonadati; phylum Bacteroidota; class Flavobacteriia; order Flavobacteriales; family Flavobacteriaceae; genus Cellulophaga; species Cellulophaga geojensis. The sequence goes on from NZ_ARZX01000006.1 coordinate 85,002, forward strand.
TCCCGACATCATTTTTATAGATCTTCAAAAAAATGCTTTAGAGTATTTTCAAATGGTTTCAGATTTACATCAATACATAAATCAAATTCCTTTAATTATAGGTGTAAGCAAAAATAAAGAATATGCGTATGAGGCAATCAAAAATGGTTTTTTTGATTATTGGTTGCTACCATATAATGAGTTTGATATTAGAAAAGCTGTTTTTAAAATTAGAAAGCAAACTCCCAAAAAAGAAACTTCACCAACATTATGCCTTCAATCATATAAAGATTACCAATACATAGAAACATCAGATATATTATACCTTAAAGCAGACAATAATGCTACAGATATATACCTTAATAGTGGTAAAAAAGTAAGCGCCTTTAAAACTCTTAAGACTTTTGAAAACAAACTACCTGAAAACTTTATAAGAATTCATCAAAGTTACATTATAAATAGCACATATGTATCTGGCATTAATTATGGTAAAAATGTCTGCGTTATTAAAAAGAGCGATGTTAAACTACCATTCTCAAAATCATACAAACAAAAAATAGATATTATTAAAAATAAGATAAGCAAAAATACAATTTCTACTCAGAATTGAACAAAAACTAACAAAACCACCCCAAACACTAACAGATATATGACTTACACTAATAGATATAATTTCTTACTTATACAGACAGTAAATAATTATACTTTAGCAAAGCAATAAAAATATATTTAACCAAAAAAAATGATTATGAAAAATTTAATTAACCTACTTGTATTATTTATCTTTAGCCTATTATTATTCTCTTGTGATGTAGACAGTGCATCTGATGACGCTTTATATGAAAATATTAATGCTACTGATGATGATGAAGTTGAATTTCCAAAAGGTAGTGGCGGTGAAGTTGGTACTGATGACGATGAAGTTGAATTGCCAAAAGGTAGCGGCGGTGAAGTATCTACTGATGATGATGAAGTTGAATTGCCAAAAGGTAGCGGTGGTGAAGTTAGTACTGATGATGATGAAGTTGAATTTCCAAAAGGTAGCGGCGGTGAAGTTGGTACTGATGATGATGAAGTTGAATTGCCAAAAGGTAGTGGTGGTGAAGTTAGTACTGATGACGATGAAGTTGAATTGCCAAAAGGTAGTGGTGGTGCAGTAGACTAAAAACTTTAAAAAAAATAAAAATATTTTAAAGCCTTAAATTTAACATTTAAGGCTTTTTTTATACCTTGGGGTATTTAAAAACCCAATCTACGTGCAAAAATTATATACGCTACTTATTATTACGGTATTACTATTTTCTTGTAATCAAAAAAAGGAGAAGCAACAGCTTGTAGAAGTTACAAAGCATCAACAAAAAACAAAAGATACTACAAACCTTTTGCAACATAAAAAGGATTCTGTTTACAGAAGACAACTACACTCACTTGCATACACTTATTTAACACAAGACGACTCCTTAAATTTTAGAGAAACCAATAAAAAAGTAATGGAGTTATCTCTAAAACAAAAAGACTCTACATTATTAGCTTATGCTTATTGGGATCTGGGATATTTTTTCCACGAAAAATTAAAAGTAGACAGTAGTTACGTTTACTACTTAAAAGCACAAAACATTTTTGCTCTTCAAAAAAAGAAGAAAAAAGAAGGTACAGTTCTTCAATCACTCTCTATTTTACAATCACATGTAAAAGATTATAGAGGTAGTGAAATATCTACCATAAAAGCTATTGAATTATTTGATGATGTTGAAGACTCAGATTTAGAACTATATAGTTCATACAACAATTTAGGATCAGTTACTAATGCACTAAAAGAACATGATAGAGCTTTAGAGTACTATAATAAAGCACTAGAATATTACAAAAAGATTAAACCTAAAAGTAAAATAAATACAACCTTAGTAAACAATATTGCTAATGTATATAGAGATAAAGAAGATTATGATAATGCAATAGAAAACTATGAAAAAGTGTTAGCCGTAGACAGTTTGTATGAAAAAAAAGCATTATTCTACGCTAAAGTTTTAGACAACCTAGCCTATACTAAGTTAAAAATTAAAGATACAGTTAATGTAGAAAAACAATTAATACGCGCCTTACAAATTAGAGATAGCTTAGGAGACAACACAGGATTAGCTATTAGTCATTATAATTTAGCGGAGTTTTACATTTTAAAAAAGGATACTTCTAAAGCGTTAGAAAACGCTAAAAAATCTGAAGAGTATTCCTTAGCAAACAAAAACAATAAACGATTATTACAAGCATATGACATTTTAACATCTATAGACCCCATAAATGCAAGTAACTATGCTCATAAATATATTGTTTTAAATGATAGTTTAATTGCAGAGGAGCGTATGATACAAGATAAATTTACTCGTATTAAATATGAAACTGACGAGGTAATTGAAGAAAAAGAAGAATTAGAAGAACAAAAACAAATTCTAATATCTTTTGTAATTGGTGCCCTCCTATTGGCTTTTGCTATTTTTATAATTGGTAGTCAGTATATAAAAAATCAGAAATTAAAATTTGAACAAGAACAGCAAGAAACCAACTTAGAAACATTTAACTTAATGTTAGATCAAAAAGGAAAACTTGCACAAGCCAAACAAGAAGAGCAACTACGCATATCTCAGGAGTTACATGATGGTGTACTTGGCAGCTTAACTGGTATAGGTTTAATTTTAAAAGCCACAAATAAAAGAGCAGATGAAGAAGCAATTGCAGAGCGTTTAGATCTTATAAAGCAATTACAAGAAACAGCAGAAGAAATTAGAACAATATCACATACATTAAGTGCTGCATCATCCAAAAAAATGCAAAACTTTACAAATTCTATTATAGAACTTTTACACAATACCAGTAAAGCATCAAATATAAAAACAAGCTTTACGTTTGATAAAAAAATAGATTGGGATTACTTAAATGCAGAAATTAAAATTAACCTATATAGAATGATACAAGAAGGTGTACAAAACTGTGTAAAATATTCTAAAGCAGAAAACATTTTATTAGATTTAAGTATGAAGAATTCAAATTTATCAGTAATTTTATCTGATGATGGTGTAGGTTTTAACCTCCAAAAGAAAAAAAGAGGTATTGGACTTAAAAATATTTACTCTAGAGCTAATAAAATTAATGCAAACGTTAATATAGAGAGTAAAATTGGTGAAGGAACAAAAATCTACATTACCATACCTGTAGAAGATAAAAAAGTATTTAATTCATAAACCAGATCAAAGTTTAACATAATATGCGAACCCTAAAAATATTAGCTGTTGATGATCATCAACTTATACTAAAAGGATACCAGTATACATTTGCAGATATAAACCCAGCTAAATATAATATTAACTTAACCACCGCAAATAGCTACCAAGAGGCTAAAAAAATAATTGAAAGTAATATTTTTGATGTTGCATTTTTAGACATACAAATTGAAAAACCAGACAAAGAAAATATTGATGGAAACAAAACTGGAGAACATTTAGGGATGCTTTTAAGAGAGATATCTCCTAAAACAAAAATAATATTTCAATCTTCATTTAGCGACAGTTTGCGAATTAGTAATATATTTTCTTCTGTAAACCCAGATGGCTACATTGTTAAAACAGAAGTTAATGAAGAAGTGATTGAAAAAGCGTTAGATAATGTTTTAAATGATAGTACATACTATTCTAAATCTGCCATTGATGTTTTTAGAAAAACAATGACTAACAATATAATGATTAATGAAGATGATAAAGAAATACTATATCGTTTATCATTAGGAATTAAAACAAAAGACTTAGTAGATTACGTTAATTTATCTGTAACAGGTATAGAAACCAGAAAGCGTAAACTTAAATTTATTTTTGATATTGAAAACGAAAATGACCTTGCCTTAATTAACGAGGCAAAAAGGAGGGGCTTTATTTAAAAGAATGTAAGTAGCAACTTACGCTGTTAAAAACTTTAACATTTTTTTGCCCATTTAAGATAATAACCTCAAAAAATCCAAGGTTTACGTATAATCCAAACTCAAAAAATCATCATAGCTTTGTAGTAAGTATAACCACCTACAATTGATACTATGATGTCTAACCCATCGCAATACAATGATATACGTTATTCTAATAATGTCCCAGAGTGTATATTAGAACAACTAGAAATTTTTAGAAACGAACTAGAAAAAGCATATTTTTCTAGAGTTCTTATAAGGATCTTAAACAATAAACCAGATGCTTTTGAAATAGGTATTGAGTTTCAATCTAACTTTTGGCTATCAGAAGGTGTGTGTTTTTACAACAACTCTAATTGGTTAAAAGATAAATTAGATGTAAACTCATCTAGATTAGAGCAATTTTACAAAAGTTTAGAAAAGTTAAGGTGTAATACAGAACAATTTGTAGATATAGCTGAATGTGCTATTTATTTAGCAGATACATCTGTAATTATAAGTAAAGTATGCAACAATAGTATAGTTAATAGCTTAGATGCCATTTTAGATACGTTAGTTACTAATGTAGAATGTTTAATGACTGAAAATTTAGAATTACCTACAGAAATACATTTGCCAATTTTATCTGAAGATAATATAAGCTTAACCAATATAACTGAAAAATCTTACTTTGGATTCTGGGGACTTTATTATGAGTCTGAAGAAGATGCCGTTATTTATGATGTGCGCAACAACAGCACTAATAGAGGTGATCTGTTTATGATAGATCATATATAAAAAATGGAAAACCTGTATAGGTTTTCCATTTTTTTAACGGTTAATATAAGTTTACTATTAATTAAACAATGCTCTACCTTCCATTAGAGCATTTACTTTTTCTCTAACATTTAAAATAACCTCTTCATCTTCTGGGCTATTAATTACAGCATCTACAAAATCTACAATAGTTTGCATATCATCTTCTTTTAAACCACGTGTTGTAATAGCCGCAGTTCCAAAACGGATTCCTGAAGTTACAAAAGGAGATTTATCATCAAAAGGAACCATATTTTTATTTGCAGTAATATCTGCTTTAACTAAAGCATTTTCTGCGTCCTTACCTGTTATATTTTTATTTCTTAGGTCAATAAGCATCATATGGTTATCTGTACCTCCAGAAATTATTTTATAATCTTTTTTAACAAAAGCTGCTGCCATAGCTGCTGCGTTTTTCTTAACCTGAATCATATAATGCAAATACTCATCTGTTAAAGCTTCTCCAAAAGCTACAGCTTTGGCTGCAATAATATGCTCTAATGGTCCGCCTTGGTTACCAGGAAAAACTGCTAAATCTAATAAAGCAGACATCTTACGTAAATTTCCATTTTTAAGTTTTATCCCAAAAGGATTTTCAAAATCTTTCCCCATCATAATCATTCCTCCTCTAGGACCACGTAATGTTTTGTGCGTAGTAGTAGTAACAATGTGGCAATGTGGCATTGGGTCATTTAATATACCCTTTGCAATTAAACCTGCCGGATGCGAAATATCTGCTAACAACAAAGCACCAACACTATCTGCAATAACTCTAAAACGCTCAAAATCTATATCTCTAGAGTAAGCAGAAGCACCTGCAATAATCATTTTAGGCTTTTCTTTAGTTGCTATTTCTTGTATTTTATCATAGTTTAAAACTCCAGTTTCTTCTTCTACTCCATAAAAAACCGGATTATACAAACGCCCAGAAAAGTTTACAGGAGATCCGTGAGTTAAATGCCCTCCATGAGATAAATCAAAACCTAAAATAGTATCTCCAGGCTTTAAGCACGCATGATATACAGATGCATTTGCCTGTGACCCCGAGTGTGGCTGTACGTTTACATATTCTGCTCCAAAAAGCTCTTTTGCTCTATCTATTGCTAATTGCTCAATTTCATCAACAACCTCACAACCACCATAATAACGCTTTCCAGGATAACCTTCTGCATATTTATTGGTAAGCACAGAACCTGCTGCCTCCATAACTTGTGGACTTGTAAAATTCTCTGAAGCTATTAATTCTATTCCTTCTAATTGACGTTGTTTTTCGTCATTAATTAAATCAAAAATTTGGTTATCGCGTTGCATAGATATTTTATTGCGTTAATAAAGTGTAAAAATACAAATTGAGATTCTTTAATCAGAAGAAAATAATATATTTGAAAAGAAATTTATCAAAAAAAAATTAACACGTACAATATGCCTATAAAAACTAACGATCCTTCAAAAAAATCTTGGATTTCTGTTGATTCTACTTCAGACTTTCCAATTCAGAATATTCCTTTTGGTGTATTTTTAACCAGGGACGATATTATTACCATAGGTACTCGTATAGGAGACTATGCAATAGATTTAGGTGCTCTGCACCAATTAGGGTATTTTGATGGTATACCGTTAACAGATGATATTTTTTTACAAGATTCTTTAAATGATTTTATATCAGACGGTAAAAAAACATGGCGCTTGGTTCGTAACAGAATTAGCGAAATTTTTGATATTAACAATCCTGCATTACAAAATAATGAAGAGCACAAAAAAATTGTACTTTTTACTATGAATGAGGTAGAAATGCAATTACCTGTACAAATTGGTGATTACACAGATTTTTACTCTAGTAAGGAACATGCTACTAATGTTGGTACAATGTTTAGAGACCCTAACAATGCTTTATTACCAAATTGGTTGCATATACCTGTTGGTTACCACGGCAGAAGCTCTACAATTATACCAAGCGGCACTCCTGTACATAGACCAAACGGACAAACATTACCTAAGGGTGAAGAAACTCCTGTATTTGGCCCATCAAAATTAGTAGATTTTGAACTAGAGACTGCTTTTATTACTACAGACGCTAACCTATTAGGTGAACCTATACCTGTTGATGAAGCCGAAGATTATATTTTTGGTATGGTAGTATTTAATGATTGGAGTGCCAGAGATATTCAAAAATGGGAATATGTACCTCTAGGCCCGTTTTTAGCTAAAAACTTTGCTTCTTCAATTTCTCCTTGGATAGTTACATTAGATGCTTTAGAACCTTTTAGAACAGCGAGCCCTGCACAAGAACCTAAACCACTACCCTATTTACAACAAACAGGAGATAAATCTTTTGATATTAATTTAGAAGTAGATATTACACCAGAAAATGGAGAACCTACTACTGTTTCTAAATCTAATTTTAAATACATGTACTGGACAATGGCTCAACAACTTGCACACCACACCATAAATGGTTGCAAGGTTAATAGTGGTGATATGATGGGAAGCGGAACCATATCTGGTCCAACTCCAGACTCTTACGGATCTATGCTAGAGTTGTCTTGGCAAGGAACTAAACCAGTAGAATTATCTAACGGAGAAACCAGAAAATTTATACAAGATAATGACACTGTTACCTTAAGAGGTTATTGTAAAAAAGACGGTGTGCGTATTGGTTTTGGAGAAGTTTCTACTAAATTACTACCTGCAATATCCATTAAATAATTTACATATACATTTAAAAAATTCCCTTTTAAAGGGAATTTTTTTTGCTCAATAATTATACTATTAATCAAAATATTAGACCATAATTATATTCTAACAAAAAAAATATTACGCTATTACCCCTTGTAAAATATACTATTTAACCACTGTAAGCGTTTTCTCTTTTGTATGTTGGCACGACTATTGAAAACATACCTACAATATTAAATTTAGATGTTATGAAAAAAATTTTACTATTAACCGCAGTATCAATTTTTTTAGCTTCCTGTAGTGGAGTTAAAAAGACTCAAGAAGCAATAAATACAGGTAACTATTTATCTGTAATACAAACTTCTATTAAAAATTTAGCTTCTAATAAAACTAAAAAAAGCAACCAACCATATATCTCATTATTAGAAGATGCATTTAAAAAAAATACAGAAAGAGAATTAAGTAATATTGCCTTTTTAAAGAAAGACGGCAACGCTGCTAACTACGAAAATATTTTTAATGCCTACACACGACTTAAAAATATACAAGAACAAATTAAGCCATTACTACCATTAAGGATAGTAGATGAAAACAGAAATGCAGATTTTAACATTGTTAATTATAATGATAAAATATTGTCTTCTAAAAAACAGTTAGCAGACTATTTATATAGTAACGCTAGTAATTTACTTGCTAACGCAGTGAGCAAAGATGATTACAGAAGAGCATATGATGATTTTAATTATCTAAACGAGTTGAGTCCTAATTATGAAGACAGCAGAATAAAAATTGAAGAAGCACACAACAAAGGAATAGATTATGTTAGAGTAAAGCTTATAAATAGTACAGATAAAATTATTCCGGTACGTTTAGAAGATGATTTACTAAACTTTAACACCTATGGCTTAAATGATTTATGGACAGAGTACCACGCACAACCAATGAGTACTGTTAAGTATGATTATGAAATGGAAGTAGACTTTAGAGAAATAAATATTTCACCAGAACAGATTAGAGAAAAAGAACTTGTAAAAGAGTCTCAAATTAAAGATGGTTACAAATATGTACTAGATGAAGATAGTGAAGTTGTTGTAGATGAAGATGGCAACAAAGTAAAAACAGATAAATTTAAAACTGTAAGGTGTAATTTTTACCAATTTACACAATCTAAGTCTGCGCAAGTAACTGGTGTTGTAAGCTTTATAGATTTAAACACAAGGCAACAAGTAAATACATACCCTTTAGCTAGTCAGTTTGTTTTTGAACACAACTACGCAAATTATAGAGGTGATAAAAGAGCTTTAACAAGTGATTTAATTTCTATGTTAAGCTTAAAATCTGTGGAGTTCCCTACCAACGAGCAAATGGTTTATGATGCTGGTGAAAGTTTAAAGGCCAATTTAAAAAACATTATTATAAGACATAAGTTCTAATAATAAGTAATTATAAAAACGCCCTTGCAAATGCAAGGGCGTTTTTATTTATGAATATTTTTCTAAATCTAAGTCTGTTATAGAACCGTGAGAAGCATCAGCAACCGCAACTCCATTTTTTACAACCAACAATTGTGGTGACTGATGAATTACCTGAAACTTATACCCTGTTTCATTAGAAACTTCTCTGTATTGCAACAAATCTAAGTAGTATAAATCTGCTTGGTCTTCTGTAAAATTGTATGTATCTCTAAACATTTTTATAACCATACGGCTAATACCACAAGTGGTAGAATGCTTAAAAATAAACTGCGTTTTTGTTTTAGATTTTTCTTCAATATCTTGCAATTGCGCAACAGTAGTTAAGGGTATCCAAGGTAAATCTTTTTCCTCTTTTTTATTTTCTTCCTTACCACCAAATAAACCTGTAAATATTCCCATTATAAATATTAATTTTATAGTTAAGTCGATCTAAAAACACAACCTTACAACTGACTAAATGTCTCGCGAAACCCCGTAAAAACAGTCATTTTGTCTGTATTACTGTTTTGGTAAGGTAATTGTCTTTAACTCCGTAAAAATACTAATACTATAAAATATACAACATATATGAACATTAATAATTTCACAATAAAATCTCAAGAGTCCTTGCAGCAAGCCCAACTGCTAGCTCAGGAACTTAGCAATCAACAAATAGAAAACGAACATTTATTTAAAGCATTAATTAAAGTAGATGAAAATGTAATGCCTTTTATATTAAAAAAGCTAAATGTAAATGTTGCGTTATTAACACAAATTGTAGACAAAGAATTGCAAAGTTTACCAAAAGTAACAGGCGCAGATATAATGATGTCTCGTGAAGCAGGTAAAACAGTTAACGAAGCTATAATAGTAGCTAAAAAAATGAATGATGAATACGTGTCTACAGAACATTTGTTATTGGCTATTTTTAAATCTAAAAGTAAAATTTCTCAGATCTTAAAAGATCAAGGGGTAACAGAAAAAGATTTAAACGCAGCTATAGCAGAGTTAAGAAACGGTAACAATGTTACATCACAAAGTGCAGAAGAAAATTACAATTCACTTGAAAAATATGCTAAAAATTTAAACAGATTAGCAGATGAAGGCAAACTAGACCCTGTAATTGGAAGAGATGAAGAAATACGAAGAGTTTTGCAAATTTTATCTCGTAGAACAAAAAACAATCCAATGTTAGTTGGTGAGCCTGGTGTAGGTAAAACAGCAATTGCAGAAGGTATTGCACACCGTATTATTCAAGGAGATATTCCTGAAAACTTAAAAGGTAAAATTATATACTCATTAGATATGGGTGCCTTAATTGCTGGTGCAAAATATAAAGGTGAATTTGAAGAACGTTTAAAGTCGGTTATTAAAGAAGTAACCTCTGCAGATGGCGAAATTGTATTATTTATTGACGAAATACATACACTAGTTGGTGCTGGCGGCGGAGATGGTGCTATGGATGCAGCAAACATACTTAAACCTGCATTAGCGCGTGGAGAATTACGTGCTATAGGTGCTACAACTTTAGACGAATACCAAAAGTATTTTGAGAAAGACAAGGCCTTAGAGCGTAGATTTCAAAAAGTAATAGTAGATGAACCAAGTACAGAAAGTTCTATTTCTATATTAAGAGGAATAAAAGAAAAATACGAAGCACACCACAAAGTACGCATTAAGGATGAAGCTGTTATTGGTGCCGTAGAATTATCGCAACGCTATATAACAAACAGATTTTTACCGGATAAGGCTATTGACTTAATGGATGAAGCTGCTGCAAAATTACGTATGGAAATTAATTCTAAGCCAGAAGAATTAGACGTTCTTGACCGTAAAATAATGCAATTAGAAATTGAAATTGAAGCTATTAAAAGAGAAAATGATAAGGATAAGTTAAAAATTTTAAACGTAGATCTTGCTAATATTAAAGAAGAACGTAATGAAATTTTTGCAAAATGGGATAGTGAAAAAACAGTTGTAGATAATATACAACAAGTAAAACAAGATATAGAAAATTATAAGTTAGAGGCAGAACGCGCAGAACGTAACGGTGATTATGGTAAAGTTGCTGAAATTAGATACGGTAAAATTAAAGAAGCCCAAGAAGCATTAGAAAAACTACAAAACACACTTGCAGAGCAACAAAGTAATGGTACTTTAATACAAGAAGAAGTTACCTATGAAGACATTGCAGATGTTGTTGCTAAATGGACCGGTATACCGGTAACAAAAATGCTACAAAGTGAAAGAGAAAAACTATTAGACTTAGAGTCTGTATTACACAAGCGTGTAGTAGGGCAAGAAGAAGCTATAGAGGCTGTAGCTAATGCTATTAGAAGAAGTAGATCTGGTTTACAAGATGCTAAGCGTCCAATAGGCTCATTCTTATTTTTAGGAACAACAGGTGTAGGTAAAACAGAACTTGCTAAAACACTTGCTTCCTACTTGTTTGATGATGAAAATGCTTTAACCAGAATTGATATGAGTGAGTACCAAGAACGCCACTCTGTAAGCAGATTGGTTGGTGCACCTCCTGGCTATGTTGGTTATGATGAAGGCGGACAATTAACAGAAGCTGTAAGACGTAGACCTTACTCTGTTATTTTATTAGATGAAATTGAAAAGGCACATCCAGATACTTTTAATATTTTACTACAGGTTTTAGATGAAGGTAGATTAACAGACAACAAGGGTCGTGTTGCAGATTTTAAAAACACCATTATTATTATGACAAGTAATATGGGAAGCAGTATAATACAAGAAAGTTTTAACACACATAAAGATGCTACAATAGCTACTGAAGCAGCTAAAACAGATGTGTTAGGCTTGCTAAAAGCAAGTATTAGACCAGAGTTTTTAAACAGAATTGATGACATTGTTATGTTTACACCGTTATCTAAGGATAACATTAAAAAAATTGTACGTTTACAATTAAACACGCTTAAAAAACTTGTTGCCGAGCAAAATATTACAATAGATGCTACAGATGAGGCTGTTGGCTTTTTAGCATTAAAAGGCTATGATCCGCAATATGGTGCAAGACCTGTAAAACGTATAATACAAAAAGAAGTACTTAATAATTTATCTAAAGAAATATTATCTGGCAATATTACCACAGATAGCATTGTTTTAATAGATAGTTTTGATGATAAATTGGTATTTAGAAACAATAATTAATATAATTTAATAATAAAAGCAAAAAAGCTTCCTTTATGGAAGCTTTTTTTATGGTTCTATTTTATAGATTTTATATATTCGTAGAAACAACAAATAGCATATGTCCACCAAGGCAGAAAAAACCAAAGAATTTATCATTAAAACTTCTGCGCCAATATTTAGCAAACAAGGCTATGTTGGTACAAGTATGAGTGATATTACAAATGCAACAGGCCTAACAAAAGGCGCTTTATATGGTAATTTTAAAAATAAAGAAGAAATTGCTTTAGCCGCTTTTAACTATAACACTACTAAACTTTTAAATAAAATTGATGAACGCCTAAATATAGAAGGAACATCTTTAGACAAAATATACAACCTTACTAGTTTTTATAGACAATATGCTGTTTTTACATTAGATATGGGAGGTTGCCCAATAATAAATGTTGGTGTAGACGCAGAATACAACAACAAAACACTTTCTAGTGCCGCTAAAGAAATTGTACGCACTATAGAAGGTAAAATTGCTGCTGTTTTAGAAACGGGTGTTAATAATAACGAATTAAAGCTACCTGTAACTCCATTACAATTTGCTAAGCAACTGTATACAATGCTACAAGGTTCTGTTGCAATGGCAACAATAACACAAGACCGAAAGTATCTTTTAAACACTGTAAACTACATTAATCATCTTATAGAAAAAGAGGTTAAACTATAATACTTATAAACTACTATTTTTAGTAAAATAAAAGGCGTTACAAATACTATTATTGTATACTTTTTTTACAAAAAGTAAGTTATACTATATACAACAACATCAAAATAAATTAGTACACAGATGAAATTTTTAAAACCTATTCTTTTAGTCTTACTTTTTACTGTAACACTAGCGTGTAAAAACGATAAAAATAATGCCATAGATGAAGAAATAAACAATACTGTCTCTACTTTTTATTTTATTAGGCACGCAGAAAAGGATAGATCAAATTCTGAAAATCAAGATCCAGAATTATCTCAAGAAGGCTTAGGTAGATCTATATTTTGGGCAAAGGTTTTTGAGCCTGTTGCATTAGAAGCTATTTACTCTACAGATTACCAAAGAACACAAATGACAGCTGCCCCTACATCTGTACAAAAAGGAATTTCTGTTACCAGTTATGACCCAACTACTATAGAACCACAGCAATTTGTAACAGATAATTATGGTAAAAAAGTTTTAGTTGTAGGCCACAGTAATACTATTCCTAAATTTGTAAATGCTATAATTGGCGAAGAAAAATTTGAACAAATTGATGACTATGATAACAGTGGCTTATTTGTAGTAACAATAATTGGCACACAAGCCACTGCTATTAAACTTAATTTAGATATTAGTAGACAATAATATTATCTAACTCTATTTTAGATAACAATTTCAACTCATTATTCTGGAACATTTTATCTATCTCTAAAATATTCATAGATTCAGATTTAGGTTTGTAGTTTTCATAATCTACAAACCTAATTCCGTTTACATAACGCTCATTATAAGCTACTCTAAAACGCATACCACCATCATTAACAAAAAACTTATACGCTAAATAATCTGGTTTTGCTGTTTCCTTATTAAACCAATACAAATAAGTATCCTCAAAATCATCACCACCATTTGCCTCACTAAAAGTAACTTTAACTTTATAGTACTGCTTACTTTTAATTGTAACTTCTCCTAAATATTCTTTTTTAACAGCGGCATCATTTAAACCATAAGGTAAAAGAGCAAAGTAAAAAACTGAATTAATAGCATTATCATATTTACGAGCAGTAGAATCTGCAACTGCAACAACACTATCGTTTACTAAACGTGTAAACTTAGCAGCCTTTACATCTGTAACAATTGTAGAATCTTGTTTAAAAATACGTTTCATTATACGCTTGCCATTTTCTTGCAATAAAACATACTTTTTATTTCTAAAATCAAAAGACATCTTTTTAGTTTTATACAAGCTATCTCCAGAAACGGCTATGGCGTTATCTACAATACTTTGTGCGCTAATTGCTACTTTTTTTTCATTCTTACACGCTGCAAAAGCAATCAGTAATAAGAAAAACATACTTTTTTTAATCATAAAATAAAATCTTTTGTGCATTAGTTGTAATGCTTTTAAAATCTTTACAAAGTTGGTTTAAAATATTCTATTTTTGCACTCTATGATGCAGAAAAAAATCAATATTAAAAATAAAAGAGCTAGGTTTGAGTATGAACTAATTGATACTTATACAGCTGGCTTAGTTTTGTCTGGTACAGAAATAAAATCTATAAGAGAAGGTAAAGCCTCTATAACAGAAAGTTTTTGTGAATTTAATGACAGAAACGAACTTTTTATAATTAATATGCAAGTAGATGAGTACTCTCACGGATCTCATTACAACCACCAACCAAAAGCATCTCGTAAATTACTACTTAACAGAGGAGAGCTTAAAAAACTAGAGAAAGAAGTTAAAAATACTGGTTTAACAATTGTACCGTTAAATATGTTTTTAAATGATAAAGGTTTAGCAAAAATAAACATTGCTTTAGCTAAAGGTAAAAAACTACATGATAAAAGAGACTCTATTAAAGATAGAGACAACAAGAGAAATTTAGATAGAATAAAAAAGAGTTTTAATAACTAGTTTTTATTTTCTAAAAGCGGTACAAATTTAAAAGATCCAAATTCTTGTTTCTCAAACTCTAGCTCAGATTTACGTACAAACAACGTCATTATTTGATCTTCTACACCAACTGGTATAACTAACCTACCTCCTATTTTAAGTTGTGCAAGTAACGGTTTTGGCACTATAGGCGCGCCAGCTGTAACTATTATACCATCAAAAGGAGCTTCCTCTGGATATCCTTTGTAGCCATCTCCTAAAATTGCTTTTTTGGGTCTAATCCCCATTTTAGGAAAAAATAATTTATTCTTTTTAAACAACTGAGATTGTCTTTCAATAGTATAAACTCTAGCTCCTAATTGCAATAATACCGCAGTTTGGTATCCGCTCCCTGTACCTATTTCTAGTATTACATCATTTTGCTTAACTTCTAACAATTGAGACTGAAAAGCAACAGTATAAGGCTGAGAAATGGTTTGCTCTGCACCAATAGGAAAAGCTTTATCTTGGTATGCATGATCTTCAAAACTACTATCCAAAAACAAGTGTCTTGGAACCTTTTTAATAGCTTCAATAACTTTGGTATCTTCAATACCTTTTTCTATTAAAATGTTAGCCAAAAGATTACGTTTACCACGATGTTTTAAGGTGTCTTTCAAGAGTAAAAATGGGTTTGGTTTAGGTTACAAATTTAAGAATAAAAACAAGATCTAAAGGCAAAAATAGGCAGTAGATATAAAATAAAAATAAGTCTAAATTAAACTTATAAACTTAGTAAGCTTAGAACAAACATTATACGTATTTTTGGCGTTAATTAATAATAAAATACCTTATGAGCATCGAAAGAGAATTAAAAAAAAGAAGCCAAAACAAATGTGAACTTTGCTCCAATGAAGAAAACTTAAGTCCTTACCAAGTTTTACCTGCAAAAAATAGTGATTTACAAGACAATATACTAGCCTGCAATACCTGTGTTACTCAAATAGAAGACCCAGAACAAACAGAACCAAATCACTGGAGATGTTTAAATGATAGTATGTGGAGTGAGCATATACCCGTACAAATTATTGCTTGGCGTATGCTAAGTAGGCTACGTAGTGAAGGATGGCCACAAGACCTGCTAGATATGATGTATTTAGACGAAGATAATTTAGAATGGGCTAAAGCTACTGGAGAAGGAGAAGATCCTGAAGATAAAATTGTACACAGAGATAGTAATGGTGTTATAATTAACGCCGGCGATAGTGTTGTATTAATTAAAGATTTACCCGTAAAAGGCTCTAGTATGGTGGCAAAAAGAGGAACTGCTGTACGTAGAGTATCTTTAGATCATGAAAATGCAGAATATATAGAGGGCAAAGTAGACGGACAACAAATTGTAATTATTACCAAGTACGTTAAAAAAATATAATTTTAGCAATACAAAAAAAGTAAAATTACTATGTTTCATTTTTTTAGTAAAAAATATTTTTTAGTTGATTATCTAGAAGGGTATACAGATATACACAACCATATTTTACCTGGCATAGATGATGGTGCAAAAACACCAGAAGAATCATTAGAAATTTTAAGTGGTTTTAAAGATTTTGGTGTAACTAAATTTATATGTACACCGCATATTATGAGTGGTTATTACCCAAATACTTCAAAAAGTATAACAACCTCTTTAGCTACATTACAAAAAGAACTAAAAACTAAAAACATAAACGACTTTACAATAGATATTGCTGCGGAGCATATGGTAGACCCCTATTTTGAAGAGCTTATAGACTCTAAAGAGTATATGTCTTTAAATAATGACTATATTTTAATTGAAATGTCTTTTCTACAAGAGTCAATTAATTTAAAGCAAGCTGTTCAGAAGTTAAATAAACTTCCTTTATCCCCTATTTTAGCTCACCCAGAACGCTATGCGTTTGCACATCATAAGTTTAAAGATTATAACTATTATAAAGAGCTTGGTACTTTTTTTCAATTAAACCTATTGTCTTTATGTAATTATTACGGTCCAGATGTGCACAAAGCAGCTTTAAAACTACTAGACAATAAAATGTATAACTTTATAGGGTCTGATGTACATAACATAAGACAATTAAAAGTCTTAAAGGAAATCAAGCTCCCGCTTAAAACAATAGAGTTACTAAAACCTATTATAGAAAATACCAACTATAATTTTGAATAAAAAAAGTCCCAGTGAAAAACTGGGACTTTTTAATTTAATATTCTTGGTAACCTTATTTTTTAAATAAATGCCACCAACGTTTTTTATTTACTCCATAACCATAACCATACTTACCTCCATAGCCTAAATCTGCTTCTGGCACATCATTAACTATAAAGCTTAGATTACTTATTTTACCTTCTTCTTTTAAATGAATTGGGTGCTGAATAACCTTATTTTCTGTAGAACCAGCTCTGGTAACATATAATAACTGGTCTGCATACTTACTTATTAATAATGTATCTGTAACTACAACCATAGGAGCAGTATCTACAATTACGTAATCATAAGTTTCAGATACTTCTTTTAATAATGATTCCATTTTAGTGCTCATCAATAATTCTGCTGGGTTAGACGGAATTTTACCAGAGTAAATAATATCTAATTCAGTTTCACCATAAACTGTTGGCTTTACAATATCTTTTATTTTAATATCAGAAGTAAGGTACTCTGTTAAACCTGTATTTTTAGCACGTTTATTCCCTTTTTCTTCTGAAGCATCAAAAAATGTATATAATTTGGGGTTTCTAATATCTGCACCTACCAACAATACTTTTTTACCCGTATTAGCAAAAATTAATGCTAAGTTAGATGCTAAAAAAGTTTTACCTTCTCCAGATACACTAGAAGTTAAATAAACTATATTATTCTTTTTACCCGACGACTTTTTACTAGTATTTATTAAATAATCAATATTAGTACGTAAAATTCTAAAAGATTCTGCTAAAACCGATCTGTCATTCTTTTGAACCAAACCTGGTTTTTTACCTAAGCTAGGGATTTCTGCAACTACAGGTATAGACCCAACAATTTTTTCTAAATCTAATTTGTTATGAATTTTATTATCTAACAAATCACTAACATATATAAAACCAAATGGAATGAATAAACTTGCAACTATAGCTAGTAAGTATATATTTCTTTTTACAGGATACACAGGCCCATATCCGTAATTATAGGCGTTATCTATAACTTTTAACTTAGGAGTAGCGGAAGCAAATGCTATTTGAGACTCTTCTCTTCTTTGCAGTAAAAACAAATAAATTCCTTCAATACTGTTTTGTTTTCTTGCTATATCTGTTAATTTTCTTTGATTTATTGGTGATGTATAAAGCTTAGACCTAAATTGACTCACCTGTTTACTTAGGTTATTAACCTGTAAGCCTAATGCATTTTTAGTACTAGACAAACTAGAAGCCACCCCTTGTTTAATACCTGCCAATTGACTATTTAATGCAAGAACTGCAGGATTATTTGCACTAGCATTTTTTAATAAGTTCTTTCTAGTAATAACCAGTTCATTATACTTACTTACAGCACTAGTTATAGATGGGTCTTGCGTAACACCAGTTGGCAAAACATCAAATCCGTCTTGGTTTTCTACTTGGTCTTTCATTGCTTCAACTATACCCAGTTGTATTCTAGCACTTTCTAATTCCTGACTACTAGATGTACTCATACTATAATTTAAGCTTGTTTCACCTTGAATATCCGAGACTCCTTTTTGACTTTTAAAATCTTGCGCCTCTTGATCATAATTTGATAAACTAGATGCAATAACTTTTATCCTCTCATCAATAAAATTAGAAGTTTTATCTGCAATAGCTTTTCTAGAGTCTAAAGCGTTTTTGTTGTATATTCTAATTAATTCATTTAAAATATCCTTTGCTTTTTGCTGGTCATTATCTGTTAAAAATAAATCTAACATTTTAGACCCTTTCTCCGTTGGCGCAATATTTACCTTTGCTCTATAACTCTCTGCAATAAGTTCTACAGGACTAACTACAACCTTAAATTTTCTTCCTTTATAATTTTTTACATCTTCAAAAGATGGTGTAATAACAACATCTCCTGCAGGAGTTTCTACTTTAGAACCAAAAGTATATTTTTCTACATTAGCTTCTTCAGTTCTTGAAAAACCAAACTTATCTTCCGTTAAATAATTTATATAAAAAGAAAAATTAGCCTTGTCTACTATAGAGTCTTGCTCTAAAAAATTAAACGTAAAAGGCGTTTTTTTATAGACTTCTGTTTCTAAAATTCTACCTTCAGTATATACCTTAACATTTAAATTTAAGCTTTTAACTACTTCAATAAAATTTGATCTTGATTTTATTGACAGTATTTCATCTAAGACTTCAACGTCACTACCTGACGAAAAACCTCCCATATCCTTTAATACACTCAATTCACTTTTAGAGCTCTCTTCAGATAATATTTGAATTTTAGCTATAGCAGAGTATTGGGGTGTTGTATACCTCAAATACACAAAAGCCAATACTAAAGCCAAGATCATAGCTACTAAAAACCACTTCCAGTTTTTTGTGTAATTTTTAATTATTTCTTTAATATCAATACCATTTTTGATATTAGTTGTAGAGTTTAAATCCATAAACGTATAATCAATTCTTTGTAATTGTTCTATTTTAGTTTCTTAATAGTACAACTACGGTAGTTGTTAAAGTCAATAGTAATGATGCCACAGATAATGTCAATGCTCTGTTGCTAGATTTAGATTCATTTACTTTAGACTCATTAGGTTCTACATAAACCACATCATTTTGAGTTAAATAGTAAACAGGTGAATTTAAAACTTCTTTTTTGGTTAAATCTATCCTTGTAGAAACTTTAGTACCGTTAAAATCACGCATTACCAAAACGTTATCTCTTTTACCTGAAATATCTAAGTCGCCAGCCATACCTAAAGCTTGTAAAATAGTAATACGCTGTCCTGGAATATAAAAGGTTCCAGGAGACCTAACTTGACCTAAAATAGTAATATAAAAACCATCTAAAGAAACCAGAACCTGTGGATCTTTTAGCAACCCTCCTTCTATTAATTTTTTCTTTATTAGAGATTTAATTTCTGGAACAGAAGCACCTTTAACTTGAATACTTCCTAAAACAGGAAGTGTTATATTTCCTTCTATATCTACCAAGTAATTAGAAATACCACTAGACTCTTCACCTGATGCACTAGCGCTTGTGGTTAAATTAAAAGGGGCACTTGCTATTGGGTTTTCACTTGTAATTGCAATTCCTACTTTGTCTCCAACTTTTAATCTTGTGGTATACGTATCTGTATCTACCATTGTTTCAAAAGCTGATAAATTTTGAAAATACACAACATCCTTTTTAGATGCACATGAAATAGTCATCACAACTGCAAATATAGGTAGTACTTTATTTAAAAAAGTTTTAATGGTTCTCATAGGATTGTTTTACTTGTTATTTAGTTAATGTTTGTAGTATCTTTTTTTCTTCGTTTTTCTCTTTCTCAATATCTATTTTGCATAAATCTGAATTACTAGAAATAAACTCAGGTACAATATCTTTCATTAGACTTACAGTGTTAGATTTAAAGAACATATTATTAACACACAGCTCATCAATTAATGAACGCGTTTTCACATAATCTAACTCCCTCACCTTGCTTATCATTATTTTTTTATGATACGTAGGCATTGTATTTTCTCCGTTAGCTAAAAGTTCTTCATATAACTTTTCTCCTGGTCTTAAACCAGTAATTTTAATATCCATTTCTTCAGGATATTTTAAACCACAAAGTTTAATCATATTTTTAGCTAAATCAAATATTTTAACTGGCTTACCCATATCAAATATAAAAATTTCTCCTCCTTCTCCCATTGCTCCAGCTTCTAAAACTAACTGAGACGCTTCTGGAATTGTCATAAAAAAACGAGTCACATCTTTATGGGTTACCGTTAATGGCCCTCCTTTATCTATTTGTCTTTTAAACAATGGAATTACAGAACCATTAGATCCTAAAACATTACCAAACCTTGTAGTAATAAACTTAGTTTTGTTTTCTTGTTGCATACAACTAATATACATTTCTGCTATACGCTTGGTACCCCCCATTACATTAGTAGGGTTAACAGCTTTATCTGTAGAAACAAACACAAACTTATCTACATTATGTTGTATAGATAAATCTGCAAGAACCTTAGTTCCTGCAACATTAATTTTTATAGCTTCATAAGAGTTGTACTCCATTAAAGGAACATGCTTATAAGCAGCAGCATGAAACACAATATTAGGTTTATGTTCTGTAAAAAGATAATTTAACCTGTTTTTATCCCTAATATCACCAACTATAGGAAAAAAATTATGGTATCCATTTTGTTTTAATTCTTGCTGTAAATCATAAAGAGCAGACTCTGCCTGGTCTATAACTATTAATGATTTGTAATTATATTTACATATTTGCCTTACTAGTTCACTACCTATAGAGCCAGCCCCACCAGTTACAACTACCACTTTGTCTTTTAATTCACCAGATATTTTAGAGTTTTCAATAGTAATTGGGGCTCTATCTAGTAAATCTTCAATTTGAACTTGCTTTATTTGTGAAAAATTTAGCTCTCCGTTAATCCAATCCTCAACAGGAGGAACAATTTTAACTTTTACAGGAAAGTCAACCATACTTTCTACAAGCTCTCTAAGTGCGGTTGGATTAATATTCTGAATTGAAAAAATAACTTCAGAAATACCATTGTTTACTATAAACTCCTCATTCAAATCACTTTTAGCATAAACATTAACTCCGTTTATACTTTTACCAACCTTTTTACTATTATTATCTACATAACCAACTACTTTTACATTAGATTTAGAGTGGTTTGTAATAGCACTATGCGTTATAATACCAGATTCACCAGCGCCATAAATTAAAACCCTTTTAGTATTGTATAAACTTTTATTTACTATGGTATTGTAAAGCGTTTTAAATAAGTACCTAGATGCAGATAACGCTAAAAAAGCAATTAAACTATGTACAATAATAATTTGTAATGGTATAGTTGTCCAACTAAACAGGTCTAGTTTTTTGTTTGCTAAAACCAATAAAATCATTAAAATACTAGACAAACATATTGCGTTAAAAATATTATACACATCTTTAACACCTGTATGCCTAACTACTCCTTTGTAAGATCCTGTAATTAAAAAAGCTAAGGCTGCAACAACAGCAACAATAGGAATTTGAAATGGCAACTGAGCAACATCAAACTCTAATGTTAAGTTATATCTAATAAAGTAAGATAAGATAAAAGCAATAATCATTATTACTACATCTATACCTAAAACTAACCATTTAGATGCGTACCTTGTTACATTATTATTTAAGTAATTCTTAATCATATAAATTGAGACTTTATTGTACGTACAATTCTTTCCAAATCTTTTTTCTCTAAATTAGACCCACTAGGTAAGCAAAGTCCTCTTTCAAAAAGATCCTCAGAAGTTCCGTCCATATAACTTGCATAATCCTTAAATACAGGCTGTGCATGCATTGGCTTCCATAATGGACGTGACTCTATATTTTCATTTAATAATGCTAACCTAATTTTTTCTCTAATTTTAAAGGAAGGTGTTAAAATACAGCTTAACCACCTGTTAGAAAAAACTCCACTAGGCTCATTTAAAAACTCAAGCTCTTTTATTAAATGTAAATTATCATAATAGTATTGATAATTAGCTCTCCTAGCTGCTACTCTATCGTCTAAAACTAACATTTGTCCACGACCAATACCAGCTAATACATTACTCATTCTATAGTTATATCCAACAACATTATGTTGGTAGTGTGGTGCATCTTCTCTTGCCTGCGTTGCTAAAAAAACGGCTCTGTCTTTTATAGCTTTATCTTTTGTTACTAAAGCCCCTCCACCAGAGGTTGTTATTATTTTATTCCCATTAAAAGACAAAATTCCTACGGTTCCAAAACCTCCACATTTTACACCATTGTACGTACTTCCTAGTGCTTCTGCACTATCTTCAACTACTGGTATATTGTATTTTTCTGCTATAGCGTTAATTTCTGTTACTTTATACGGCATACCATATAAGTGTACTGCAACAATGGCTTTAGGCTTAACTCCTTTAGCAATTCTATCTTCTATTGCTTCTTCTAACAACTTAGGAGACATATTCCACGTATCTTTTTCACTATCTACAAAAACAGGAGTAGCTCCTAAATATTTTATAGGATTAGCAGAGGCAGAAAACGTAAATGTTTGGCATAAAACTTCATCTCCAGACTTTATTCCCAAAATCTCTAAGGCTAAATGTATAGCTGCTGTACCAGAACTTAAGGCTGCAACACTAACATCATTTTTTACATATGCTGCAATATCATTCTCAAAAAAAGTAACATTTGGTCCTAAAGGAGCTATCCAATTGGTATCAAAAGCTTCTTTTACAAAATTTTGTTCTTCACCGCCCATGTGCGGAGAGGATAACCATATTTTACTTTCTTGTGACATATATGTGTATTAATGCTAATAAAGTTCTTACAAACAATTCATCAATTTTCAAATTTATCTTAATTATTTTCATTTTAAGAGTACTGGTTTAATAAATCGGTAAACATGTATAAAAATCGTTTAAATACGATATTAAACCATAATTCTACACTTCAACTTTTTTCATTTAGCAATCACCACATACAATGCCAAAAATCAAATCTTTAATAAAACAATAGTATTTAAGTGAATACAGCGCATATATACATCTGTTACATATACTAATTATTAAAAAATTTTACCTAAAATTAAACATAAAACAGAATGATAAAATGCTCTAAAAAAACGTAGAAGAAAACTTTAACCACTATAAATTACAATTCATCGGAAATAACATTGTTCTAAAACAAAAAAGCAGTTATTTCGTACTTTCAATTATACCTTTGAATTTTCAAAAAAAATAAATGGATATTACAACATTCAACTTAAATCCAAACTTTCATATTTTAGTTACTGGCGGAGCTGGTTTTATTGGCTCTAATTTATGTGAGGCATTATTAAAAAACGGAAATACAGTAACCTGTTTAGATAATTTTGCAACTGGCCATAAAAAAAACATAGCACAACATTTTAACAATCCTAAATTTACTTTAATAGAAGGTGACATTCGTAATTTAGATGATTGCCATAAAGCTTGCAAAGGGGTAGACTATATAATGCACCAAGCTGCACTTGGGTCTGTACCAAGATCTATTAATGACCCTATTACTAGTAACAACGTTAATGTATCTGGTTTTTTAAACATGCTAGTTGCAGCAAGAGATAATGGGGTAAAACGTTTTGTTTATGCAGCAAGTTCTTCTACTTATGGAGATTCTAAAGGTCTTCCTAAAGTTGAAGATAAAATTGGAAAACCATTATCTCCTTATGCTATTACAAAATATGTAAATGAATTGTATGCAGAAATTTTTTCTAAAACTTACGGTATAGAAACTATAGGCCTGCGTTATTTTAATGTTTTTGGAAGAAAGCAAGACCCTAAAGGAGCTTATGCAGCCGTAATTCCTAAATTTGTAATGCAGTTTATGGATTATGAATCTCCTGTTATTAATGGTGATGGATCTTTTTCTAGAGATTTTACGTATATAGACAATGTAATACAAATGAATGTTTTAGCTGTTGTTACTACAAATAAAGATGCTGTTAACACGGTATACAATGTTGCATATGGTGAGCGTACAGATTTAAATGAACTTACAACTTTACTTAAAGAGTACCTAAGTGAGTTTGACTCTAAAATTAAAGATGTAGATGTTACATTTGGACCAGAGAGACAAGGTGATGTACCGCACTCATTAGCATCTATAGACAAAGCAAAAAACTTGTTAAACTACAACCCTCAGTACAATATTAAAAAAGGCTTAAAAGAAGCCGTAGATTGGTATTGGGAAAATTTAAAATAATTTAATAAAAGAACACTATATTATGAATACCTCAAAAATTGCAATTATTGGCTTAGGATATGTTGGCTTACCATTGGCCCGCTTATTTGCTACTAAATACCCTGTAATAGGGTTTGATATTAACCAAGGTAGAATTGCAGAATTACAATCTGGTACAGATAGTACGTTAGAAGTAGATGATGCTGTTTTACAAAGTGTATTATCACAAACACCAGATATAAAAGATACTGGTTTGTATTGTAGTAGTAATTTAGATGATATAAAAGATTGTAACGTTTACGTAGTAACCGTACCTACGCCTGTAGATAAAAACAACAGACCAGACTTAACACCTTTGTATAAGTCTAGTGAAACAGTTGCTAAAGTTTTAAAAAAGGGAGATATTGTAATTTATGAATCTACTGTATACCCTGGTGTTACAGAAGAAGAATGTATTCCTGTATTAGAAAAACACAGTGGTTTAAAATTTAATGTAGACTTTTTTGCTGGGTACTCTCCAGAGCGTATAAACCCAGGAGATAAAGAACACACTGTAGAAAAAATATTAAAGGTAACTGCTGGTTCTACACCAGAAATAGGTGTTAAAGTAGACAATTTATACAAGTCTGTAATAACTGCAGGTACACACCTTGCTCCTACCATTAAAGTTGCTGAAGCTGCAAAAGTTATAGAAAACTCTCAACGAGACATTAATATTGCTTTTGTTAACGAGCTGGCTAAAATTTTTAATTTAATGGACATAGATACCCACGCTGTGCTAGAAGCAGCTGGCACTAAATGGAACTTTTTACCCTTTAAGCCAGGTTTAGTGGGTGGGCATTGTATAGGTGTAGATCCTTATTATTTGGCACAAAGAGCCCAAGAGTTTGGGTACCATCCAGAAATTATATTAGCTGGTCGTAGGTTAAATGATAGTATGGGCGGCTATGTTGCTGCAGAAGTTATCAAATTAATGCTTAAAGCAGACATAAAAATTAAAAATGCCAACATTTTAGTACTAGGGGTTACATTTAAAGAAAACTGCCCAGATGTACGTAATACACGTGCTGTAGATGTTATACAGCAATTAGAGAGTTACAGTGCTAATGTTACTATTTATGACCCTTGGGCAAACCCAGCAGAGGTTGCGCATGAGTACAATTTAGAAACTACAACAACACTACCAAATAAAAAGTATGATGCTGTGGTACTAACCGTAGCTCATAAAGAATTTTTAGCCTTAGACCTGCAAAGTTTACTGCAACCAAATGGTATTTTGTATGATGTTAAAGGCATTTTAGATCCTAAAAAAGTTAACGGAAGATTATAACTAGTGCCAAACCTCTAGTAAACTATAAAAACTAACCATTTTGAGTCAACTAAAAAAAGGAGCTTTATTAACCTATGTAAAGATTATTCTAACTAACGTCGTTGGTCTGGTTTTAACTCCATTTATTGTTAGAAGTCTAGGAGATTCTGAATACGGAGTTTATCTTTTAGTAGGCTCATTTGTAGCCTATCTTGGCTTAATGAATTTAGGAATAAATAATGCCATAGTCCGATACGTTGCCAAATATAAAGCTGAAAAGAATAAAAAGGGCGAGCAGGAGTTTTTAGGCACTACGATGTGGATTTATATTTTTATTTCTTTATTTCTAACATTAGTTGGGGGTATTTTATATTATAATTTTGATTTAATTTTCTCAGAATCACTAACATATGAAGAATTGAGAATAGCTAAAATAATGTTTATTATACTTGTTGGAAACATAGCAATAGCTCTTCCTGGAGGATCATTTTTCGCAATATGTGGAGGCTATGAAAGTTTTGTTTTTCCATCTTTATTGAATATTTCAAGGTATTTAATTAGAGCTTTAATAGTATTTGTAGTTTTAATCTATGGAGGAAAAGCTATTAGTATTGTAATTATTGATACTATTTTAAGTGTAACTGTGATGCTAATAGCTGCTAGATTTGTTAGTAAAAAACTAAAAGTCAAAATTTCATTAAAAATATTTGATACCTCATTAATAAAAGACATATTCAGTTACTCATTATGGGTTTTTCTATTTGGTATAGTTTATAAATTTCAATGGAATGCAGGTCAACTTATTTTAGGAGTTACTACAGACAGCACAACTGTTGCTATCTATGGTATTGGAGTAATGCTTGGAGGATATTATGGAGCTTTTGCTGGAGGAATTAATAGCGTATTAATCCCTAGAGCAACACAAATGGTTATAAATAAAAGTAGCGGCAAAGAGCTTACTGAAACAATGGTGAAAATTGGTAGGTTAAACTCTTTTATTTTATTATTAGTCCTAAGCGGCTTTATTCTATTTGGTAAAAGCTTTATTTTATTATGGGTAGGTGAGACTTATGAAAATTCTTGGGTTATTGCATTGTTATTAATGAGTGTTATGACTCTACCTTTGATACAAGCTTTTGGCAACTCAATTTTAGAAGCAAAAAGAAAAAATAGATTTAAGTCCTTATTAAGTATTTTCACAGTGGGGTCAGGAGTTATAGTTGCGTATTTTATGTCACAAAGTTATGGCATTATAGGAACTGCTATACCCCTAATTACGGCGATGGCATTGAATATTATAATTATGAATTTATACTATAAGAAAATATTTGACTTCAAAATATTTTCTTTTTTTAACAAAACTCTTTTAAAACCTTTTGTACTATTTACTTTTATGGTAATTATCGCATCTTTTCTTCTAAATACAACAAATATTAACACTTGGCCCTTATTTTTGCTATTTGGCAGCGTCTATACCATAATTTGCATTATAGCAATATATTTAGTGCTTATGAATGATTATGAAAAGTCTTTAATTTCAAATATGATCAAATTTAATAAAAAAAAATAGGATGAAAAATATTTTATTTTTTGTTGAATCTCTTCACTGCGGAGGTGCTGAAAAAAGTCTATTAAGTCTTTTAAATAATATGGATTATAAAGGTTTTAATGTAAAACTATTGGTTCATAAAAGAGGTGGCGAGTTTGAAAAACTTATTCCTAATCACATTGAAATACAAGAAATATCTTACAAAATAAATTATTTAAGCAGAATAAAATTCAAAATATTAAGATTATTAAATTTTAACAAAAAGAATCATAATGCACAGTTGTTTTGAAAAAGTATAGCTTTAAAAATTCCAAAAAACTTAGAACATTTTGACATAGCTATTGCTTGGGGTCAAGGTTTTGCCACCTATTATGTTTCTAATAAAATAAATGCTTCTAAAAAGTTTGCTTGGGTTAATACAGACTATAAAAAAGCAGGTTACAATTATAAATTAGATATTGATAAATACAAAAAAATTGATACCATTATTGGTATATCAGAATTTGTAAAGAAAAATATGCAAGAGTTTATTGATTCCAAAAAAGTAATTGAAATCAGAAATATTATTGATCCAAAAGAAATTAAGAGCAGAGCAAAAGAACAAAGTTTAATAAATTTTAACTCAGCAAAAATTAATATTGTATCTGTAGGTAGGTTAGTAAACCACAAGGCTTTTGAACTTGCCATAGGAGCAATCAATAATTTAATTAGCAATGGGCATAATGTTCACTTATATATTGTTGGTGAAGGTGTAGAGCGAAATTTTCTTGAAAATGAAATTAAAAGACTGAAACTAACCAATCATTGTACACTGTTAGGTTTTCAAAATAACCCATATCCCTTTATAAAAAAGTGTGATATTTATTTGCAAACATCCCGAATAGAAGGATTGGGCAGAACAATAATTGAAGCAGCACTGCTGTGTAAACCTATTGTAACAACTAATTTCCCAACTGCTTTTTCTATTTTACAAGACAATATAACAGGTTTAATTGCTGAAATGAACTCCCAAGATATTTCAAAATCTATTGAGAGGTTAATAGAAAATAAAAAATTAAAAAATAACCTTATTGAAAATTTAAGGAAAAAAGAAGATTGGGAAAAAGAAAAAACACTTGATTCAATATATAAGTTACTTAATTCTTAAATAGGTAAAATGAAAATAGGAATTCAACCTACACCGATAGGGTTT
The DNA here is from genome assembly GCF_000568425.1 of Cellulophaga geojensis KL-A. Lineage (NCBI taxonomy): Bacteria > Pseudomonadati > Bacteroidota > Flavobacteriia > Flavobacteriales > Flavobacteriaceae > Cellulophaga > Cellulophaga geojensis. Next base: position 113,621 of record NZ_ARZX01000006.1, read on the forward strand.
ACAAAACACTGGATTGAATATTGTAAAAATCATAGTATAGATTATAAATTAGTAGACTGCTATAAAAGCGACATTATTAAACAACTAAATGATTGTGATGTGTTTATGTGGCATCATGATTTGCTACTAAGAAAAGATAACATCATTGCTAAAAGACTATTATTTGCATTAGAACAAAGCAATAAAATAGTTTTTCCTACCTTTAATGAAGGTTGGCATTACGACGATAAAATTGGGCAAAAATACCTATTAGAAGCTTTAAAAGTTCCTTTTATACCAACATTTATTTTTTATGATAAAACAGAAGCTTTAAATTGGGCTAACCAAACAACATATCCAAAAGTATTCAAGCTAAAAGGCGGAGCAGGTTCTGCTAATGTTTGCCTTGTTAATTCTGAAAAGGATGCAATTAAAAAAATAAATAAAGCTTTTTCTTCTGGTTTTAATTCAATTCCTAAAAAATATTTTTTAAATGAAAATATTAGAAAATATAAGTCAAAAAAAATTAGTGTTATTAGTTTATTAAAAAACTATATCCGCTATATACTACCCATAAATAAAAATTTTATTAACCATAAAGAAAAAGGATACATTTACTTTCAAGAATTTATTCCGAATAACAATAGTGATTTAAGAATTGTAGTCATTAATCAAAATAAAATATTTGGAATAAAACGTTATAATAGAGCAAATGACTTTAGAGCCTCTGGGAGCGGGGTTATAGAATATTTAGATGAAAACAATATGCCTGTTGAATGTATAAAAATTGCACTGAATACAGCTAAAAAATTAAGGATGGATAGTATTGCTTATGATTTTGTGTTTGATACAAATGAAAAGCCTGTTATAATTGAAATAACTTTTGCTTTTGGGTCTAAGGTTAGTAACGCTAAAGGCTATTGGGATGAAAACCTTGTATGGCATAATAAGGAAATTAAAATGCAAGAATGGATGATAAAGAATGTGATAAAAAAAGTAGACAATCTAAAATCATCCTAAAAAATATACTAAATGAAAATAAAAACGATTACCTGCCATGAAGTGTATAATCACGGAGCTAGTCTTCAAGAATATGCACTACTAACTTATTTAGAGCAACAAGGGCATACTGCAGAAACCATACATTACAAACCCCATTTCTTAAGCAATCATTTTAGATTGTGGTATACTAACAATCCTACATTTGATAAAAATATAGTTTTACGACTTATTTACAATACCTTAAAACTTCCAAAACGTTTAATTAAACGTAAACGCAAGAAGACCTTTGATGTTTTTTCTGATAAATACATTAAAACAACCGCAAAGGTTTATAAAACCAATGAAGATTTAAAAAAGGATTTACCTGAGGCTGATGCATATATTTGTGGTAGTGACCAAATTTGGAATTCATTTTTTGAAAATGGAAAAGATCCTGCTTTTTACTTAGATTTTGTTCCTGATACTAAATTAAAATTATCGTATGCAGCCAGTTTTGCTATAGATAAATTAGAAGAAGATATAAAACCATTTGTAAAAGAAAAAATAAGCAGATTAGACCACGTAGCTGTACGTGAGTCTTCTGGTAAATTAATTTTAGAGGAACTAGGGTTTACTAATGCCCACCAAGTACTAGACCCTGTGTTTTTATTAGACCCTAACAGTTGGTCTAAATTAGAAGACGGTAGTAAAGAAGATAATAAGTATATTTTTATCTACGATTTTGATTCTAACCCCTTAATTAAACAAATGGCTTTAAAGCTAAAAAAAGAAAATGGTTGGGATATTATTACGGTTAATGAATTGATTAATTACGCTGATAAAAATTACTTTTTAAAAGGGCCTGATAAGTTTTTAAGTCTTATAAAAAATGCAAGTTTTGTAATTTCTAATAGCTTTCATGCAGTAGCATTTTCTATAATTTTTCAAAAAGACTTTGTCGTTTTTAATAGATCTTACAAAATTAATACACGTATGCGAGATATGTTAGGGTCTATTGGTTTAGAACAGCTATTAATTTTAGATAAAAAAATGGTTCAAAATCATAAAACTAATGCTATCAATTTTTCGGAAGCGCAAGAAAAACTAGATGTTTTGATAAATTCATCTAAAACATACTTAAACAACGCTTTAAAACAATAAGTAATGCCTAAATTAGTCTATATCACAAACGGAGTATCTGGACCTGGCGGTTTAGAACGAGTACTTTCTATTAAGGCGAGTTATTTTGCAGATGCTATGCAGTACAATGTGCATATAATAGCATTGAATAATGACAGTTCCGATTTGTTTTATAACTTTAGTAAAGCCATAACTTTTCATAACGTAAAAGCAACGGGCAATCCGTTTTCATACCTAAAGCAGTACAAAAATGGATTAAAAAATTGCTTAAATAAAATTAATCCTGATATTGTATCTGTTTGTGATGATGGCTTAAAAGGCCTACTACTACCCTACATTATTGGCAAACCTTGCCCTATGGTATACGAGAGACACGTATCTAAAAATATACAAATAAAAAAGGGGGCTTCCTCTTTTTTAGCTCAACTTAAAAATAAAATTACGTTTAAGTTAATGGATATTGGTGCTGCAAAATATAATAGTTTTGTAGTTTTAACCAACGGAAATACTAAGGAGTGGCAACTAAAAAATATGTCTGTAATTGCTAATCCATTGTCTTTTTTTCCTAAAAAAGAGAGTATTAGTGCACTAAACAGTAAAAAAGTATTGGCCGTTGGCAAACAAAGTTACCAAAAAGGGTATGATCGTTTATTGCAAAGTTGGAAAATAGTAACGGCAAAACATCCTGATTGGGAATTAGACATTTATGGTACCATAAGCGAAAAAGAGCAACTGCCAAAACTAGCTGAAGAATTAGGAATTACAAAGAGTGTACACTTTTATGAACCCGTAAAAAACATTGCTGATAAATACCAAGAGGCTTCTATTTATGTCATGTCTTCTAGATACGAGGGTTTTGGTATGGTATTAACAGAGGCTATGGCGTATGGTGTACCTTGTGTTTCGTTTGATTGCCCACATGGACCGGCAGATATTATTACTCACAATAAAAACGGTGTTTTAGTACCTAACGACGATTGTGATAAACTTGCTAACGGACTTTTACAGCTTATAGAAGATGATGGCAGTAGGCAAAAAATGGGCACTGCTGCAAGAAGAGATGTAGAACGCTATGCTATAGAAAAAATAGCGATAAAATGGGATACGCTATTTAAAAAAATAATACGTACTATATGAAAATTGTTTTTTTAATAGATCAGGTCTACCTACACGGTGGTATAGAGCGCGTATTGTCTATAAAGGCTAACTATTTAGCTAAAAACGCTGCCAATGATATACATATTATAACAACAGAACAACAACAAAACTCCCCTTGTTATGACTTTAATAGCGCTATTCATTTTTTAGATTTGGGTATTAACTACACAAGAAACAAATCTTATTTTCACCCTAAAAACTTACTAAAATTACCCAAGCACATTTCTAAAATAAAGCACGTTTTAAAACAAATTCAACCAGACGTAGTTGTTGTATGTAGCCACAGTACAGACACGTATTTTATGCCCTTTATAGCCAAGCATATTCCTAAAGTGAAAGAATTTCATTATTCTAAATCTATAGAGGTCAAAAAACGAAAAAATCCTAAAAGTACGTTTAAAAAACAGTTTTTAAAATTTGCAGATTACGTAGAAACAAAATATGATTCTCTGGTTGTTTTAAACAAAGATGAACAGGCATATTACGCTTCTAGCAATACAACTGTAATACCAAACCCTCTAACTTTTTTTCCAGAGACCAAAACTACATTAGAAAAAAAAATAGTAATAGCAGCTGGTAGAATAGCTCAAGTTAAAGGTTTTGATTTACTCATTGATATTTGGACTCTGTTTGCGCAACAAGATCCCCAATGGCAATTGCATATTTATGGGGACGGACCAAAAGAGTACGTAGCTAGTCTACAGAAACAAATAGATGCTAATAATTTAAGTGAAGTAGTTCTTTTAAAAGGCAGCACAACACAGGTAAAGGAAAAAATGTTAGACGCTTCTATTTATGCCATGACATCGCATAATGAGTGTTTTCCTCTGGTATTGTTAGAAGCACAAGCTTGTGGTTTGCCTATTGTAGCGTACAACTGTCCGCATGGACCTAGCAATATTGTATCTAAAGAAAATGGTATATTGGTAGAGCATTACAATAAAGAACAATTTGCTGAAGCACTTTTACAGCTAAGCAGAAATAAGGATTTGCTACAATCTATGAGTACAGAAGCAGTAGAAAACGCAAAAAAGTACACTATAGAAAAAGTAATGAGTAAATGGATTAATTTATTTACTACATTAAAAAAATAAAGTATTATGAGGAGCTTACTAAATACGTTATATAAATTGTTGCTATGGCCACACGTTTTACTCTACCTAAAAAGTGCCAACAAAACAGACATAGACAAAGATATAACACGTTGGGCAACAGCTAAAAATATACAAAAAAGTAATACAGGACTCTTATTGCATTTTTTAGCAGTTTCACCTGATTTTAGAACTCTGTTCTATTATAGAACAAGAAGTTTTACTTCACATATTTTAAATTTATATTGTAGAAAACAGAACAACTTTACTATTGACGTTACTACTAAATTAGCTGGCGGAACCTTAACGGGGCATCCTTACTGTACGATATTAAATGCTAATAGTATTGGAGAAAACTTTTATGTGAACCACTTGGTTACCGTAGGCGAGGTGAATGGCAAAAGACCTACCATAGGTAATAATGTCTCAATTTATACAGGTGCTATAGTCATAGGCGATATTACAATTGGCAATAACGTACAAATTGGCGCTGGTACAGTAGTGGTAAAAAGTGTACCCGATAATTGCGTGGTCGTAGGCAACCCTGGAAGAATACTAACTCCTAACGCTAAAAAAGACTAGTTATGGGATCATTAATTCCAATGGAAAGCTACTATGATGTATTTATGAATACATGCCTATTTTTAGTACTGTTTACGCTTTTACATACAGTAGCTTTAAAGTTAGATGCTCCAAAAAACTTAATTTTCATTCAGTTTGCAGGTATTACACTGTTGGTTTTACTAATTTTATTTATAGGACAACGCCCTATAAGTGGTGTTTATTTTGGGGATACCATTAACTATTACAGATCGTACATAGCCTACCAATATGGCGCTAATATTAGTGAAAATGTTAATGATTATGGCTGGCATTTATTTATGAAAGGATCAGCACAATTAATGTCTGTTCATTCTTTTTTTACCATAATTACATTTATATACATATATCCTATGTACCGTATTTCTAAAGAATTTTTTAAAAATTATTGGTACTATGCTTTTTTACTATTTGTGGTTTCTTTTTCGTTTTGGACTTACGGTGTAAATGGCATCAGAAACGGCGCAGCTGCATCATTATTTTTATGGGGGATAAGTTACCATCGTAAAAGAGCGCTAATGATAGTACTGTTTTTACTAGCCATACAATTTCATAAAACATTACTATTACCTATTGCTGCTTATGCCATAACATACATTTACAACAACCCAAAAACCTATTTAAAAGCTTGGGTAGCAGCAATACCACTGTCTTTTGTATTAGGCAGTGTTTTTATTACATTGTTTACAAGCCTTGGTTTTGGAGACGACCGTTTGGCAGGCTATTTATCAGGTGAAGCAGAAGCCAATAGTGGCTTCCGATGGGATTTTATTTTTTACAGTGGTTTTGCTGTTTTTGCAGGTTGGTTTTTTATTATAAAACGAAAATTTAAAGACCAACTCTACTTTCAATTAGTTAACACCTATTTAATATGCAATGCATTTTGGATCTTGGTCATACGTGCCAATTACTCCAACCGTTTTGCCTATTTATCATGGTTTATGATGGCTATTGTTATTATATATCCTATGCTAAAACAACAGTTTTTTAAGAACCAACATTTTATGATTGGTAGAATAGTACTTGCTTATTTTGCCTTTACTTATTTAATGTATAAAATATATTACGCCTAATAAACTTATTATGACAAACACTAAAACCATAACCGTTTTTACCCCTACCTACAACCGTGCGTATTGTTTAGACCAGGTGTACCAAAGTTTACTGAAACAAACCAATAAAGATTTTTTATGGTTGATAATAGACGATGGCTCTACCGACAACACAAAAGAAGTAGCAGCAAGTTGGATTGCTGAAGATAAAATTGCCATACAATACCACTACCAAGAAAATTTAGGGATGCACGGTGGGCACAATGCTGCCTATAAATTAATTACTACAGAATTAAACGTTTGTATAGATAGTGATGATTTTATGCCAGTAGATGCCATAGAAAAAATACTATACCACTACCCTAGTATTAAAGACAATCCTAAATTTGCAGGTTTGGTTGGTTTAGATGCAGATAAAAAAGGAGACATTATAGGGTCTAAAATACCAGAAACAGTAAAAGAAACCACACTATATGATATTTATAATGTACATAAAGTTACAGGAGACAAAAAATTAGTCTATAAAACAAAAGTAGTTAAAAAATACCCTCCTTATCCTATATTTAAAGGAGAACGTTTTGTTCCTTTAGGGTATTTATACCAACTAATAGACCAAGATTATCTATTACTACCTGTAAATGAGGTATTTTGTACTGTAGAATATATGGAAGATGGCTCTAGTATGAATATGCTAAAGCAATACAGAAGACATCCACAAGGTTTTGCTTTTTCTAGAAAAAGCAGAATGAAATTATCAGGAAATTTAAAAGACACATTTAAAAACGCAATACATTATGTGTCTAGTTCTCTATTTATTAAAAATTGGAATTTTATAAAAGAATCTCCAAAAAAAACAGCTACTATATTAGCAATACCTTTGGGTATTGTATTGCACTACTATATTAAATACAAAACTAAAAACGATTTTTAATATGACTCCAATTAGAGTTTTACAAGTATTTACTACAATGGGTCGCGGTGGTGCAGAATCTATGATCATGAACTATTATAGAAACATCGACAGGACTAAAGTACAGTTCGATTTTTTGGTGCATAGACAAGAACGTGCTGCTTTTGATGATGAAATAGAGCAGATGGGAGGTGTAATTTATCGTATGCCTGCCATTAACCCCATAAATCCAAAAAAGTATTACAAGGCGTTAAGAGCTTTTTTTAACACTCATAATACTTATAAAATTGTACACTCACATTTAAATACGTTTAGCACTTTTCCTTTAAAAATAGCAGAAGAGTATAAAATTCCTACTAGAATTGCGCATGCACATATAGCAATGGATCCTATTACTTTAAAGCATACATTAAAAAGTATTCCTAACACTATAGAGGCTTTAAAAAAAGTGGTAAAACTATATGTAAAAAGAACAATACATAAACATACAACCCACTCTTTTGCCTGTGGCAAAAAAGCTGGTACTTGGTTATATGGAAAAAATGCTCAATTTCATATTATGAACAATGCCATAAGTGCCGGTAATTTCGCTTATGATATTGATAAAGAATCAGAGTTCAAGAAAAATTTTAATATTCAAGATAAAATTGTTTTAGGCCATATTGGTAGGTTTACTCATCAAAAAAATCATACATTTTTAATAGATATATTAGCAGATGTATTAGTAAGTAATAAAAATTATGTCTTGGTATTAATTGGTGATGGACCATTGATGCAAAACATCATAGAAAAAGCTAAAAAACTACATATTTTTGACCAAATATTATTTTTAGGTCTAAAAACTAATATATCTGAATTAATACAAATGATAGATGTTTTTGTTTTTCCTTCGTTATACGAAGGCCTCCCTGTTACTCTAGTAGAAGCACAGGCTGCTGGTTTAAAAATATTAGCATCAAACAATATCACAGAAGAAGTAAAACTAACTAAGGATATTCAATTTTTACCTATTACAGAAGGCACAACCCCATGGGTAAATGCATTATTAAAATTAGGCAAGATTACAAAAAACAAGAATTTTGATAAAATTGTAGCTGGTAATTACGACATTATAAATAACTCTAATGAGATTCAAGATTTTTATTTAACTCAAAACAAGCTGTAAAAATGTCTGGATTAAAGGAAAAAATATATAGTAAATCACCTCATTTTATACAAAACTGTATTATTTCTGTTTTTAACATTAAATCATATAAAAAAAGATATAACAGTAATTACAAAGAATATTTAAAAATTTATAAGGATAATAATACGTTGTCTTCAGTAGAGTTACAGCACTTACAAAAAGAAAAATACCAGAAATTTTTAGAATATACTATATCTAAATCTCCTTTTTACAAAAACCTATATAAAAATATAGAAGACCCTACATTATTAGAAAACATACGCAAATTACCTATCGTAAATAAAGAAGTGTTGCGTAACAATACTAATGACATATACACAATACCTAAAAACGAAGGTTCTATCTCTAAAACGGGTGGTACAACAGGGAAATCTTTAGAAGTACTATTTTTAAAGGAAGATATAGAAGAACGCTTTGCAATACTAGATAATTTCAGAAACCAATTTGGTTATAAACTAGGAAAAAAGACAGCTTGGTTTAGCGGAAAAAGTTTATTAAGTACTTCTGACGTAAAAAGAAATAGGTTTTGGAAAACAGATTATTATTACAATGTACGTTATTACTCTACGTTTCATATACATCAAAAATATTTATCTTATTATTTAGATAACTTAATCACATATAGCCCAGAATACTTAGTTGGTTTTCCTTCAACTATGTATGAATTAGCGAAGTACGGTTTAGCTCAAAAAATTGATTTCCCGAGCAATACCATTAAAGCTATTTTCCCCACAGCAGAAACAATTACAACTGAAATACGTACTGTTTTAGAATCCTTTTTTAAAACTAATGTATACAACCAGTATGCCTCCTCAGAAGGGGCTCCCTTTATTATAGAATGTAAGAATAAAAAATTGCACTTAGAATTGCAAAGTGGTGTTTTTGAAGTTTTGGATGCTAATGACCAACCAACACAAAAAGGAAGACTAATAGTAACTGCATTTCATACACACGGTACACCATTAATACGTTATGATATTGGGGACGAAATAGAATTAAGTAACAACAGTTGTACTTGCGGCAACAACAACCCAACAGTTAAACAAATACTTGGCCGTTCAACAGATTACATTTACTCCTCTGAAACAGGAAAAATAAATTTAGGAAACATTTCTAATTGTTTAAAAGGAGTAAAAGGTATTGTTCAGTTTCAAATTCAGCAACATACTCCAGAAAAAATACAAGTATTTGTTGTAAAAGACACTGAAATATACACCAAAAAAGATGAAGTAATATTTATTACAAATCTTAAAGATAGAGTTGGCGATACTATGGAAATAAAGCTAAATTATGTTAGCGAAATTCCCGTAGAAAAAAGTGGAAAATTTCGTTTGGTTAAAAATAATATTAAAAAATAATTCGTTTAATCCTCCTTTCTTAAAAAAACACTGATAAAAGATGCTTCCAATAATAAATTAGAAATATTTATGATACTTGTTCAATTATTCAATGTATTTACCTGCAGTTGATGTTATTGGTAAATCTTTAATTATTTCCATAAATTACATTATTTACTCCAACAATATCATAGCCTTTTGTTCCTGAACTAATTTCATTATTTATGATTTCGGAATTATCTCCTCTAAAATAAATAAACCCATAATTACCTGTCGTACCTTTGTTACTATTAATAGTTAAGCCATCAACGTCTTTAACATAGATTCCATAATTAGAAGATTTCACCTTAATAGTATTTTGTTCCACATTGATACCTACATTCTCAGTTATAGTTGCACTACCAGATGATGCTATTCTTAACCCATACCCTCCAAATTTATCTGAATTAGTGTTTTCTAAAAAGTTATCTAGTATCTGAATAGAACTTGTAGATGTTGTTTTACCAATATATAATGAAGAACCTGAATTACTAACAATATTATTATTTTGAAACAAAATATTTTTGGAATTTGTTAACGTAACTCCTGTTGTTTTAAAAATATTATTTAAAATATCAATACCATTTGAGTTCGTAAATGTAGCCTCTTTACCACTGTCGATAGTATTATCTTTAATTATAAATTTATTATCTATTTCATTCGAATCTGAATTTATACTACTCATTGAAAATGCCCGTCCATTTGTTAGGTTAATATTGTTATTTCGGATAGTTACATTGTTCAATGATATTTGTGCATTAATACCAAAACTACCAATAACATTGCTTTCAATTTCATTATCATATATTTCTGTGTCTTGTAACTCACGCAATAACATTGCAACTGTACAATTGATAAATTTGTTATTGAATATTTTTATATCATCATTTGTTGCATAAATGCCGGTTTTACAATTTATCATTGTATTTCCTGATATTACATTATTTATACTTTTACTTAAAGCATAATTACTTGTGAAACCAGCGATAACACCTCCTCTTAAGGCCGGGTTATTTATCACTTTTACATTAGAAGCTGATGTCCAACCTACTTGTTTTTCTGCATCATTGCCTTCAATAATTATATTATTTCCTAAAGCCGCTAATATTGAGCTTTTCCCTCCCGTTTCCTTAATAATATTGTTTCTAATTATAACACCATCCACCTTTTGACCGGTAACTGGTTCTATAACTATTCCAATTCGTGGTGCAATTCCTAAGGAGTTTGGTAAATTTATACCCGCCCTATACAATTCACAATTTTCTATTATAATATCTTTACCATCTGTTATTGAAACATTGTTTGCTGCATTTGCATCAAAATAACAATTTGTAACTTTTACATTTCTACTAGGATTGTATTCTGCATGATCATGAAATCTATAACTGTTAATAGTTAATCCTGTATGTGCGCTATTAATAATATTTACATTCTCAACAAGAATATCTATTCCACTCATTATCCAAACAAGTACACCTGAATATACAGGGGTTGACCCATGTTCCTTTCTATCTCCATGAATAGAACCACCTGTTATTTTTATATTATTCTGGTTTCTAATCCGTATCATCCATGAAGAAAATTCTCTATTCACAGGAAAAATTCTTAAATGGGTGTCTGCTGACATAGCAAAGTGAAAATCAGATGGTAACTCTATTACTGGTGTATTTTTTTTCTCTGAATCAAAATAAGCATCAAATTTACCAATACTAAAAACAATAGCTCCTAAGTTTTTAGAACTAGTTATAGCATTTTGCATATTAACATGATTGCTATATGCTACACTTTGTACTATATCTCCTTGTACTATATCCCAACGGCTTGGGTGAAATTCAAAGGTTTCGCTTATAAGGCTAACATTACCTTCTACAGTTAAATTTTGGTTTAATAAATTGCCATCTATTTTACCACCTGCGGTAAAGTTTAAAGTACCATTAATAATTTCTCCTCCTTTATATTCTAAAGTTACACCTGTTGGTAAACTTACTGTTTTACCATCTAAGTCTAATTGGCATTCTATAGCCAAAGTAGTACCTGCTGCAATACCGTCTAAAGTATAGTCACAAGGTGTAGTATTAATATCTAAATCACCTATAGGTTGTACATCTGGTTCTGTATCTGGCTCTTCTTCAGCTGCGTTTTCTGCTATTACATTTGCTAACAAATCTTCTTGAGAACATGAGACTAGTGTTGTAGCTATAAATAAGCTAAAAACTAGAACTTTAACTAGGGTTAATGGTTGCTTGTGCATATTACTTTTTTAATGGGGTTTAAAGATACTATTTTAATGTAATAATCGATTAAATGTTAATAAAAATCGACAACTAACTTATTCAAATACGAAACAAATTCAGTTTTGGACGTTAACACGCTCATTTTTAACAAAAAAACGTATAAAATATTATTTTTGTAGTATTCTACTTTACATTAACAAAGCATATACTTTAAATTAAACTCATTTTATGCCCTTTTTAGTATAACCGTTACCGTTAAAATTTACCTTTTAATAGATTAATTGCAAGAACAAAGTGCTTTTATAAGTAGATTTGCTAGGTTTTTAACTTAAAATAGGCACAGATAAGTGTCTTATAAAAAATAAGAATAATACCTATAAAGTATTCTACAGGAGATTTCCATTATTATGAAAAAGAAAATAATACGTGTTACAACAATTCCCAATTCACTAGGTAAACTACTTACTGGGCAACTACGTTATATGAGTAAGTATTATGACGTAATTGGTGTGTCTAGCGGAGGAGATGCTCTTACAAATGTGCACATACAAGAAGGTGTGCCTGTTATTGCGGTAGAACTAACCCGTAAAATAACACCTATTAAAGATTTAAAATCTGTATACGGGCTGTACAAAATATTTAAAAAAGAAAAACCTTTTATAGTACATAGTCACACGCCAAAAGCTGGTACTGCTGCTATGTTAGCTGCTAAATTAGCTGGTGTACCACACAGGTTACATACTATTGCTGGTTTGCCATTATTAGAAGCTACTGGTACAAAAAGAACCATTTTAAATCTTGTAGAAAAAATAACTTATGCTTGTGCTACTAAAATTTATCCTAACTCTTTTGGGTTACAAGACATTATTATAAAAGAAAAGTTTACACGTAAAAACAAGCTAAAAGTAATTGGTAAGGGTAGTTCTAACGGTATAGACACCAACCATTTTAATCCTGACTTGTATACTGCAGCAGACAATTTAAAATTAAGAACAGAATTAGGTTTTGCGCCAGAAGATATTGTGTTTACGTTTGTTGGCAGATTGGTGGCAGACAAAGGTATTAATGAGTTAATAGGTGCTTTTAAAAAATTAGCAGCTATAAAAAAGAATGTAAAATTACTACTAGTTGGTACTTTTGAAACAGAGTTAGACCCACTTAACAAAGCGTCTTTAGACTACATTTACAATAATAAAACGGTTATGGGCATTGGTTGGAAAGAAGATGTACGCCCTTATTTTGCAATATCTGATGCATTAACATTTCCTAGTTACAGAGAAGGCTTCCCTAACGTAGTGATGCAAGCTGGCGCTATGAAACTATATAGTATTGTTACAGATATTAACGGGTGTAATGAAATTATAAAAGAAGGTGTTAATGGCACAATTATACCTGTAAAAGATGCAGATGCATTGTTTACAAAAATGCTTGAATTTTACAACCACAAAGACAAACTTTATAACCCAAATACCTGTAGAGAAGTTATGATTAATAATTACGAACGATCTTATATTTGGGAACAATTACGTAAAGAGTATGAGTCTTTAGAAAAAGAAAAATAATTTTTATAAATATTAACGAAAGTTTTTTAACTAAACAGCGACTTTTATAAGAAAAAATGTTCCCCTACATTTATAACCTATTAAAAATTAATACATTAATAACGTATGGGATTAGCTTCTGACTGTAGAAATTTTGCTTTCTGGACTTTAGATATGTTAAAGGGAGGCAAAATAAAAAAAGATGTAAATGCTATTAGGAACTTTAATAAAGCCACCAAAGAAATACAACTACAACAGCAAACACAGGCATTAGATTTTTTACTAAACTTTGCAGTTAATAATACTAAATATTACCAACGGTATGCTAATTTTAGTACGCTTCAAGATTTTCCGGTAATAGATAAAAATAGTATTAAAACTAATTTTGATGCTATTACAAGCGCTAATCAAAACAAAGATAAATTTACTTTAGTTAGTACTAGCGGATCTACGGGTACTCCTTTTAAAATATACCAATCTAGCAGAAAAAAAACCAGAAATACTGCAGACACTATTTATTTTGCAAAACTTGCCGGTTATACTATTGGCCAAAAACTATTATATCTTAGGTTTTGGGCTGCCTATTTTAAAAAACCCAAGCTAATTGCCTTTTTACAAAATACAGAACAGTTAGATGTTACCCAACTAACTGACAAGTATATTAAAGATCTACTGAGTAGACTACAAAATGATTCCTCTGAAAAAGGGTTAATAGGTTATCCTTCTGGTTTTGAAACCATATGTAAATATTTAGATAAAGTAAAAGCAGCACCGTTAGACTGTAATATGAAATCTATAATTGGTATTGCAGAAGGTTTGAGCCCAAAGGTTAAATCAAAAATGGAGTATTATTTTAAAAACCCTACAGTCTCTAGATACTCTAATGTAGAAAATGGTATTATAGCACAACAATTACCTAATGAGACTAGTTTTACTATTAACTGGGCCAGTTATATTGTAGAAATTTTAGATTTAGAAAGGGATGTGCCTGCTAAAGATGGAGAAATAGGCCGTATAGTTATTACAGACTTGTACAATACTGCTACACCAATGATACGTTACGACACTGGTGATGTTGGCTGCTTACAAACAGACAATGAAAATACTTTGCCAAAATTAAAAAACATAGAAGGCAGAAAAATGGATGTTTTGTATAAAACCAATGGAGACACACTAAACTCTTTTACAATGCACGCTTATGTTTATGATTTTCATGAACTAGAGCAACTGCAGTTTATACAAACTGATGAAAAAAAATATATAATAAAAATAAATTGCAAGTCTACATTTATAAGAGAACAAGAACTTGTTTCATTATTTAAAAGTGATATTGGTGAAGATGCAGAAGTAGTTGTGGAATATGTAAATGAAATTAGAGCCCTAAAATCTGGTAAAAGAAAAATATCTGTAAATCTTTACAAAAAAACCTTGCAGTAATCTGCTCAAAACATTAAAACATGAAACCAACCAATATTCTTTTTACTTGCTCAGGCAGAAGAAACTACCTAATTAACTACTTTAAAGAAGCTTTAAATAATGAAGGTCTAATAATTGCAACAGATATGAGCGCTAATGCTCCTGCCTTAGCGGATGCTGATATTGCTATTACTGTACCTAGTATTTATGATGAAAACTACATTAGTACCATAAAAGACATATGCCTACAACATAAAGTAACAGCTGTAATTTCATTAAACGATTTAGAGTTGCCTTTGCTAGCCAAACACAAAAGTAATTTTAATAACATTGGTGTAAAAGTTTTAATTTCTAATGAAGATGTTATTGATATTGCTTTTGATAAATGGAAGTTTTATCAGTTTTTAATGAAAGAAAAATTAACTACTCCAAAGACTTTTATACATATAAATGAAGCTATAGCTGAAACAGAAAATAATACCCTGAGTTACCCTTTAATACTTAAACCAAGATGGGGAAGTTCTTCTATTGGTATAGAGACAGTAGATACTAAAGAAGAATTAATACTTGTTCATAAATTGTTATTGATTAAATTAAAAAAAACAATATTATACAAGGCCAGTGAAAAAGAAATTAACACTGCTATTTTAATTCAAGAAAAAATTAAAGGTTCTGAGTACGGGTTAGACATATTAAATGATTTTAATGGTAATTATTACGGAACATTTGCCCGAGAAAAACTTGCTATGAGGTCTGGAGAGACAGACAAAGCTATTTCTGTAATTACCCCTGAAATATTAGCTATTGGAGAAAAAATATCCTTGTTATTAAGACATTCTGGAAATTTAGATTGTGACATTTTTATTGCTGAAAATAAAATATACATTTTAGAATTTAACCCCAGATTTGGTGGTGGATATCCGTTCTCACACGAAGCAGGTATTAATACTGCTGCAATTTATATAGCATGGCTTAAAAATGAAAAAATTAAAGCGTCGTTTAATAATTACAAAAGCAACATCACCTTT
The DNA here is from genome assembly GCF_000568425.1 of Cellulophaga geojensis KL-A. Taxonomy (NCBI): domain Bacteria; kingdom Pseudomonadati; phylum Bacteroidota; class Flavobacteriia; order Flavobacteriales; family Flavobacteriaceae; genus Cellulophaga; species Cellulophaga geojensis. Next base: position 129,313 of record NZ_ARZX01000006.1, read on the forward strand.
GCTAAATGCGATAGATTATTAAAAATAAACAGTAATAGTTAACTACACAAAAGTTCCTGTTTTTATTAACGTTAACAACAAATTGTTCTCTTTAAATAAATAAGAATAGGACGTAAAAGTTACGTTTGTCTAGTATTTACTACACTACATCCATATATCTGCATATATTAATTTAAGCGCACTTTTTTAATTATTTTTGAACTGTAATTATTAAGTAGGAAAATTAATGGAAAACAAAGCAGGTATAGGTTCTTTTTTTCACAGTACAGATGCTGATGCTATAACTAATTTTAATACGCAAGACTATATTACTAATTACAGCTTATTTTATACAGGAAGACACGCAATAAAATATATTTTTGACAAACTTATTGCAGAAGAAAATATAGCAAAAATTTGGCTTCCAAAGTATTACTGCCAGCACGTAACAAGTTGGTTACAAAAATGTTATTCTACTATTCATTTTTATACATTAGATCCTTTTAATCCTGAACACCAATTAAATGTGTTAGATTTTGCAACGGATAAAGATATAGTATTACTAAATAATTTTTGGGGATTGTTCCATTATAACATTCCTACAACGGCCAACAAACCATTTTGCATAGAAGATCATTCTCATGGCTGGCTTAGTTCTGGATGTTTAACAAGTAAAGCAGATTACTGTGTAGCATCATTGCGTAAAACATTGCCTATACCATTAGGAGGAATTTTATGGCAACCAAACGGAAAAACACAAAATAATAACACAAGTATTGGTAATGTAGATCCTGTATTTTATGATAATTGGGATTTGGTAAATAAAGCCATGCAACTAAAGCAAAATTATATTTACAACAATAGCGTTAATGATGACACTTTAAAACAAAAATATTTAAATCTAATTTCTGATTCTGAAAATTATTTACAACACCAATACCAGGTAATTTCTGTTAAGGAAGAACACCGTAAATTAATTGGTTTATATTTAAATAAGAATTATACGTATTATAAAAAACATAATTTAGAATATTTAATACAAAACCTTAATAAAAATGATAATTATCTTATCTTAAAAAATAATAAAAACACAACGTTTGGATTGCATTTAGTTTTTAAAGATTTAGATACATTACAAAGTGTAAAAAAGCATTTAATACAAAAAGGGATTTATCCGTCTGAATTGTGGCCCGGTAATGAACAAACCAATAGTTGGTCTTTTTTATTAAATATACATATAGATTTTAGATATACAATTAAAGATATGGCTTATATAGCCGCCTCACTTAACCAATGGGGAAACTATTAATACACAAGCTAAACACAAGAACCAAAAACAACCAAAAGTATGTACATTAATTTTTTTAAAAGAATTCTAGATTTTATACTAGCATTTATAGGCTTTGTATTTTTATCCCCTTTTTTCTTTACTGTTGCTATTGTTTTATTTTTCTCTAACAATGGTAAAATTTTCTTTTTTCAGCCTAGACCTGGTAAAAATGAGAAAATTTTTAAAGTGATAAAGTTTAAATCTATGAATGATAAAAAAGATGAAAACGGAGAACTGCTACCTTTTCATTTACGCGTAACCAAATTTGGTAATTTTATTCGCAAATATTCTTTAGATGAAATACCACAACTGCTTAATGTTTTAAAAAACGATATGAGCCTTGTTGGTCCTAGACCATTACTTGTAGAGTACTTACCTCTCTATAACGATTTTCAAAAACAAAGACATTTAGCAAAGCCAGGAATTACAGGATGGGCTCAAGTTAACGGTAGAAATGCCATTTCATGGGAACAAAAATTTGAACTAGATGTATGGTATGTAAAAAACAGATCTTTTAAAACAGATGTTAAAATTTTACTACTAACAGTAAAAAAAGTATTTGTAAAAGAGGGTGTAAATAGTAGTGACAACTTAAATATGTCTACATTTACTGGTACACCAACTACTAATTAATACTTAATTAAAAGCTTCCCCCGTTTAAATTTTAATAATTTTTATAATTAGCTGTATAAAAGTTATTAGTAACTAAATAGCATACTTAATCTTATTTTTTGCAAAATGGATGAATCTAACAAAATAAAAGTTCGTTTATACGGTGCTGGTGGTCATGCACACGTAATTATTGACACCTTAAAATCTAATGGTTATGAAATTACAGATGTTTTTGACAATGCACCAAAAAATAGCCTATTTGCTTCTTTAAAAGTAGAAAAAATTGATTCTAACTTTAAAAATTTTCCAAATACTGGTAATCCATTAATTATTGCAATAGGAAATAATAAAATACGAAAAAAAATTGCTGCGTTATTAGATGTAGATTATATTTCAATAAAACACAACTCGGCTATAGTATCTACTAGTGCTAAAATTGGTAAAGGTACGGTAATATTTGCAGGAGCTATAGTACAAGCAAATAGCGCTATTGGTGAACATGTTATTATTAATAGTGGCGCTAGCGTAGATCATGATGCAAAAATTGAAGACTATGTACATATAGCACCGCAAGTAACTTTATGTGGTGATGTATACATAAAAGAAGGAGCTTTTATTGGAGCCAACTCTGTTATTATACCTAAAATAACTATTGGTAAATGGGCAACTGTTGGTGCTGGATCTGTGGTATTAGAAAATGTACCAGACTATGCTACTGTTGTTGGTAACCCTGGTAAAATTATTAAGAGGAAAAAAAATGGTAAAAAGTACGATTTATATGTAAAAAAAATAAACACGTTAGAAGAAATTGAAACATACAAAGAACTACTAAACAATTACTGGGACAATAATGTTTATTACACCTATGAATATTTAAAATATTACGAAAATGAACATGACCAATTGCGTTATTTTTTATTAAATATAGACGGTATTCCTAATACTATTATGCCATTTTATTTAAGAGATATAAAAGATAAAACCTATAAAGATGTAATTACTCCTTACGGTTATGGAGGACCATTATGCAAAAACTGTGATGACACTAAAGTACTAACTAAATTTTGGGAATTAGTAGATAAATGGTATTGTAAAAACAATATAGTATCAGAGTTTGTACGCTTTAACCTAAATGGAAATCACAATAATTATAGTGGTGAATTAACCGAAACACTATTGAATGTTAAAGGTGAAATAAAAGAAACTGAAGACGACCAATGGACTGCCTTCTCTACAAAAGTTAGAAATAATTACAGAAAAGCAAAACAACATAACTTAACGTTTAAATTATACGAAGGAAATGAAATTACAGATAGTGTAATAGAAAATTTTCATAAAGTATATATTGAAACTATGGATCGTAATAATGCTAAAGAAATCTACTATTTTCCAAAGCAATATTTTGAAAATTTAATACACGCAAATCCAAATAGTTTTGCCATAGCCAAATCATATAAAGACAATGTAGTTGCATCTGTAGAACTTATTATTATAAATAAAGCTACATTATACGCATTTTTAGGTGGTACTAGAGCTAAATATTTTGAGTGCAGGCCTAATGACTATTTAAGAGTAGAAATTTTAAAATGGGCCACAAAAAATAGTAAAAAATATTATGTTTTAGGTGGCGGACTTACCAATGGTGATGGGCTCTATAAAAGTAAAAAAGTATTTTTCCCTAAAGATGAAGATGCTGTATTTTACACAGGTAGAAAAATTATAAATAAAGAAGTATATAATTTATTATCTAATAAAACCTATAGTTCTTCTAAGGACTGTAATGAAGAATGTAATTATTTTCCAGCATATAGAAGACCATAACAATTATGCTAAAAATTATAGGAAACAAAAAAGAGTGGGATACATTATTAGAGACTGTAGCAGGGTATGATTTTTACCATACCCATGACTATCACATTAATTGTGCTAATGATAATGAAGATATAGCACTTATTTCCTATACAACAAAAGACATTATTATTGCATTTCCTATACTCATAAGACCAATTAAAAACAGTTCTTTTTTTGATGTTACTTCTGTGTATGGGTATGGAGGCCCCTTAAGTAAAAACATTACAGCCAACACCAATCTTACTCCGTTTTACAACAAGCTACGTATTTATTTTCAGCAAAAGAATATCATTTGCGCCTACAGTAGTTTAAATCCGTATATAGACAATCAAAAAAGAATTTTGTCTGGTCTTGGAAAAATTGAAAATGTAAGCAAAGTTGTAAATATTAATCTTAAGCAAACTTTAGAAGAGCAAGAGTCTAATTTTTCTAAAACAACAAAACGATATATTAAAAGAAATAAAAAATTATTCTATTCCAGGATTGGTAAAACAAAAGAAGATGTAGCCATTTTTATTGATTTGTACTATAAAACGATGTCTAGATTAAACGCTAGCAAAAACTATTTTTTTAAAGAAGAATACTTCTATAATATTTTAAAAAGTAAGCAATATAATGCAGAGATTATTTTTGCGGTTACTAAAGACACAAACATTAATGCTTCTGCTGCTCTAATTATAAAAACAAATAATACCATTATACAATACCATTTATCTGGCACTCTAGAAGAATACAAACACTTATCGCCTATAAGATATATTTTAAATGAAGTACGTGTACAAGGTACACTAGAAGGCTATTCTTATTTTAACCTAGGTGGTGGTTTTGGCGGAAATCACGATTCTTTATTCGACTTTAAAGCTTCGTTTTCTAATGATTATAAAAAATTTAAGGTTTGGAAATACGTATTAAATAACAAGGAGTATAACAACTTATCTGGTAAAAATAAGAATTTAACTCCTTTAGCTAAAACTTCTTTTTTTCCGTTATATAGGTACAATAAATAGTGCTTTGTATAAATCTTATTATATTTAATTAATAAACAGGACTCTTATGGATATTTTAGATGAAATTTTGGAGTTAAGTAAGCCTGTAGAAGAACTAGCTACGGTTGACGCTAACTCATTTAAAAACATTCTTTTTAACAAAAAAAAGCCTGTAGTTATAAAAGGATACGCAAAAGACTGGGGTGCTACTAAAAAATGGGATTTAGAATATTTAATACATTTAGCTACAAATGAAGAAGTAAGTCTACTCTCTGGAAATTATATTCAAGGAGATAGTAAATATCAAAAATCTACATTAAAAGAATATTTACAAAAATTAAAAAATATAAACACTAACTCTAATTTTACAGACTACTTAACCACATTAGATATTTTTAAATACTTACCAAATTTAAACGGAGACACAGATTTTTCAATTTTTGAACAACATACTGCCGTTAATGATGTTGCAGCTTGGATTGGCCCCAAAGGTACAATAACGGGGTTTCATAACGATTCTGGAGATAATATGTATGCACAAGTAAAGGGAGAAAAATTATTTATAATTGTACCTCCTAAATATTCTGCACAAATGTATCCCAGTACCAAGTATATTAATGGTGCTATAGCTAGTAAGGTAAATATTACTAACTTTAATGCTACAAAATACACAAACTTTAAAAGTATACCCTTTTACAAAGTAGTGCTACAACCAGGAGATGTTTTATTTTTACCAAAAAAATGGTGGCATTATGTACAGGCTTTGGATAGCTCTATTAGTATTAGCAACTTTGGTTATACAAAATTAGAAATATTAAAAATGAGAACCCTTAATTTTTTACATAGAAGAGGGTATTACAAAACAAATAATTGTTACTGTTGCTCTAAATAAAGACACCTTACTGCTTAAAAAAATAATTCTCCTATTCTCTATTTTATTATAAAAGTTATGTTACTTACTACTAAAGATTTTTATACAGAGTTTACCGAAAATAGACATATACTCCCCTACTACACTAAATTAGAGAGCAACTACAATAAAAAAATATTTTATAGTGCAAAAAGGGATACCTCCACCATTTATAATCTTAAATGTATATCTATTAAGCTATTTCCTAAGTATTTAACCCCCTATTTTTATACAGACACTAACATAGGGGTAAAAAAGATATTCCAAAAGGATGTAAATGGTTGTGCTATACTGATTAAAGAAAAAGTAACTATAGCATTATTTTTAAGAAATGAATATTCTAAAAAATTTAGAACTAGTATTAATAGATCTGTAAATAGGTTTGAGCTTTGTTTTAATTACAGCTATAAAATGATAACTGAAAGCATTACTGCAAAGCAATATAAATTTTTAATGGGTGCATTACACAAAATGCTAGTGTATCGTTTTAACCAAAGAAATGAACCTAACGATGTACTTGATAACTGGGATTATTACTACAATTTAGTTTTTAATTTAGTAAACACTAATAAGGCTTCAATACTTGTTATTTATAGTAATGACGAGCCTATAAACATTTCTATAAATTATCATTTCAAAAATATTCTATTTATTTCAATCTCTTCATTTAATCATAATTTTTCTAAATTTTCATTGGGAAATATTTCAATATACAAAACTATAGAATGGGCCCTTAGCAATAATTATAATTTATTAGATATGGGATATGGAGACCTAGAATACAAAAGATTTTGGAGTAATTATATGTATGAGTATGAAAACCATATTGTTTACAAAAAAACACATATTACTAATGCTATAGCAAGTATTGAAGCATCAAAAATTAAAATAAAAAATACGTTAAAAAAATACCCCATAGCTAAAAAGGTCGCTAAATTTAAAACACTTTTTAGAAAAAATAAGAGCTCATTAAACCATTCTATTAATTACAAAACAATAGATGTTTTAAACCCTATAACTGCTAATTTAAGTGAAGTACATTTTGGTGACAGGAACTTTAATTTAATAGCAAAACCATTATATGATTATCTTTTTTTAAACTCTATACATTTAGATTGTATTAGAGTATATGAAATAGAATATTCCAAAGAATATTTAATAGTGGGATCTAAAAAAACACAAAAAGTAAAACTGAACTAAATAGGTTACACAGCAAAGCACATGTAACTTATCTTATATTTTTACATTTAATCATTTTTAAAGGTAATCTTATTGCTAAATAGCTAATTTAGTACACTATACCAACACCTTAAATAAGTAATACAACCACATGTTATTTAATTCTTTTGAGTTCTTATATTTTTTACCGCTCATAGTTGTGGGTTTTTATGTTTTACCCCATAAATTTAGATGGATATGGCTGTTATTAGCTAGCTACTATTTTTACATGAAGTCTGAGCCTAGTCTAGTTTTACTACTAATTACCTCTACCCTTGTAGATTATTTTTGCGCTCTACGAATTTATGCTGCCAAAAGTCAAAAAATCAAAAAAATATATGCTGCAACTAGTATTTGTATAAATGTAGGTATATTAATAGCCTTTAAGTATTTATTCTTTTTTTCATCATCATTGGCTAGCTTACTAGAATTTTTTGGAATATCAATCCCAATTGATGAAGCTGAGCAAAGTTACCATATTAGTCAAATTTTATTACCAGTAGGTATTTCCTTTTATACTTTCCAGACAATGAGTTATACTATTGATGTGTATAGAGGAAGTATAAAACCTGAGAAACATTTGGGTATTTTTGCGCTATATGTTGGTTATTTTCCTCAATTAGTTGCTGGCCCTATAGAACGTGCATCTACATTATTACCGCAATTAAAAAAGAAAATAAATATTAACATTAAAAATATAGAACAAGGTCTAATTATGGTGGCCTGGGGATTTTTTTTAAAAATTGTAGTTGCAGATAGGTTAGGTATATATGTAGATGAAGCTTATGCTACGCCAGAAAGTCCACACGGTTTTGCTTTAACCTTAGGTGCTCTTTTTTTTATGTTTCAAATCTATTATGATTTTTCTGCTTATACAACTATTGCCATAGGTACTGCTAAAATATTAGGCGTAGATTTAATGCAGAATTTTGATAGACCAATTTATGCTAAAAACAGTTCTGATTTTTGGCAACGATGGCATATATCTCTAATGTTATGGCTTAAAGATTATATATACTTGCCTCTAATAAATAAGGTAAAACTTAACAAATTAACAGCTACATTAATTGTATTTTTTACTGTTGGTTTATGGCACGGAGCCAACTGGACTTTTGTTGTTTGGAGTATGCTAAATGCCTTGTTAATTATACTAGAAGTACTTATTATTAAACCATCTAAAAAAGCACTAATTACAAAATTTAACTTTCTAGAATTTTTCTTAAATAAAATTCATTGGTTTTTTGGTTTTGGTTACTTTTTAATATCTCTAGTATTTTTTAGATCTTCATCTATATCTAGTGCCATACTTTATATAAAAAGTATGTTTAATTTAAGAAGTTTACATATTAATCTGCTTAACAATTACCTAGAGTTATTTTTGTGCGCACTTTTTGTAATCATTGTACAAATAATTCATTATTACAAAGGAAATAATAAAGTTTACGAGCTAGTTTTAAACAAACCAAATTATTTAAAATGGCTTATTAGTTTTGTATATATTTTAGTTATTGTATTGTTTGGTATTAACAGACAAAACTCTTTTATCTACTTTCAATTTTAGTCTTATGAAACATTTCTTATTAAAAATAATTCTATTTTGTACCGTGTTTATAGGCACTTATTTTTTCTTTATAGATAAATTATCTAAGAATTTTGTAGATGAAAATTATGCCAAATTCACTTATAAAGCAGAAGGTTTAGTTATGGGGTTATCACGCGCAAACCAAGGTATTAGTCCAGAAATATTAACACACACATTAAAAGGTGAGAATAGTAGCTACTCTATAGTAAATTTTGCTTTTGATGGTTACCAATCATTCTATGGTAAAGTTTATTTAAATGCCATCAAAAAAAAACTTAAAGATAATAGTACTAACGGAATTTTTATTTTATCTGTAAATCCTGGAAGTTTTTCTGTTCAAAAAAATATGGAAAATGATACGATATTACAAATGGATGAAAACCTTATTCTAGGAAAAATATCTAGATTTAATGACAATCCTAATTACAATTATATAATTAATTGCTATTCTAACTCACTATACAACTGTTTTTTAAACGACAATAAATTTAGTAACCTAATTGCTCACAGCAACGGTTGGAAAGAGATTAAACAACAAACTAAAGAGTATACCATAAGCTCTACTGAGGTTGCACAATGGAAGAATGAAACATTAAAAAAATATTCTGAATTAGCAAATACTAAATCTTTTAATAAAACTAGGTTTAATTATTTAATTAAAACGATTGCATATTTAAAAGGAAAAGGAAAAGTTTTTTTAGTTAGAATGCCAATAGATAAAGAAGTCTTAAGATTAGAAAATAACAATTGGAAAGATTTTGATTTTGAATTTGATAGTATTGCTAAAGCAAATAATATCCCTTATTTTAACTATTCAGCAAACAATGCTAATTTAAAAACATATGATGGATCTCATTTGTTTTCTAAAAGTGCAAAAGACTTTTCAAATATTTTAAGTAATGACATAAAAGCTTACTTAAATATTAACTAAGCTATTTTTTTTAAATTTTAAAATGATACAGAACAATCCTTTTCTTTGTTTTAACTTCTTAAAAAAGTGGATGATTCATTTTTCTTCTAAGAAAAAAGAATACTCAACATCCCTACTACCTGATTTTACTTTTATAAAGACATTTATTCCTTTATTATATACCAATATTGCTAAAACAAATACCAAAGGACTAACGTATACTATTAACAATAAACAAGAGAAAAAAAAGAATTCCAAAACATTTCTAATTTACGATATACATACCTATTTTAACACAATATCTATAAAGGATGATAATAAATATAAAATTAGAAAAACAATACAATATCCTGGATATTTGTGTGAATTAGAAAATTTTTTAAGTGTTAATGAGTATATGAAAAAAAGGCTTAGTAAAAGCAGTAATTACAAATTTAATTTATACAAAAGAAAGCTAGAGCACTCTTTTGAAATTAATTATAAAATGTATTATGGAGCCATTACTAAAGAAAAATATAATTTTCTTTTTTATGCTTTTAAAAAATTACTTATAAAACGTTTTAATGACAAACAAGAGACTAATAATAATTTAAATCCAAAAGAATGGGACTTTTATTTTGATGTAACTTACCCTATGCTGTTAGAAAAAAAAGCTGCATTGTTTGTTACCTATAACAAGAAAACACCAATTGCAATTACCTTATTGTATTTTTCTGATACTATTGCTTTTGATACCATTAGAGTATTTGATATTGATTACGCACCCTTTAGACTTGGCACTATTAGTATTATTAAACAATTAGATTGGTGCATTACCAATGGTATTAAGTTTTTAGATTTTTCTAAAGGTTATTATGAGTACAAAGAACGTTGGGCTACAACAAAATATAATTTTGAATATCATATTATTTACAACTCTAAGTCGTACGCTTCTAAAACTATAATGTATATAACATTGGCTTTTTTCAATTTTAAAAACTATTTAAGAAATAAGAACATTCATAAAAAATTTCATCAATTTACATTTGCGCTTAAGAAAAACAGTACAAAAAAAATAGAGAAAAAAGTTCCCTTAAAAAACTTTAAAGCTCCTAAAAAAGAAAACTTAAAAGAAATATCTGTTTTTGACATAAAAAACACAAGCCTATTAAAATATGTATATGATTTTTTATATAGGAAATCAGAAAAACTAAATCACGTAACGCTATATAAAATAACAAACCATCAGAATTGTTATTATATTAAAGGTTTACAAAACGCTGATACTTTTACGGCTTATAATTTAAAAGAATAAGTTACTGTATGCTTGAAAAATATTTCTCAAAAAAAATAACAAACTTTGTTTTCTGTCTATTTATAGAGAGAAGGAAGCCTTCATTTTTTGATGAAATAATATATAATTCGATTACAAACACACCTATTACATCTACCAAAAATTTAATTCTTGATAAATCTAGTAGACACCTTATTATAAATATACCTAACTACATACACATAACAGAGAATAAAGAAAATATTGAAAAATTAAAATTTATAGATGTACCGCAATACAAAGGCTTTTTAGTTAACCTAAAAAACCAGGTTAGTACTGCTAATTTTTTACAAGAACAACTAAGTAAAAGAAATCAGAAAAATTTACGTTCTAAACAGAAAAAACTAGAAAACAACTATAAAATTACACACAATGTGTTTTTTGGTAATATTGAAAAAGAAAATTACGTACTAATTTTTAAAACATTTTATAGTTTATTAAAAAACAGGTTTGATCAAAAAAAAATACATAACAGATACCTTGCAGATTGGGATAACTTACAGTCCAATTTTTATAACAAAATTTTAAAAAAAGAAGCCTCACTATTTGTTTTATACGACAATGAAAAGCCTATTGGAATTACATTAAATTTTCACATTAATGATATTGTTTTTAGCCACATACAAGCCTTTGATGTAGACTATGCCATTTATAATATAGGAGACATATGTATGGTAAACCATATTACATGGTGTATACATAATAATGTTAGTATTTTTGACCTATCTATGGGAGAGACGTATTACAAAGTAAAATGGAGTAATCACCATTATAACTTTTACAATAGACTTTATTACAATAAAAATGCTGTATTAGATATAATTTGGGTAAAAAAAACCAGTCTAAAATTTAAATTATTACAATATTTAAGAGATAAACAAATTTTAGGAAAGTACTTTTCTCTAGATAGACTATTATACAAATTAAATAACTAAGCTTACGCTATAGCAAATTAATAAGATGTTAATAAACATAGACTTTTTAGATCGCATCCTTTTAAAGCCAAAAGCTTTAGCTTTGTTTTACGCTGAGCTTAAAAATAAGCTTACTAAAAGCACCATTTATATAAATAAAAAATCTAATGTCTTAGATTTTAATAAAAAAACATACTTTTTTAATGATGTTCCAGATTATATAATACCGTCTATCGGCTCCAATAACAACATAAAACTTATTAAACTAAATACCTACAAAGGTTCTATGATTAATTTAAGTGACTATGAAAGTGTTGATCAGTATTTAAAAGCAAATTTTAGCTCTGACAGAAGATCTAAATTTAACACATATAAAAAAAGATTAGAAAAGTGTTTTAACATAACATACAAGGTATATTTTGGAAGTATAGATAAAGTAGAATACGACCGTTTATTTGTTTTTTTTCCAGAAATGATCAAAAAGCGCTTTGATTTGCTAGGTAAAGACCATTACGATTTAACTGTCTGGGATAGATATGAGCAAAACGGTTATGATTTAATAAACCAAAAAAGAGCGTGTTTATTTGTTATTTATGATAATGACAAGCCAATTAGTATCTCTTTAAACCCAGTTATGGGTAATATTCTTTATGGCTTTGTTAGAGGTTTTGATGTTGATTACTCTAAATTTTATATTGGTTTTATAGACTTAATTTATCAACTAGAATGGTGCTTTAACAACAATATAAAAGTTTTTGATTTAGTTAAAGGTTTTTTTTCATACAAAGCTAAATTTACTACTAACACCTACTATTTTCAAAGCCATATTGCATATGATAAAAAATCAATAGCATCTACTTCTATTGCCTTAACAAAAGCATTGAAAATAAAAAGCTTTTACACAATGGTAAGGTTATTAAAAAAACTTAACGTAGATACACTATATCACTACTATATCACAAAAAAAAATAAAGAAAAAGAAGAGGCATTAAAACAAACAAATATCAATTATAAATATAAAACTATACCGCTAAATATTGATGACGATATTTCTAAATTAGATATAGTTATTGACTTATTTAGAGAAGAATATGATTTTTTAAGAAAGCCTGCTTATGATATTCTATATACTTTGCAAGAACCCATTACTTCTATTACTATTTATAAAGAAAATGAAGAAATTTTCATTTTAAAAGGAATAAAAAAAAGCTATAAAATAACAGTTGCTAAAGTATTTTAACTATGGCTAAACATAATAAAACTGTATTTTTAAAAGGCTTATTTTTTAATGATAATACCATACCCTTTTTTGAAAAAATAACATACCAAACAAAAACTTTATACACTATAAAAAGCACTAATATAAAAAACACCAAAAACACTTTTTATGAGGTGGTTGATGTACCAGGTTACTTAGATACATACATAACTAACGAGGCTAGAAAATTAAAAAAAACACAATTAAAAACACTAAAAGGGTATTTAGTTGAAACAGAAAAATATACAACTGTAGAAGAATATCTTACTGCTAATTTTGGAACTAAAAGTAGGTCTAATTTAAGACGCTATAAAAATAGGCTAGAAAAGTGTTTTAACATTACTTACACTTGTTATTATGGAGATATTACAAAAGAAAAATATAACAGCTTATTTATAGCTCTTAAAGCTTTATTAATTAGACGGTTTGAAGAAAAAAAAGAAAACAACTATGAGTTGCGTCATTTTGATGAATACCAGGATACCATCTACAATTTAATTTTAAAGAAAGAGGCTAGCATTTTTGTTATTTATAATGACCAAAAACCTATTAGTATACGTATTAATATGTTTAAGAAAACACTTGGCTACTACATAATGAGCTGCTATGATATAGATTACTCTAAATTTCATTTAGGTTCCTTAGACATGCTTAAAAATATAGAATGGTGTATAGAAAACAACATTGCAACTTATGATCTTCTAAAAGGTTATGATTATTACAAAAAAGATTGGAAAACCACTACTTTTGATTTTTACAACTGCATAATTTACAATCCTAGCTCTATACAAGCTAGTTTTAATGCTTATGCTAAAAAAACAAAAACAAAAGGCACTTATCTACTGTACTACACTCTAAAAAAAATAAATTTTATTACGTACTATAAAAGAGTAAAGCAAAAATTATATAAACAGACACATAACGCTATCACGGAAAAAAAAATAACGCACACTAAAATAGAAGATAACCAGCTAACTGCGAACAGCGTTCAATTAGATTTTGAAAAGAATGAAGCTTATTCTTATTTAAAAAGAACTATTTTTAATTTACTCTTTACGTCTAAAGAACACTATAAAGACATTAAAGTTTATAAAAATTTAGATAATAAAAATAATTTTTATGTAGTAGCTAAAAATAATAAATGGTCTTTAAATATTATAGATTAAAGAGTTATTACGCAACTACTATTACAATACTTATTTTAAACAAAGCGTTACAATTATAGATCGCGTTATAATAAACACTTATGTTAAACAATTTGGAGCCACACACTAGATTTTCTTTTTTTCTTGATCTCTTTTTTAAAGACAAGACTTTTCCGTGGTTTTACAATAAAATAACAAATAACTACCTAAAAACTGTTGTTTATAATACTACTGACACTCCAAATAAAACATCTAATATAGAAACGTGTATTGTATATGATATTCCTAATTATTTAGACATAAAAACTACAATACAAGAGACAAACTTAAAAGAAATTAGTTTTCCTCTTTACAACGGCTATGCTGTTTACTTTGGTAACCACAGTACCTGTGATGCTTTTTTAAATGACCAAGTAGGTAAATCTAGAACAAATAAACTTAGAAGACACCAAAACAGACTAGACTTATCTATTGCGCCAACATATACTATGTACTATGGAGCAATTGAACAAATAGAATATAAAAGGTTATTTAAAGAATTAAAACGAATAACGGCCTTACGATTTACCCAAAAAGAAGAGCATAATTTTGAATTACCATATTTAAACTACTATGAAGAAATAATGTTTAAAATGATTTTTGAAAAAAAAGCAAGCATCTATGTAATTTATGACAAAGATAAACCCATAAATATTACGCTAAATTTTATAGACGGACAAACGATGCTTCATTTTAATAGTTGTTTTGATGTAGACTATAGCATGTATAACCTAGGACATCTAAACACCATAAAACACATACGCTGGTGCTTTGATAATAATATTAAGTTATTTGATATGGGAAGAGGAGATTTTTTTCATAAACGCCAGTGGGTAAATAAAACATACCTATATCAAGAACATATTATATATAATTCCAAATCTATTACCGCTAAACTAAAAGCAAAAAAAATAATCGTACTTTACAAATTTCGCTTTAGAATGGTCGCAATTTTAAAAAAAATGAAGTTTCATTTAGCTTATGGAAAATATATTAAATTTAAATATAGATTATCTAATAAAAAAGACGAGAAAGACAATACTACCTACAACATAAGTAATGGCGTAGTTATACCAAAAGATAAAAAAATAGTAAAGATTAATTATTTAGATAAAGAATACAGCAATCTCTTGTTTTATGTAAATGATTTTTTACACAAAAATTTTGAAAAAAACTCAGCCATTAGCGTATACAAAGACACTAAATTAGCGAGCATTTATTATATAAAGGGAGAAAAAAACACTCAAAAAATAAGTATTAAATCATCATAAATATTTAGAATAAGTTTCTAATGACTTCAACCAATAAAATAATATTTAACACACACTTATTCAAAGGTAATTCTATCCCTTCTGTAGTTACTTCTCTTAACTATTTTAACGAGCAGGTAGACAACACTACTATTAACAATGATATAAACACTAAGAACTTATCTTTAAGTTTGGTCCCAAGTTATATTAAACTACATATAAAAGACGCAACAATAGCGCATAAAATAATAGCCCAGAACAATTGGGGTTATGCTATACATTTAAATTCAGATTCTACAATTGACACTTATTTACAACGTCAATTTAAATCTAAATACAGAAGTATAATTCGTAGATATGTAAACAGATTAGAAACCTGTTTCTCTGTAGAGTATAAATTGTATTACGGTGATATTTCTAAAGATAATTACGAGTTTATTTTTAACTCATTAAAAGAAATGATCGTAAATAGATTTAAGCAGCGAAATGAAGAAAACAAAGAACTGCATAAATGGGATATTTTATTAGATGAAACTTACGAGAAAATTAAAAATAAACAAGCTTCTCTTTTTGTTATTTATGATGAAGATAAACCTATAGAAATTTCATTAAACTATCATTTTGGTAAAATGTTATTTAGTACTATTTCTTCATACGATATTAACTATTCAAAATTTGGATTAGGCCATGTTGAAATATACAAGCAAGTAGAATGGTGCTGCAATAATAATTATGTACTTTATGAAATGGGAGTTGGCGGTATGGATTACAAAAGAAGATGGAGCGATACAATTTATAATTTTGAACACCATATAACCTATTCTAAAGCTAGTCTCCTGTCTAAGGTTAAAGGAAAAACAGAGATCTTTAAAATAAAGCTTAAAGAAAGTTTAAAGGCGAAAAAAATAAATGAAATAGTCCCTAGACTTAAAAACAAATTTCTAAAAGGAAAACAATTTAAAGAAACGCATAAAAACATTACTGTTTCTGCAATAACAAAAACCAAAGGTACAGAACAATTTAATTTAAATAGTTCAAAAGAAATTGTAATTGATACTACGGACTATAATTTTTTAAAAAAATATATGTATGACTTTGCTTATACAACTACAAAACACGTAGATACTATAAAAATATATCTAATAGCAGAGAACAATTACCTAATTATAAGTGAAAATGAATATCAAAAAGTTAGCAAAAAATAAAATAGTAATGACTATTATTTCACTGACTCAATATTTTCATTTTTAATGTAATTTACAATTTCGTCTGCTATAATTTCTCTTCCTAGATTATTCCAGTGCTGATCATAGATTAAAGTTTTAGGTTCTTTACTCTTTATAAAATCGGAACTAAAATCAATTGTTTTAAAGTTGTTTTGTTTTAAATAACTCAAAAATTCACTAGAACAAAGACTATAATCTAACAATAAAACATTTTTTTCTTTGTCGTAATTATATGTTTTTATTAGTTTTTTAAAATTCGCAAGATATATAGCATCCTTATTAGTTTCTTTCACCTCAGGTGTTTTTACACCCTTTACAAAGTTAATTGTCGCTGCAATTTTATCTTTAATAGGGTCAAAAGCACCTATATCTTTTGCATAGACAATTAACTTGCTTTTTTTAAGCAATCTATTTACCGGTGTATCTAAAGATAATCTACCAGATACCTTATATTCCCCTGTAATTAAATCGTCTGTATACCTCATATAAATAACTACTCTATCTATATCTTTAAACAGATGATTATAAGATGCTATTAAATTCAACTCCTCAGATAAATTATAGCCTGCATATCCAAATTCTAATACTTTTATATTGGGCAACTTTTTTTCTACCTTTCTACTAATTGAGTTTGTATAATTTTGATGAAATCCTTCAATAAACGAATCTCCAACAATAGCGACCTCTATACTGTCTTTAGATACTGTATAATCATCATAAACAGAATTAAATCCAAAATCATTAATTCTGTATGCTCCCACATTTTGTTTTCTATTTCCTGTAACAGAATATCCTTGCTGGTTTGGCACCCATTTTTCAACGCCATACTCATCTAAATATCGTTCTGGTCTTTCATTATGTAAATGAAAAACACGAACTAACAATTCTAAAGCAAGAACTAGCACTAAACTATATATTACAAATTTTAATATAACTCTTTTCATACTTCTAAAATTGAAAATAAATAAATGATCTATCTACGCCATCGTCATAAAACAACAACATTAAAAACACCAATAGTACATAAACAAACAAACGAACATATCTATTTTTAAAGCCAATTGGCTTTCTCTCATTATTTCTTATAATGTATTCATAAACTATAAAAAATACAAGTAGCACTATATAATCTACTAATCTATATCCATTAGGATGTATGTATGGTATTCCCGAAAAACTTGATCCAATTCGTTTTAAATAAATAAAAGAGTCTGTAATAGTTTCACTTCTAAAAAAGACCCATCCAATTGTAACTAATATAAAAGTTAGCAATGTTCTGTATACATTAGATATCATTGCCAACACATTTAAACGGGTGTTTTTAACTTCTGCATATTTTCTATTGGTTCCTATTAAAAAACTAGGTAAAAATAATAATGCGTGAAAAAGTCCCCAGAAAATAAATGTCCAATTTGCTCCGTGCCAAAATCCACTAACCAAGAAAATAGCAAATACATTTCTTATTCCAACCATTTTAGAGCCTCTAGAGCCTCCTAACGGAATATAAAGATAATCTCTAAACCACGTAGACAAAGAAATATGCCAGCGTCTCCAAAACTCTCCTATGTTCTTAGAGAAGTAAGGGAATTTAAAGTTTGACATTAGCTCTATACCAAATAATTTAGCCGTACCTATAGCTATGTCTGAATACCCACTAAAGTCTCCGTAAATCTGAAAAGCAAAGAAAATAGCTCCCATAATTAATACCGGAGAAGATAAGGTACTATAATTAGAAAAAATATCATTTACTATGGGAGATAAAGAATCTGCTATTACCACTTTCTTAAACAAACCCCATAACATTAAGCGTAACCCATCTTTAGCTTCGCAATAATTAAAGCTTCTTTTTTTGAGTATTTGAGGTAATAAATTAGAAGCTCTTTCTATTGGACCAGCAACTAATTGCGGAAAAAAGCTAACAAAAGCAGCAAAAGCTATAAACTTTTTGGTTGGTTCTAAATTACGTTTGTATACATCTATTGTATAACTCAACGTCTGGAAAGTATAAAAACTAATACCAACTGGCAATATTATATTTAAAGTACCTATCTCTATTTCTTGTCCAAAAAAAGTAAATGCATCTACAAAACTTTCTACAAAAAAATTATAATATTTGAAAAAACCTAAGAAACCTAAATTAACAATAATACTAGTCCATAAATAAACTTTACGTTTACTTTCCTTTTCTTCTTTACCTAATAAAACACCTAAAGAATAATCTACCAAGGTACTAAATGCTATTAAGGATAAAAATCGCCAATCCCACCAACCATAAAACACGTAACTTGCTACTAATAACAAAAAGTTTTGTAGTTGTAAGTTTTTATTTACTACAACCCAATACAGGAAAAACACTATTGGCAAAAAAATAGCAAAATCAATGGAATTAAAAAGCATTTAAATGTTGGTTTAGGTTACTATATTTTATCTACTGTAATTTCTATTCTACGGTTTATTTTATGTTCTTGTTCTGTGCAATAAACACCATCCTCACAATTATTTAAAAGTTCTTCTTCGCCAAATGCAGTGGCGTTTACTTTTTCTGATGACACGCCTTTAGACTCCAAGAAATCTAAAGATCTTTGCATTCTACGTTGAGATAACCACAAATTGTATTTGTCTGTACCTCTAGAATCTGTATAAGCACCAAGTTTAACCGTTACAGTTGGATTCTCAATTAGTAACTCTGCTATAGCTGCTAATATATTTTTAGAATCAGTATTTAAATAAGAGCTATTTAAAGCAAAAATTACACTTCCAAAACTATTAATTTTTGCTTGTAAATCTTCTCTTCTTTGTTTTTCTGCTGCAGCTTTCTCTTTTTCTAATTCTGCTAAACGTAATGCTTCTTGCTCCTTTTTAAGTCGCTCTGCAAGTAACCTAGCCTCTTCTTCTTGCTTTTTAGCTGCTGCTGTAGAATCTGCAACACGTTGCTGTTCTTTTAAAATTTCTTCTATCTGAGCTTGTTTTTCTAACCCTTTTTTAGAAAGACCTTTTTCTGCTTTAAATTGATATACAACACCAACTGCATGTTGCAAATGATTTGTTACCCCATCACCTTTATCCATTGCCCACTTACCAGAAGAGTTAAAGTCTAAACCAATACGTTCTGTAATCCAAGTTCTAAAACCTACAACTCCGTTATAAGTACCTCTTCCTTTGTTGTTTGCATCTGTGTAGCCTAAACCTACACCAATGTAAGGGTCAAACCAAGCGGTTTCTCCTATAATTTTATTTAAATCGTAACTTACTCTACTATCAATAGCAAAATAATCTGTCTCCTCTAGGTTTACTGCCCCGTCTACTGTTTTACCTACTTTATATTTATTATAACTTCCTATAGCTTCAACACCAATTCCACTATTAAAATATTTTCCAATACTAATCCTAGAAGGAAAAGCTACTGCATTCCATTGCTTATCTAAATCTAATAATTCATCAAAAACATCTCCTGAATCATCTACAAAATTATATCCTAGACCAAACATCCAAGAATTTTTAACTATGCTATCTTTTGCTGTAAGTTGTAAATCTTGAGCCCAAATAGCGCCTACAGTGTGTAATAAAATAACAAATAAACTAACCTTAATCTTTTTCATAATCTAATTTTCCCAAATAAGATTATGAAGTTATTCTGTTACTAAACTACGCACAATAAAATCGTGTAAACAGTAGCTTTCATCGATGTAAAACAGCTTTTAACAAAACTTATTGATGTGTATTTTTGTAGTACTTTTTAAAGGCTTCTTGGTAGATGTTTTCATAAAGCGGAAGAATATTAACTATATCAAACTTATGAGCTTCTTTTTCTGCATTGTCTTTAAAGGTATTTAAAGTTTCATCATCCTTTAAAATTTTAAGTGCATTAAAAGCCATACTATCTACGTCTCCAACATTGCTCATATACCCAGTAACACCATCTACATTAACTTCTGGTATACCTCCAGTATTACTAGATATAACAGGCACTCTATGCATCATTGCTTCTAAAGCTGCTAATCCAAAACTTTCTGTTTCTGAGGGCAATAAAAACAAATCTGTAAAACATAAAATACGATCTACTTCATTACTATTACCTAAAAATACCACCTTATCTTTTATTCCTAAATCTTCTGCCAATTGTTCTGCCTTAGCCTTTTCTGGCCCCTCACCTACCATAATTAATTTGGCTGCTGTTACATCTACAATTTTTTTAAATATTTGAACTACGTCTGGTATTCTCTTAACTTTTCTAAAATTACTAATATGAGTTATAATGCGCTCATCATCATTAGCCATTAAAGAACGTTGACAATCTGTATAATCTGCATTATAATTGCTCTTATCTATAAAATTAGGTACTACATTTATTTCTTTTTTAATATGAAAAAGATCTAATGTACTCTGTTTTAAATTTTCTGAAACTGAAGTAACAACTTCTGACTTATTTATACTAAATGTTACTGCTGGTTTGTAAAACGGATGCTTACCTACCAAGGTAATGTCTGTACCGTGTAATGTAGTTACCATTGGTATATAAATACCTTCCTCCTCTAACATTTTTTTAGCCATATAGCCTGCATATGCGTGCGGAATAGCATAATGTACATGCAACATTTCTATTCCAAAGAACTTAACCGTATCTACCAACTTACTAGACAAAGCAAGCTCGTAAGGTTGGTATTTAAATAATGGATATTCTGGTACATTTACTTCATGAAAATGTATACGTTCGTTTAACAACTCTAGCCTAACTGGCTGTCTATAAGTTACAAAATGTATTTCATGACCTCTATTTGCAAGGGCAATTCCTAACTCAGTGGCAACTACACCACTTCCCCCAAAGGTTGGGTAACAAACTATAGCTATTTTCATTCTAGCAAAATTAATATTTTAATTTAGTATAGCGTCGTAAATTATCTGCTGAATTCTGGTTCTTAACCCAGATTTAACTAAAAGATTGTTGTTTTGGGTAGGATAAGTTCTGTTTGATAAAAATACATACACTATTTCTTCTTCTGGATCTGCCCATGTATAAGTACCTGTAAAACCACTATGTCCAAAACTTTTTCTGGAAACACAGCCACAAGTAGAACCAGATCCTTTTAACTGTGGCTTATCAAAGCCTACACCTCTACGGACATCCTCATCACAAAAGTAACATGTATTAAACTTCTTTATTGTTCGTTCGTTAAAGTACCGTTTACCACCATAATAACCACCTTGCAAGTACATTTGCATAATTTTAGCCACATCATTAGCGTTACTAAACAAACCTGCATGACCTCCTACTCCACCTTGCATAGCTGCTCCCATATCATGTACATATCCTTGTACGGTTGCGTAACGGTAATAATTATCTTTTTCTGATGGCACTATCATATCTTTAGAAAACTTCTCTAAAGGGTTGTATGCTGTACGGTTTGCTCCTATTGGTTGGTACAAAAAATTATCTACCAACTTGTCTAAATCATCATTATAAGTATCTTCTATATATTTTTTAAAAACATAGTAGCCTACGTCACTATATCTATACCTATTAGATTTTAGATCTTGCCTACCAATTCTATTGTAAATTGAATCTTTATAAGCTTTTGTTAAATATAAATGATCAAAAACTTTGTACGGATAGTCATCTGACTTTTTACTGCTATAAAATTCTCTAGAGGGTTTTCTATGATCGTCTAAAGTACTTACATAAAAAGCAATCCAAGCTGGTAGCCTACCGTAGTGAGACAAAGCTTTTAGTACCGTAACATCTTTTAACTCTGTATCTGCATATTCCGGAATTAGATCTTTAAACGTATTATTTAACGCTATTTTATTCTCTTCTTCCATTTTCATAATCATAGGTAGTGTTCCTAAAATTTTGGTTACAGAGGCAAGGTCATATATATAATTATTTGTTATTTTTTCATTAGACTCGTATGTAGGTTTTCCAAAACTTTTATGGTAAACTACTTTTCCTTTACGAGCTACTAAAACCTGTGCTCCAGGAAACATTAAAGAGTCTATACCTGCAGATACCAGTGTATCTATTCTTTGTAAACCATATGTACTTAAGCCTACACGCTCAGGATAATCATACCCTAACCTTTTTAATGATTCAAATTTTACTCCTGTCCCTACCGGATAAGTATTACTTATAGAAACTGGTAAGCTACCTTTTGCTCCTATAGCTCCAAAAAGCATTTGTGCTGTTTTTTGCTGCGCTATAGCACTGTTTTGATACCCCAAAACAACAGCGTCAATTGTAGACAAATCTGTGTTTAAAAGTGTATAGGGTTTAGCAAAATTTACTAAAATAGAATTTGATGTTCTTAATGCTGAAACTGCTTTTACAATTTCGGCATCTTTAGTTGAAAATTGATACGATTTCCAAGGACTACCATTACTTTTATGATGCCCAATAATTATAAGGTTGTACTGCTGCAACTTTTGAAGTAAAATTTGAAGATTATCTTCCTTTACTTCTGTTACTGTAGTGTATTTTTTAAGCTCCTGTAAAAAATCTTCGCCAGAAGCATCTCCTAAACTTAAATAAGCTATTTTTTTGTTTTCTAATTTAACAACTGGTAAAAGATCTAACTTATTTTTAACAACTGTAATAGCCTCTTCTATTGCCTCTTCATACACCAAGTCATTACTTAATGTATTTAAATCTTCATACAAATTCTTAAGACTTACCAACTTGTGGTTATGTAAATCTGCTTTATACTTTGCTTTTAATATTTTTTTTACTGAATGTGCTAAACGCTTTTCAGTTATAACCCCATAATTGTAGGCTTCAATTATTTTTTCTTTTCCTTTTGCTACATCTAAGGGCATTAATAAAATGTCATTACCAGCCATAAAAGCTGTTAAATCTGCGTCTCCAGGATCTGTATGGTCAGCAACACCTTTCATATTTAAGGCATCTGTAAAAACTAACCCTTTATACTGTAGTGTTTTTTGCAATAAATTAGTTACTATATTTTCTGATAATGAAGAAGGGTAATTTGGTCTAGTTTCTAAACTTGGAATATTTAGGTGCGCTACCATTACACTACTTAATTTTCCGTGATTTATGAGTTCTTTAAACGGATAAAGCTCTATACTATCTAACCTTTCTTTACTAAAATTGATTACTGGTAATGTTTTATGAGAATCTGTTGCTGTATCTCCGTGTCCAGGAAAGTGCTTACCGCTAGACAATATACCTGCTTTTTCAAACCCGTTTACAAAGGCTATTCCCTTTTTTGCAACATTTCTCTTATCTTCTCCAAAAGATCTATTTCCTATAATTGGATTTAATGGGTTTGTATTTATATCAATATCAGGAGCAAAATTAATGTGCACACCCATACGTTTAGAGTGCTTACCAATTTGCGCTGCTACTTTTTCTACTACTGCATTGTTTTTAATGGCACCAAGAGTCATATTCCAAGGAAATGCATAAGTAGAGTCTAAACGCATTGCCAAACCCCACTCTGCATCCATACCTATTAATAAAGGTATTTTTGCTGCTTTTTGATAACTATTAGTCAATTTAGCCTGCCGTACAGGTCCGCCTTTAGAAAAAATGACACCGCCAATATTTTCTTTAACTATAAGCTCTTTTATTTTATCTGTTTGCTGTTTATTTTGGTTTGATGCAACACTAACCATAAACAACTGCCCTACTTTTTCATCTAAAGTCATTGCATTGTACTGCGCATCTACCCATTTTTTTTGTAAAATAGAATCCTTTGTTAATAAGGGATCTAATGTAGTAACCAAAGAATCTAACTCTTGAGCATTAACTACTAAAAAACTAAAAAAAAATAAAGAAAATGAAACTAATAACCGCATAAACGAATGTAAAACAGGTTTGTTTTTAAGTAAATCTGTAGGTTAAGAACTTTACTTAGTAAGTATAAAAGATTTGGGGAACTTTATATTACATAAACCTACTGTGCCAACTTTCTTCTGCTGGAACTTCCCAGTGGTTTAAATACTCGTGCTTATTAGCTACAAGGTTATTAAATACAATAGTTTTTTTAGAGACCGATTTATTTTTAGCCATCTTTTTAAAGTCTACCAAAGTTTTGTAAGCTACAAATTCTCCTTGTTTGTAAGACACGTTCATCTTATCTAACAAATCTATATTATATTTTTGCTCTAAACTTTGAATAAAACGTACTGAAGCATCTATAGAACAACCTGTTGCCGAAGCATTGGTTTGGTCTAAACCTAACACTATAAAACGTTTGTATTTTATTTCATAACCTGCAGTTAGGTTACTACCGTGAGCAGTCCAATCTACTATAAAAGCATCTAAACCCTCTTTTATCTCAGCTAACTCTTCTGGAGTTAAAGACCTATTGGCCTGGTATATCCAAATACGAGATGTATCTGGCAAATCTTTAAAATCTACTAGCATAATTATTTTATTAAAAGTAAATAGACGTTAATTATTTAAAAAACTTCCAATCTACCTAAAAGATTATTTTACAAATCTTCTGCATTAGCAATAAGTTCTGCAATATCCAAAACTTCTACTTCTCCTTCTTTTTCTTTACTCTTAACACCATCCGTCATCATTGTATTACAAAAAGGACACCCAGCGGCAATAATTTCTGGTTTTGTACCCAAAGCCTGCTCTGTACGCTCTACATTAACGTCTTTGTTACCATTTTCTGGTTCCTTAAACATTTGCGCTCCACCAGCACCACAACACAATCCTTTTTTCTTGCAGTTTTTCATTTCTACAAGTTCAGCATCAAGCTTACGTATTAGGTCTCTTGGTGCTTCATAAACACCATTTGCTCTACCTAAATAACAAGGGTCATGAAAAGTAATACGTTTTCCTTTATACTGTCCGCCTTCCATAGTAATTCTACCTTCAGCCAATAAATCTTTTAAAAACTGCGTATGGTGAACTACTTCATAGTTACCACCCAACCCTGGGTATTCATTTTTTATAGTATTAAAACA
Source organism: Cellulophaga geojensis KL-A (assembly GCF_000568425.1). NCBI lineage: Bacteria > Pseudomonadati > Bacteroidota > Flavobacteriia > Flavobacteriales > Flavobacteriaceae > Cellulophaga > Cellulophaga geojensis. The sequence continues at coordinate 154,769 of NZ_ARZX01000006.1, forward strand.
GTGCGGACAAGCTGTAACTACTTTTTTAACTTCATAAGCATTCATTACCTCTATATTGGTAAATGCTTGCATTTGAAATAAAAATTCATTTCCTGCTCTTTTTGCTGGATCTCCTGTACAGCTTTCTTCTGTTCCTAAAACAGCAAAACTAACGTTTGCTTTATTTAAAATTTTTACAAATGCTTTGGTAATTTTTTTTGCTCTATCGTCAAAACTTCCTGCACATCCAACCCAAAATAAAACTTCTGGTTGTTTACCCTCGGCAAATAACTCTGCCATTGTTGGCACTTTTAATTCGTTACTCATAAATATTTTGGATTTCTATTTAAGATTCGTTTTTCCAGTTTAACCTATCCATTTGATTAAATGGCCAAGGCGCTCCGTTGTTTTCTATATTCCCCATCATATTATTTAAGTCTGATGGTGCTGCAGACTGCTCCATTACCAAGTAACGACGCATATCCATAATTATAGATAATGGGTCTATACTAACAGGACAAGCCTCTGTACAAGCATTACATGATGTACACGCCCATAGCTCTTCTTCTGTAATATAATCTCCCAACAATTGTTTGCCATCTGCTACAAACTCGCCTTTATTTTTGTCTATATTATTACCTACTTCCTGAAGCCTATCTCTGGTATCCATCATTATCTTTCTTGGTGATAATAATTTACCTGTTTGGTTTGCAGGACACTCACTAGTACATCTACCACATTCTGTACACGTATATGAATTTAACAACTGTACCCAGTTTAAATCTGTAACATCTGATGCACCAAATTTATCTGGTTCAGCAGCCTCATCTGCTCCTTCTGCAGGTGCTGCAAATGGGTCTGCATCTGGATCCATCATCATTTTAACCTCTGCTGTTACTGCTTCAAGGTTATCTAATTGTCCTTTTGGCTTTACTTTTCCGTAGTATGTATTAGGGAAAGCTAATAAAATATGTAAGTGCTTAGAATAATAAAGGTAATTTAAGAAAAGTAATATACCAATAATATGCAACCACCATGCAGAACGCTCTACAACTATTAGACTAGCCTCTGACATACCGCTAAAAATTGGAGCTATAAACTGACTAACAGGAAATGACCCTGCTTTAACATAGTGTAGTGCATCTATAGTTTGTAATTGAAAATCTGCTGCATTCATTGTTAAAAAAAGCGTCATTAAAACAAACTCTATATACAATATAAGGTTACCATCTTTTTTAGGCCAACCTTTCATTTCTGGCTTTAAAAAACGTTGAATTTTTATAACATTTCTTCTTACCCAAAAGATAACAACCGAAACAATTACTAAAAACGCTAAAATTTCAAAAGAACCAATTAACACATCATAAACAACACCTAATGGCGCAAAAATACGGTGTGTACCAAGCAATCCGTCTAAAATAATTTCTAGCACTTCTATATTAATAATTATAAAACCAACGTATACAACAATGTGTAAAATACCTGCAACAGGACGCACAACCATTTTGGTTTGTCCTAATGCAATACGTGCCATATTTTTCCAGCGTTGTGGTTTGTTATCACTTACATCTACATCTTTCCCTAATTTAATATTACGAGAAAGTGCTTTTACGTTTTTAGCAAAAAATCCTATACCAGCAACTAATACCAGTAAGAAAATAATGTTGGGAAGGTAATCCATATATAATAGTTAGTTATTTAGTTTTTTAAAGTATCTGCAGGGTCATTTTCTGGTAATGTATATTCTTTTTGTTTTTTACCAAAAACAGAAACATTTACATAACGTTTAGGGTTTAATCTAAAATCTTGTAATAGTAAATCTAACTCTTTAGATGCGCCTGCCAGATTGTTGTAAAGTTCTTCATTGTTCATTAATTTTCCTAATGAACCCTCACCTTTATCTATTTTAGTTAGCAAATTATCTAAGTTGGCAACCGTTTTTTGCAATCCTGCAATGCTTTTATCTAGCTCTGCTTCAGACAATGAGGTAGATATTTTAGCAAAATCATCTGTTATTTTTTTGATATTAGCCAAAGAGCCTTCTAAATCTTCTTTGTTATTGGCCATTAAACTATTTAAAGAGTTTGTAGTTACTTTAAAACTCTTTATTAAATCATTTAAACCAGCTATACTACTTTGTAAATCCTTTTTTGTTTTAGCATCTAAAACATCATTTACATTTATTAAAAGTGAATCTGCATTAGAAATAGCTCCTTCTACCTTTGTTTGCAATGGTGCCAGGTTTTGTTGTACAAGATCTGTTAACCCTGGTTTTGTTTTAGTCACCAAAGTATCACCAGACTCTGCCATTTTTGCGTTATCAAAAACAGGTATTATCTGAATTCCTTTTCCTCCAATAATACCAGTATCATACAATTCTGCTATACTATTTTTAGAAAACTGAAAATCACTATCTACAGTAAAAGTTACCATTAACTTTCCTGTTTTATCTTTAAACCTAATGTCATTTACCTTACCTACAGAAAATCCGTTTATAGAAACCTGCGTACCTGGTTGCAGACCTCCAACATCATCATAAACTGCATAAAATGTTTTACTATTATCAAACAACGGCGTTGCTTTTAGGTAGCTAAAACCTAATATAAATAGCAATATTCCGCCAATAACAATTATTCCTGTTTTTAATTCTCTAGATAGTTTCAATAGAAATATGTTTTACTCTAAATTTAATTAGAATTATTCTTTTAATTGTTTAATAGCATCCTCTACATTAATACGCTTGCCATCTTTATAGGCAACTATGTAAGAAGATGTGTATCCTTTTATATCTGCATTACTCTTTATTAATTTAGCATCATAATACGTTTTAGCGTTACCTGTCATATAACGAAATAAACTATTAACTGGTTCTTTTGTTAACGCATTAAGTCCTTTAAAATTATCTGGTTTTAAAGGTATAGATTTTCCGCTTGCAAAAAGCTGCACTCTAAATTCTATAGTACTTTTTTTTGTTGTTGCTAAGGTTGTTTTAGCTTCTTCTTGTGCTTTTTTTACTATTACAGGTTCCTTAATAGCTGGCTTTTTAGTAACTACTACATCTTTTTCTATAACTTCTTCTACTTCTTTTTTAACAGTAGTTGGTACAACCTCTTTGGTTACTTTTGGCTCTGGCGTATTACCAGTAGCTGCCAAAGCATTAGCCACCAACTGATCCATATAACCAACAACAGCCTCTGCTATTGCAGTTCCCATTTCTAATTGCCCGGATCTAGAATTTAAATAAGCACCTTCATTTTTATTGGTTAAAAAACCTGTTTCAATTAAAACGCTAGGCATAAAGGTTTGGTGTAACACTATAAACCCAGCTTGTTTAACCTTACGGTCTGTTCTTTTTAATTTGTTAGAAAACTTATCTTGCAACAATTTTGCCAAAGCAATACTTTGGTCTAAAAACTCTTCTTGCATTATAGTTAAACCAATTACAGACTCTGGAGAATCTATATTATACTCAGAGTATTTAGCCTGGTAATTGTCTTCTAAATAAATAACAGAGTTCTCTTTTTTAGCAATTTCAAAATTTTGCTTATTAGCGTGTAACCCTAAAACAAAAGTACCCGCACCGTGAGCATCTGATGTGTGAGAATCACAATGTACAGAAACAAACAAGTCTGCATTTGCTTTATTGGCTATTTCTCCGCGCTCAAACAAATCTACAAAGGTATCGTCCTTTCTGGTGTATATTACTTTAATGTTTGGGTTTTGAGATAATAACTCCCCTGCCTTTAAAACAATATTTAATGCTATATTTTTTTCTAAGTAACCATTTCCCAAGTTTCCTGGGTCATGACCACCGTGACCAGCGTCTAAAACAACTACAAATTTATCTTGTGCTGTAGTAGAATTGTAATTAATGCTAAAAGATGAAAGTAAAAAAGTAAGCAGCAATAGTCTAATTGATGAAAAGCTGTTAAATTTTAATATATAATTATTAAATGTTTTATTCATTTAGGTTAAATTTATTCTAATGCGTATTTTAAAATAAAAAATATGCGTAAGTTTGAAGCCCAAAACGACGAGCCAAATCAATACAAAAATAGGATTTATAGCCTTGCAATCAAATAAACATCGTTTACTTTTTTCTTTACTCCTGTTTTTAGGGGTTTTAAGCCTATCTGCACAGGAAGATAAGGTAATACCACTAACTATAAAGAAACAAAAAGACACTATAGTAGCACCATTAATTCCTGCAGATATCTTAGGTGCCCCTGTTAAAAAAGATAGTATTATACAAGATTCTACCTCTAAAAAAGAGCCTTTACTTGCAGATATTGTAAAAAGAAAAGCAGAAGGTTATATGCGTTATGACCGTAAAGAGGGTAAAATTTACCTATATGATAAAGCTGAACTATACTACCAAGATACAGAGTTAAAAGCGGGTATTATAATTATGGATCTTGCTAAAAACGAAGTTTATGCAGGCCGTATTAAAGACTCTACTGGAGTTTACTCTCAGCTACCAGATTTTAAACAAGGAAACCAAATTGTTAAACCAGACTCAATAAGGTTTAATTTTGATACACAAAAGGCACTTATATGGAATTCTAGAACAGAGCAACAAGCTGGTTTAGGAAGCATAGGTAGTGATGCTATGAAAGTGTATGCAGAGAAAACAAAAAAGGAAAACGACTCTGTTTATTTTATGAGTAGAGCTAAAATTACTACATCTAACGATACTATAAATCCAGACTATTATATACTTGTACGTAAAGGTAAATTTGTACCCGGAAAAAAAATGATTGCAGGTTATAGTAATATGTTTATTGCAGATGTACCTACACCAATTGCATTACCGTTTGCTTATTTTCCTATGACAACTGGTAATACTGCAGGCTTAATTTTTCCAACTTTTGGTAGTGATCCAGACAGAGGGTATTTTTTACAAAATGGTGGTTATTATTTTCCTATTAATGATTATGTAGATTTAACACTACAAGGAGACTTTTACACCAATGGTAGTTACGGTTTTAGGGGGCAGTCCGTCTACACTAAACGTTACAAATACAAGGGAAATGTTAATATTAGATTTGAGAACCAGATAAATAGTCAAAAAGGATTTGAAGACTACAGCAGGTCTACAAATTACAACATACAAATATCACACACGCAAGATCCTAAAAATAACCCTAACTCCAGGTTATCTGCAAACGTAAACCTTGGTAGTAGTGATTATTACAGGAGTTCGTTAAACCAATACAACGTACCCAATACCCAAAATAACAACTTATCATCTTCTGTTTCCTATTCCAAAACGTTTCCGGCATACCCGTCTGTAAACCTTAGTTTAACAGCTACTCATAACCAAAACACCAATACAGACGTTATTAACTTAACGCTACCTACAATGCAAGCAAGTATGGAGCGTATTTTTCCGTTTGCAAAAAAAGATGGCTTAAAAAAAGGGATCATACAGAACATCAATTTTCAATATGATGTTAATGCGCAAAACCAAATAACAACAGTAGATTCACTTTTCTTTAAGTCTGAAATGTTTGATGATGCAAGAGTTGGAGCAAGACACAGAATACCTATTAGCACTAATTTTAAACTTTTTAAACAGTTAAGTGTTAGTCTTGGTGGATCTTATGAAGATATTTGGACGCTAGAAACCTATAACAAGTCTTATGATGAAACTACAGAAGAAGTAGTATCTGAAAAAATAAATGGCTTTGACCGCTACAACAAATACAGCTTTAGTGCTAGTTTAGGAACAACAGTGTACGGTACTTGGACTTTTGATGAAAGCAAAAACATACAAGCTATAAGGCATACAATGCGTCCATCTATTGGTTATAGCTACTCTCCTTCTTTTGAAGAAACTTATGATGAGTATATGAATGCTGATGGAGAATACATACAGTACAGTAGGTTTGAAGGAACTTTAAATGGTGCACCTGGCTTAACACAAAGTAGCGCTCTAAGTTTTTCTTTACAAAATACGCTAGAGGCAAAAGTAAAAGATAAAGACTCTACCGCTACAGAGCCTAAAAAAATATCATTATTAAGTAGTTTTAATATTTCTACTAATTATAATTTTCAAGCAGACTCTCTACGTTTAAGTCCGTTTAGGGTAAATGGTGGTACTACTATTTTAAACAAAAAAATGTCCATTAACTTTTCTGCAAATCTAGATCCTTACGCAATAGATAACAAAGGCACCAGAATTAATACTCTAAATATTAATAACGGTGGTAGCTTATTTAGACTTACCACAGCAAGAGCCAACATTGGATACTCTTTAAGTAGTAAAATGTTTGATAAGGATAAAGATGATGAGGATGACAATAAGGACAACGGAGACTCTTATGTTGCCGCCAGTGGTGGTAGAACAGATGACTTATTTGGAACCGCAGATAATTTTAATGGCAGGCCAGGAAACCTTAATGACGATGAAGACGAAGAGGTTAAAGAAAATCCGTTATACAAAAATACAATTCCTTGGGATATAAGGCTTGCCTATGCCGTAAGCTATAGCAACCCCAACAGACAGGATGAAATTAGCAACCACTCTTTAATGTTTTCTGGTAATGTAGATTTAACTCCTAGATGGAAAGTTGGAGTATCATCTGGTTACGATTTTAAAAACCAAGGTTTTTCTTTAACACAATTGCGTTTTGAAAGAGATTTAAAGAGTTTTAGACTTAACTTTAACTGGACTCCTTTTGGTACTTATGAAAGATGGTATTTCTTTATAGGAATCAAGAGCAGTATACTTAAAGACCTTAAATGGGAACAAAGAAGCCAGAGATAAAACAACATTTATTTCTAAAGTATTCTTCTTCTTTTTAAAATAATTAAAAACACTTAATTAAGATGAAAAAAATTATTACAACTACAAATGCACCTGCTCCAATTGGGCCATATAACCAAGCTGTATTAACAGGTAACACTTTATACATATCCGGACAAATACCTATTGACCCAAAAACAGGAAATTTAATAGAAGGTGATATTAAAGCTGAAACTAAACAAAGTATGGAGAACTTAAAAGCTATACTTACAGAAGCTGAAATGACATTTGAAAACGTAGTAAAATCTTGCATATTTGTTAATGATATGCATCAGTTCTCAGAAATTAATGAAGTATACGGTTCTTATTTTAATGCAGATACAGCACCGGCAAGAGAAACTGTAGAAGTAGCAAATTTACCTAAGTTTGTAAATGTAGAAATATCTATGATTGCCGTAAAATAAAATTTAATTAGTAAGTATAAAAAAAGCGCAATCCATTACAGATTGCGCTTTTTTACTTATGTGTTATTTTTACTCTCTTTTTTACAGGTTACTTTTATGAAAATCTACCAATCCTTCAATTGGTCTTCTTCTAATAACTCCTAAAATAAGGTCGTTTCTTTCTATAACTTTAGCCAACTCTTCTCTTAAAAAATAAGATATACTACCTACAAAATTTACAGGTACTTTAGTTGCCAAATCAAACTGCATAACATTATTATTAATAAACTGCTGTAAGCCTTTATTAATAACACCTTTACAATAAGGGTGCTCTTTGTTTTCTATTATAAACTTAGCAAAAGTTGCCAAGTATGTGTTAGGGTTTGGCTGCTTATATAAATTTTCTTTAATAAGATCTGCTTCTAAATCATATTCAGATGCAAATTTGTCTGCCAAATCTTTAGGGATTTTATGAAAATAATAATCTCTCAACAATTTTCTTCCAAAGAAATTACCACTACCATCATCCATTAAAATATACCCTAGAGATGTTACTTTTTGGTGTACTTTTTCACCATCATAATAACTACAATTAGAACCAGTACCTAATATACATACAATACCAGGATCTCCTAACTTAGTAGTAGCGTGTATTGCTGCATAGGTATCTTCTTTTACTTGTGCCTCTGCATTAGGAAAAAAGGATTTAAAAATATCTTTTAAAAACAAACGCATACGCTCTGTACCACAACCTGCTCCGTAAAAAAACAGCTTAGTTACTTTTTCTTTGTTTTTAGATAATTCAAAATTATTTGCCAGTCTGTCTTCTATAACTTCTCTGGTTAAAACTTCTGGACTTAAACCTAATGTTTGCGTCACAAATAACTGGTCACCTTTATCATCTAAGGCTATCCAATCAGACTTTGTAGCACCGCTATCTACAATTAAAATCATACGTTATTACTTAATAATTAATGTATCCTGAAAATAAGTTACTACCTACCAATTCTCAGGATACTATATCACAATTATAAAATGGATTTATAAGCTAGCTACGTGCTGAGCCAAATCTACTAATTTATTAGAATAACCAGCTTCATTATCATACCAAGAAATAATTTTAAAGAAAGTTGAGCTTAACTCAATTCCTGCTCCAGCATCAAAAACACTAGTTTGTGCTTCTCCTACAAAATCTTGAGAAACCACATCTTCTTCAGTATATCCTAAAACACCTGCTAATTCTCCTTCTGAAGCAGCTTTAAATACCTTTTTAATTTCTTCATAAGAAGTCTCTTTTTTAACTCTTACAGTTAAATCTACTACAGAAACATCTGGTGTAGGAACTCTAAAAGCCATACCAGTTAATTTTCCATTTAATTCAGGAATAACCTTACCTACCGCTTTTGCTGCACCTGTTGAAGAAGGAATAATATTTGCCATTGCAGATCTACCTAATCTATAATTTTTTCTAGATGGAGAATCTACAACAAACTGAGTAGAAGTACTTGCGTGGATAGTAGTCATTAAAGCTTCTTCTATACCAAAATTATCATTTAAAACTTTGGCTACAGGAGCTAAACAGTTTGTAGTACAAGATGCATTAGATACAATTAAGTCTGATGCTTTTGCTTCTGTATGGTTTACACCCATTACAAACATTGGCGCGTCTGCAGAAGGTGCAGAAATAACCACTTTTTTAGCACCACCATCAATATGCAATTGTGCTTTTTCTAAAGTTGTAAAAATACCAGTACACTCAGCTACAACTTCTGCTCCAGCTGCATCCCATTTAATATCTTTAGGATCGCGTTCTGCAGTAATACGAACAACTTTTCCGTTTACTACTAAATTACCATCATTTACTTCAACAGTACCATCAAACTTTCCGTGAACAGAATCATACTTTAAAAGGTATGCTAAATGTTCTACATCTAATAAATCATTAATTGCAACAACATCTACGTCACCTCTTTTTATTGTTGTTCTGAAAACCAACCTACCTATTCTTCCAAATCCGTTGATTCCTATTTTTAAATTTGACATTTTCTTACTTTTTGTTATTAATTATGTTGACATTATGTCTGAAACTCTAATGAGTTCTTTATCTATTTTTGTGTGTCCCTTTATAGCTTGTTCTATTGGTGTAAGTATTAATTTGTTGTCTTGTATACCAACCATTAAGTTGCTTTTACCTTCTAACAAAGCTTCTACAGCCCTTACCCCCATTCTACTTGCCAATACACGATCAAAACAAGAAGGTGTTCCTCCACGTTGCATATGACCTAGTACAGATACACGCACATCATATATTGGTAAATTTTCTTCTACATATTCTTTAAGTTCAAAAACATTTTTACCCGTTTTATCTCCTTCTGCAACAATTACAATACTAGAAGATTTACCAGATTTTTTGCTTCGTTTTAAAGACTCTAACAAACGCTCTAAACCAAGGTTTTCTTCTGGTATTAATATTTCTTCTGCTCCTGCTCCAACACCTGCATTAAGTGCAATATGCCCAACATCTCTACCCATAACTTCTACAAAGAAAAGTCTGTTATGAGAACTAGCTGTATCTCTAATTTTATCTATAGCGTCTACAACTGTGTTTAAAGCTGTATCAAAACCTAAAGTATAGGTTGTGCCAAAAATATCGTTATCTATAGTACCAGGTATGCCTATTACAGGAAAATCATATTCCTTATTAAATATCATTGCTCCGGTAAAGCTACCATCACCACCAATTACAACAAAAGCATCTATATTGTTAGCTACAAGATTATCATAAGCTTGCTTACGACCTTCTGGTGTTCTAAAAGAATCTGAACGTGCAGACTTTAATATAGTACCACCTTTATTAATAATGTTATTTACACTACGGGCATCCATTGGTTTAAAGTCTCCTTCAACCATACCTTCATACCCTCTATAAATACCTACACACTCAACTTTTAAATAAGCACAAGTACGTACTACAGATCTAATTGCTGCGTTCATTCCTGGAGAATCTCCTCCAGAAGTAAATACTGCTATTTTTTTAATTTTTGATGCCATTTATTAATTTATTGTAGTAAAGCTAGGAAACTTATTTTAATAAATTAGTGCTAATAACCCTAAATTTTGACACAGCTAAAACTTCAAACGTTTTCGTTAATAAGTTTTACCAAAAGCTCTTAAAAATGTGTGATTTTAAACCGAAAAAAAGGATAAAAATGAAGAAAAAAAATATTTACCTAGGTAGAATTTAAGTATCTGTAATTTTAGTTTTGAGGTTTTTTTGAGTTTTCTTCTACTTTTGGCTCCTCTTCTTTACGTGCTTTATTAGGAAAAATTTTAGTCATTAATTCCTTAAACGTATCAAAATCTACCTGATAACTTAAACCTACACCTTGAGTATACCCTTGACGTTCTGCTAAAAATTGTTGAATTTCGTTTTCTCTGTTAAATACTTTAGCACTAAGGGTACCTTTATCATTTAAAATAATTTGCACTTCCATATCACCAGCAACTACAGATTCTCCTACACCACCTACAGGAACACCAAATTTACCGTTAAATAATATTTTTTCTCCAAGTTTTGTAGATACCGTTACACCTACTCTATTTTCTGTTTGTATAGCGTTTGGATTTAGGTTTCCTTGCTCATAAACAATACCTAAATCTAAATTTTCTCCGTTACTTTTAAAAACCGAGTTTAGTAGTCCAGATGCTGTTTGTGTTAAGTTACCGCTTAATGCCGTAGCATTTAAACCACTTTCTTCATTTACAAACGTACCTTGCATTAATAAGTAAAATGCATTGTTTTGTTCAAAATTATGATCTAACAATCTATATTCTAATTCAGATTTTACAATAGAACTGGTACTTGGAAACTCTATATTAAAATCTACTTCTGGTTTTTCTAACTCTCCTTGTAAACTTACCACAACATCTACAGGTATACGGTTTGTGTAGTCAGAATTATCTAATAAAGGAGCTGGGTTTGCATCTAAAGAGTAAATAGCACGCATATTAACCTCTGCGTTTAAAGGAGAACCGTCCCAAATAATTGTTCCTCCTGGCTCTACAGTAAACTTTCTGTTTATAATACCTCCGTACTTATAGTTGTATTCACCTGTAGCAACTGCAAATTCGCCATACATATTAAACTTATCATTGGTATTAATTTCCATTAATATAGTGCCACCACCAGTACCTTTTAATGAGCTTTTTGTATTAGGGTCTATTACTATTTCTACTTCTGCTTCTGGCGTAACATCCAAATCAAACATTAACTCTAAGCCTTCATAATTTTGCAACTCTCTTCTTTTATCCTCTTCGGTTTGCTTGGTTACAAAATTTATAAAACTATAATCGCCAACCGTAGCAACATCACTTAATGGTATTTTAAGAGATGTTCCTTTTGCTGTTGCTCCAATAACATCAATATTAAGTGCTTTAGTAGAACCGTAAATTTTACCCGTACCATTTAAATAACCTGTACCATAATACAAACTCTCTTCTGAAAAATCTGTATTTAAAATTAAAAAACGGTTATTATTTGTGTTTACATTTAAATCTAAATCCCAAGCAGCAAATTCTTTATGACTAATAGTACCATCTAATGTTGCAGTGGTATTTTTAGTTACATCTGTAAGTTGAATGTCTTCAAAATCAAAAGTTTGCTTGTACAAATTAACAACAGAGTTATTTGCAAAACTATAATCTACATTTAAATAATCTATTGCTAAACCTGCTTTATCTAATAATAATTTACCAGAAATATCTGGATTACTTAAACTCTCTGTTATTTTAGCTTTTCCGCTTATAGAGCCCCTAATATTAGACAGTATACCTTCTCCTAAATTAGAAAAAGGCTCCATTAAAAAATCACTAAACTCTACATCTAAATCTGCAGTAGGGCTACTATTTTTATTTATTATTTCACCTGCAACAACTAACCTATCTTGTCCTTTGTTACGTAAGTGTGTTTCTACATCAAATGAAGTTAAATTATCATTACCAACAATTTCTACCCCTAAATTACCTAATCTAATATCATTAACTGTAAAATCTGTCATTGTTAAACTACTAGAAGGTAAATATTTACCTTCTTCTTGGTAAATATTTAAAGAGCCATTAACTTCTCCTTTAAGCTCTAAATTTTTTAGCGCTGGTGTTATTTTATGCAATGACACATCACTAAACTCCAATAACAAATCTTTATAAGTAGAGTCTATTACCTTACCACTTAGGCGTATTTGTTCATTAGCATTATTATTAAAAACAATTTCTTTAATATCTATACTATCTAGTGTTCTGTTAACTATAACTTTATTTTTTTTGTCTCTGTTTTTATTAACCACCCACTCATTACCCTTTAGTAATATAGAAGAACGCTTAAGTCCTATAACTGATCTGTTATTTTTATTAAATGTGTGGTAAAAGTTTAAATAATAAGTATCATCATAACCACGGCCACCTGCAAATTCCGTTCTAAAAAACAATGTATCTTTTAGCTTGGTATTAATTAGTTTAAAATCTTTTACATCATAAAAATTAGTGGTAGCATCATTTACAGAAATAAACGTATTAAAAAGCGGATTTTTATTATCTATTTTTACGTTAATACTATCAAGCTTATTGCCATAAGCCTCTATTTGTGGCGACTTAAAGGTGAGTTTAAAATCTCCTTTATCTGCAACAACTTTACCTCTAATAAATGTATTTGATCCAAATTTTACTTTTGGGAAAAATACATCTACAATTTTATTATAAATATTAAACTTAAAATTTACTTTTTGACCTTCAGATATTTTAAATGGCCTATAGTTGGTATATATACTACCAATAGAGTTTTGTATTAACTTATCTAACTCATTTACTTTAAAATTACCTTCTAAATAACCCGTTATAATATCTGGTGAATTAATGGTTATTTTACGTAGAGAGTCTGTTTCAAAATTAGAAGTTACCTCAAAATCTTCAAAGTAATAGGTGTCGTTTTTATTTTGATAACTAGTTTCTCTAAACTTTATAGCTCCAACAATGTTATCTAACGTATTACCTGTAATATCCATATTAATATTACCCTTAAAAACAGATACGCTATCATTAATAAAATTTAAAGCTTTAAAATTAGCATAGTCTACAGACGCTATAAAATCAAACGTGTTGTTATCTGATGAAAAATCTGCAAGTCCTTTAAAATTAAGTTTTAAATTAGGATCATTACTTAGCAAAGCACCATCAAAAAACTGTTCTTTTAAAGTACCAGATACCACTTTAATATTTTTGTAGACGTAGTTATTAAATTTAATGCTATAAACTTCACCTGTTATTTCTGTATTCATAGTTTCTGCTACAAACCCATTACCGTCTACATTAATGTCTACAGTAGCTTTACCCAAAGTTTTATTGTCTAAAAACTTACCCAAATCAAAATCTATAAGAGATATAAACCCGTGGTAATTTGCATTATCTATATTGTTTATATTGGTAAGTTCTACATCAGAATAACTACTACCTATAGCTGTATTAATATTAACTTTAGCACTTACTAATGTCTGTGTAATAGATGTTGTTCCTCTAACAGTAAATTGTCCAAATTTAGAAAAAGATGATGGCAACACTTTACCCAATATGTTTGGTAATAAAGAGCGTAACTCATAATAACTTGTGGTTACACTTTTCATATCTGCATCTATAACATAGGGTTTACTTAATGTAAATAAATTTTTAAAATTAAAATCTCCTCTAACACCTGTATTATCAGAAAACAGCATTAATCTTTTTGTGCTTAAATCATTTAAAACACCAGTAACATTTGTAGATAAGCTTATTTTTTTACCACTACCAAACTGGTTGTATAGCATATTAATATCATCCAAGGCAATTTCAGAATCTGCAAAATTGGCATCTATTTGCACTTTATTAATAAAATCTTTAAAGTCTTTACGGTCATAATTAAAAACCAAGTTTCCTTTTAAGTCAGACTCTTTTGTTTTTATCTGCAACGCATCAAACCTCATTTGAGTTCTAGAGTATTTAAATGCTGTGGTTAAGTTTTCTACCTTTGGCCCTCTTCTGCTGGTAAAAGTTAATGTGTTTATTTGCGTAGATACGTCTGGCCCTAAAATTAAAAAATCTGTTGCGCCAATATTTAAATTTTTAAAATCTAATTGTTGTGGTTTTTCTAAGTTTTCATCAATTAACTGAAACCTACTATTACCAATATTTACATTACCAGAAACCATTTTAAAAGGCTTTGCTCCTTCTGCTCTAGGTTTTTTATCATCTAACTTATCTATAAACACCTCTAAATTAGAACTGCTTTCTCCTTTGTATGTTTTTAATTTTAAATGAAGGTTGTCTACATTTATATCTCCAAACTCTAACTGTCCTTTTACTAAATTTTTAATATCTAATATTGATGTAGTAAGGTCTCCTATATAAAAAAGAGTATCTTTTTGCTCATCTTCTGCATAAATACCCTTTGCAGATGTATTCCATGTAATAAAATTAACTTTTAGCTTATCTATCTGTAAATTTGTCCCAAAATCTTTATTTATAGTATTTGTAGCGTAATTAGCCAGGCGTGTTTGTACAGATGATAATGAGAAAATAAAAGTCGCTAACAGACAAAGCAGTAATAAAACCAGCAATATTCTTAGTAATATTTTAAATAGTTTTTTGATAGCTCTTTATGTTTTACCTTTGTTACTTCAATATTTATTCCAAAAATACGTGGAAAAAAACAATATCTATATACTTGCAATAGAATCTTCATGTGACGACACATCTGCGGCAGTTTTACACAATAGTAAAATGCTTAGTAATGTTGTTGCTACACAAAAGATTCATGAAGAATACGGTGGTGTTGTTCCTGAGCTAGCCTCTAGAGCACACCAACAAAACATTGTACCTGTGGTGCACCAAGCGCTAGCTAAGGCAAATATCAACAAAAAAGACTTATCTGCAATAGCTTTTACAAGAGGTCCTGGATTAATGGGATCTTTACTTGTAGGTACCTCCTTTGCAAAATCTTTAGCTTTGGGTCTAAATATACCCTTAATAGAGGTTAACCACATGCAAGCTCATATTTTGGCGCATTTTATTGATAATGAAACAGGTAAAAAACCAGAGTTCCCTTTTATTGGAATGACAATTAGTGGCGGACACACGCAAATTGTACTGGTTAAAAGCTATTTTGATATGGAAATCTTGGGTCAAACCTTAGATGATGCTGTTGGTGAAGCCTTTGATAAAAGTGCAAAAATTTTAGGTTTACCATACCCCGGCGGACCTTTAATAGATAAGTATGCACAATTGGGTAACCCAAAAGCATTTCCGTTTCCTAAGTCTAAAGTTGGTGGTTTAGACTTTAGTTTTAGTGGCTTTAAAACAAGTGTACTTTATTTTATACAAAGAGAAACACAAAAAAACCCCAATTTTATTGCAGAAAATTTAAATGATATTTGTGCATCTATACAATACACCATAATAAATGTACTGCTAAGCAAGCTTAAAAAAGCGGTTGCACAAACAGGTGTTAAACAAATTGCTATAGGTGGTGGCGTATCTGCAAATTCTGGCATTAGAAAAATATTGCAAGAAGCAGAACAAAAACACGGTTGGAAAACATTTATTCCGCCTTTTCAATTTTGTACAGATAATGCTGCTATGATAGGTATAGTTGGCTACTTAAAATACAAAGAAGAATTATTTACAACACAAGAAATTACAGCAAAAGCACGTTACGTAATTAACGAATAACAAACAGTAACCAAATTAATATATTTTATGCAATTATTTTATAACAGCACTTTAGACAATAGTATTTCTCAATTTGTTTTTCCTCCAGAAGAAAGCAAGCATATTGTAAAGGTGTTACGTAAGGTAGAAGGAGATGAATTATACATAACCAATGGTAATGGATATTTATTTACGGCTAAAATTATGGTTGCTGATGTAAAAAAATGTAAAGCTCAAATTACATCTAAAGAAAAAAAACACAGACCTATGCATTGGTTGCACATAGCTGTTGCACCAACAAAAATGAACGATAGGTTTGAGTGGTTTTTAGAAAAAGCTACAGAAATTGGTGTAGACGAAATTACACCTATAATTTGCGACCACTCTGAACGTAAAGTACTAAAACTAGAGCGTATGGAAAAAGTATTGCAATCTGCTATGAAACAGTCTTTACAAACATACTTACCTAAATTAAACGCTCCAATACCTTACGCTGAGTTTGTACAAAAAGAGCATAAAGATTTATTATTTATTGCTCACTGCGAAGAAGAAGAAAAAGTAGAGCTTAAAAGAAGAGTTGCTGCAGACAAAGATGTTACTATTTTAATTGGTCCTGAAGGCGATTTTTCTTCCGCAGAAATTAAACAAGCTTATGTAAATGGTTTTATTCCTGTATCTTTAGGAAAAAACAGGTTACGTACAGAAACAGCTGCTATAGTAGCCTGTGCTACTGTTGCTATGATTAATAACGGATAGTATTTTAAATATTTTTAAATCACCATTTACTTGTATGAAAAAAATTGCGATTTTTTGTTTGTTAGTTTCATTTACTATTACAGCTAATTTACAAGCTCAAGAAATAGCAATTTTAAAATATAATGGTGGCGGAGATTGGTATGCAAACCCAACTGCGTTACCTAACTTAATACAGTTTTGCAATAAGGAAATAGACACAAAAATAAAACCAAAACCAGCAACTGTTGAAGTTAGCAACATAGGTATTTTTCAGTATCCTTTTTTACATATGACAGGACACGGAAACGTTGTTTTTTCTAATGAAGAAGCAGAAAACTTAAAAACCTACTTACTATCTGGTGGTTTTTTACATATTGATGATAATTACGGTATGGAACCGTATATTAGAAAAGAAATAGCTAAATTATTTCCTAATAAAAAACTAGAAGAGTTAGGTGCTAACCACCCTATTTTTAATCAGAAGTTTAAATTTAAAGACGGTTTACCTAAAATACACGAGCACAACGGAAAAAGACCACAAGCCTTTGGAATTACTCACAATAATAGACTTATATTGCTATTTACTTTAGAGAGCGATTTAGGAGATGGCTGGGAAGATCAAGAAGTACATAATGATGATGCAGACGTAAGGTTAAAAGCTTTGCAAATGGGCGCAAATATTATAAAATACGTTTTTAACAACTAAGTAATAAATGAAAGCAAAAACAATAGCAGATGGCATTTTACGTGCACTTGGCATTATAGTAGGCATTGTACTATTGTGCTTTTTTTTATACAAAATTAGTTCTGTTTTAGTATATATTTCTATTGCAGCTGTTGCCTCATTAATTGGTAGGCCTATTGTTTTATTTCTACGCGATAAATTAAAATTTAATAACACTTTAGCCGTTATTATCACTATGTTTTTTTTAATAGGCATTGTAGGCGGTATAATTGCGCTTTTTATTCCGCTTATTATACAACAAGGGCATAATTTAGCTCTGTTAGATATTAATCAGTTACAAGGTAATATAGAAAACTTATACACAGAAGTTATTAATTACTTTGGCGTAAGCACTACAGAATTAGAGGAGAATGTAAAATCATCAAACTTTTTAACTAATGTAGATTTTGCCTTTATACCTAACTTTTTAAATTCTCTTGTAGGTGTACTTGGCAGTTTAAGTATTGGGCTGTTTTCTGTATTATTTATTACTTTTTTCTTTTTAAAAGATCGCAAACTATTTAGTGACGGACTTTTAATGCTAACACCACAAAACAAAGAAGGACGATTTAAAAAATCTATGGACACTATTAGCAGTCTACTATCTAGATATTTTGTTGGACTTGTTTTTCAGATACTAATATTATTTGTTATTTACACCATTGTTTTACTAGTTGTAGGTATA
The DNA here is from genome assembly GCF_000568425.1 of Cellulophaga geojensis KL-A. Lineage (NCBI taxonomy): Bacteria > Pseudomonadati > Bacteroidota > Flavobacteriia > Flavobacteriales > Flavobacteriaceae > Cellulophaga > Cellulophaga geojensis. Next base: position 172,813 of record NZ_ARZX01000006.1, read on the forward strand.
GAAAATGCCATTGTAATTGCATTTTTGTGTGCTTTATTAAACTTAATACCATATGTTGGACCTATTATTGGCGGTGCTTTAATGGTAACATTAACAATGTCTAGCAATTTAGGTGAAAGTTTTAGTGAGGTTATTTTACCAAAAACAGGCTATGTAATGATTGGTTTTATTATTGGTCAATTGGTAGATAATTTCTTTTCACAACCGTTTATATTTTCAAATAGTGTAAAATCTCATCCTTTAGAAATTTTTCTTGTTATAATTATTGGCGGACTTCTTTTTGGTATTACAGGGATGATAATAGCTGTACCTGGTTACACTGCAATTAAAGTTATTTTAAAAGAATTTTTTGCAGACAATAAAATTGTAAAATCTATGACTAAAAATTTATAATTTTAAGGTTGAACACTGCTATTTTACATACCAACGTACAAAATTTTATTGCTGATAATTTAGAAACAGACATTATGTCTATTCTACTTAAAAAAGATATATTTAATAATGTATCCAATAAAGAAATAGCAGCACAAATTGAAGCTAAAAAAAAGTGTAAAGATAAATTACCTACCTGGTTTAACACCCCAAATATTTATTACCCTAACAAGTTAAATATAGAGCAAACCTCATCAGAAAAAACAGCAAATTACAAAGCAAGTTTAGTTAGTGGTAATACTTTAATAGACCTTACCGGAGGACTGGGTGTAGACTGCTTCTTTTTTGCCAAAAAAATTACAACAGTTTACCACTGTGAAATTTCTGAAAACGTATCTAAAATAGCTATACACAACTTTAATACATTAGGCGCTAATAACATAAAAACTTATGCCGTAAACGGACTAGATTACTTAAAAAAATCAACCTTATTTTTTGATTGGATTTACATAGATCCATCTAGAAGAAATGATGCCAAAGGAAAAGTGTTTTTTTTAGAAGATTGCTTACCAAATGTACCAGAACATTTAGATTTAATTTTTAGCAAAGCTGATAATATACTTATAAAAACATCTCCGCTGTTAGATTTTTCAGTTGGTATAAAATCATTACAAAACGTAAAAGAAATACACGTTGTAGCACTTAACAATGACGTAAAAGAATTATTATGGGTTTTAAAAAAAGAATATACTGGAGACATCACCATAAAAACCATTAACCTAACTAAAACTGAAGGTGCTCTTTTTTCTTTTAACTATACAGATGAAAAAGAAGTTGCATTAACCTATAGTGAACCTCAACAGTACATTTACGAGCCTAATTCGGCTATTTTAAAAGCAGGAGCTTTTAAATCTGTTGCTGCACATTACAAACTACATAAATTGCATGAACATACACATTTATACACTTCTAACACCTTACTAAATTTTGCAGGCAGATGTTTTAAAGTTGAAAAAAAAATAGCTTTTAACAAAAAAGAAATTCAGCATTTAAAACTAATAAAAGCTAATATTACAACACGTAATTTTCCTGAAAGTGTAGCTAATATTCGTAAAAAATTTAAAATTAAAGATGGTGGTAGCACCTACCTATTTTTTACAACAGACTGCAATAACGCTAAAATTGTATTGCTCTGCAGTAAAATACAATAATATTACTCACCACAGTCCCACTTAAAATTAGCAACTTTTGCATTAGACATTGCAGACAAATTGTAATGCCACCACTCTGTACGTATAGACCAAAAGCCATATTTTTCCATTGTTTCTTTTAGCAACTTTCTGTTTGCTAAAATTTCTTTAGGTAAATTGGTATTGTCATGGTAAGCTCTTTTTCCAAAAAAATCAAAATCTGTTCCCATATCTACTTCCTCGCCATCTAGAGTTTCTAAAGTAATATCTACAGCACCTCCTTTGTTGTGTATAGATCCCTTTTTAGGATTTGCTACATATTGCGGATTAGGAACTATTTTCCACATTTTATACTGTACAGAGTTTGGTCTGTAACAATCAAAAAATTTAATTCGGTATCCAAGTTTTACAAATTCTTTATTTACCTTTAAAAGAGCCTTAGCAGTTTTAACGCGAGTATAACACTCTGGACAATCATACACCTTAGCTTTTAAAAAGTTATTTGTTGTTGCGTAACGTAAATCATAAGCAAAATCGCCACTATAATCTGCCAAACGCACAAAAGTGGTATCTGCCAAACCAGATAAAGATTTATATTTAATCTCTTGCTTAACTGGTGGTAGCAGAACAGTATCTTTTTTAACTACTGTAGTGTCTTTAGTTACTATATTAATTGCTGCCGTTGTTTTATTGTTTTTACAAGCAATAGTAATACAAATTAGTAATAATAGTAATAAGTGTTTTGGTTTCATTTTTATAAGAATTCAATAATACATCTTCTAAAAACAAAAATTGCCTTTAGATTATAACTCTAAAGGCAATTTAACATTCTTAATTTAAAACCAAATGATTTATGTAATTAAATTCATATCATCATCCCATTCTGCCATAATATTACGTTTGCTTTGGTCTACAAACTTAGGCATCCATTCTTTTGGGTAAGATTTTCCGTGCTTATCTAACACGTCTTGTGGTACACCGTCCCATACATTTGGTGTATTACCCTTGTAACCAAGATCTTCTATTCCTTCTTTAGATGTATAATAACCTGTAACAGTTAAATTACGCATTAAAGAAAAGAAGTTTTGCTCATAAGTTGGCTCTTCTTTATCTGGATAAGCAATAGCATCTAAAATAACTTTTTGCTGCTCTGGTGTAGCTTTTTTAAACTCTACTCCATAATCTTTATTACTTGTATGGTCTAACCACATTAAACCTCCCTTAAGCTGTGTTTGGTATGCAGGTATATCTTTAGCCATAAACTCTATAAAATCTGGAACACCAACATCTGTAGCGCTACCATATTTTTCATTTGCTGGTAAAATTAAAGCACATAAAACACCTAGAGTTTCCATTTGGTGTTCATTAAAAAATTGTTCTGCATTTAATTTTGCTATTTGCTCTTTTTCTTCTGGTGTACGTCCAAAATACTTTTCATCTACAACTGCTTCTTCTGTACTAGTTGTATCACTATCTACACCTGGTTTACAACCGTTTAAAGCTAAACCACCGGCTACACCGCCAAGAATAATAGATTTTATACTTTTTCTTCTATCCATAACTTAGATATTTTGCTGTTTAAACTGTTCTACAATATAATCTGATGTTCTCCAAGCCAATGCTAAAATTGTCCAGGTTGGATTTTTATCTGCCTGAGAAACAAACGGACCAGCATCTACAATAAAAACGTTGTCTACATCATGCATTTGCTCATATTGGTTAACTACAGAAGTTTTTGGGTTATCTCCCATACGTGTAGTACCAACCTCATGTATAATTTCCCCTGGTTTATTAAGTCCATAATCTTGTTCTGCAGTAGGCGTATCTCCTAACACTTTACCACCCATATTATGAATTATTTCTTCAAACGTTTCTTGCATATGCTTTGCTTGTTTACGCTCATAATCTGTCCACTGGTAATTAAAACGCAATACAGGAATACCAAATTCATCTACCGTGTTTGGGTCTATTTCGCAATAATTAGTTTCTTGCGCTATAGATTCTCCTCTTCCACCAAAGCCTAATGTAGCTCCGTAATATTTTTTAACATCAGAACGCAAACTATTACCATAGCCACCTACTTTTTCTCCAAAATACTCATTAAAGCTATTTGGGTTAAAACCAAAACCGTAGTTTGGCATTCCCATTCCGCCCCATACTTCTATATGATAACCTCTAGGGAAATCTAATTTTTTATTATCTAGCCACCAAGGCGAATATACGTGCATACCACCTACCCCGTCTTCGTTATACATTTTTCGGTCCATCATAGCAGGTATAAATCCACCTCTACTTGCTCCGGTAGAATCATGTAAATACTTACCAATTAAACCACTACTATTACCCAAACCTGCTGGATGTTGCTTGCTTTTAGAGTTTAATAGTATACGTGCAGAGCTACAAGCAGATGCTGCCATAACAACCACCTTACCCTTTAGTCTGTACTCTTTACGGTCTTCCTTATTAATGTATAATACACCAGTTGCTTTACCCTCATCATTGGTAGTAACCTCCCTAACCATAGAGTTTACAAACAAATCTATTTGGCCTCCATTATTTTGTGCCGGAAAAATTAAACAACTACCAGATGAGAAATCTGCATAATATTGACAAGATCTGCCGCACTGCCCACAATAGACACATACTCCACGGTCTTTATTTACTTTTTTTGTAACCATAGACATACGAGCAGGTATAACAGGAACACCAGATTTTTTAGCTCCGTCCATATAGTACAACTCGTGCAATCTTGGTTTTGGTGCTGGCAAGAAAAATCCGTCTGGCTCATTAACCAAACCTTCTTTAGAACCAAAAACACCAATTAGTTTATCTACTTTATCGTAATACGGTTTAACATCATCATAACCAATAGGCCAGTTTTCTCCTAAACCATCTACATCTTTATGCTTAAAATCTCTTTCGCTAAAACGTAAAGATATACGCCCCCAGTGGTTGGTTCTTCCTCCAAGCATTCTAGATCTAAACCACGCAAATTTAGATCCGTTTTTTTGCGTGTATGGTTCTCCTTCTATATTCCATCCTCCAAGAGCCATATCAAACTCTCCAAAATCTCTTACGGTATTAGCTCCTCTTCGTGGAGACTCATAAGGCCATTTAAATTGGGTTTGTTGTTTGGGATCTTTAGGATCAAAAAAAGGACCTGCTTCTACTACAGCAACTTTAAGTCCGGCTTCAGACAAAACTTTGGTTGCCATACCTCCACCAGCACCAGAACCAACTATGATAACGTCATACATAGTTGAAGATTCTATTATCTGCATATTATTTTTGTTTGAGTTAATTTGGTTAATTACAATGATTAGAGCTTCTTTTTTGTGCCCTTGCTTTGTTTTTTGTTTGGTAATTACTAAAAAACAGAAGTCACTAATTTAGAATTTTTAATCAAAATACAATTTAAAAATATGTTAATACAACTAATTTATAATGTATTTATAGACGGATAACAAATTATCATCGACTAGCGTAAAAAAATAAAAAGCAATAGCAACTTACAATTTCTGTGGCGTAAACTTAAGGTTATAGTTGCAAAAAGCACTTGCTAATACAATACAACTTTTTAAAAAGAGTAAAGTAATTTGTAACAAATTACAAACAGACAGACTTACATTTTACCATTTATTTAACAGTATTACAATAAGGGTTGCCCTTTTTATACACGTCTATTATTATAAACTCACAAAAAACTAACAAATTTTTAAAAATGAAGAAAATTACAACGCTACTTTGTTTATTTCTATGCTTAGGCCTTTCTGCCCAAGGGTTAGATTTAAACCAACCATTGCCAGTAAACACCAAATTTAAAAAAGGTGTTTTACCTAATGGAATGACTTATTACATTTACAACACAGACGTTACCAAAGGCGTTGCCAGTTACTACATTATACAAAATGTGGGCTCTATACTAGAAAACGATAACCAACAAGGTTTAGCTCACTTTTTAGAACATATGGCCTTTAACGGTACAAAAAACTTTGAAGGAAAAGGTATTTTAAACACATTACAAAAACACGGAGCTGTTTTTGGCAGAGATATTAATGCATACACAAGCTTTGATGAAACTGTATACAATATGGACAATATACCTACTAAAGATGGCTTAATTGATACGTGTTTATTGGTATTACATGATTGGTCTAACTACCTATTACTTACAGACGAGGAGATTGATGCAGAACGTGGTGTTATTAAAGAAGAATGGAGAACACGCCAAAATGGTAGAATGAGGATTTTACAACAATCTTTACCCATTATGTTTAACAACTCTAAATACAGCAAAAGGTTACCTATTGGCTTAATGAATATTGTAGAGAATTTTGAGTACAAAGCCTTAAGAGATTTTTACCATGATTGGTACCGTACAGATTTACAAGCTATTGCTATTGTTGGTGATATTAACGTAGATGAAATTGAACAAAAAATAAAAGATAAATTTTCTAAAATTCCAGCTGTTAAAAACCCTAAAGAACGCTTTTATGTAGAAATACCTGGAAATAAAGAAATGCTTTATAACATTGCTATGGATGAAGAAGTATCTACAGCAAATATTAGTTTTAGCATTAATCATCCTAAAAAAATTAAAGAGCAAACTATTGGCGACCTTAAAACATCTCTTTTAAGAAATATAGCAACATCTATGGTATCTACTAGACTTGGTGAGATACAACAACAACCAGATGCTCCTTTTTTAGCCGCAAGAGTTAGGTTTGCAGAAAAAGCAAAACTTAATAATGATTTATCTATTGATATTACCCCAAAACCAGGTAAACAACAAGAAGCTTTTAAAACAGTAATGAATGAGGTTAACAGAGCTTTAAAATTTGGATTTACAGATGGTGAAATAGATCGTATAAAAAAACAATACGCAAACTATTATGAAAATGCAATTAGTAAGGTTGATGATACACCTCACGGACAATTAATAAATGCTATAAAGGCAGATTACTTATCTAAACAAACTATTACTCCTATTGCAGAAGAATATAAAATTGTACAAGCAATATTTTCATCTGTCACTAAAGAAGATTTTAATAATACCCTTAAAGCTCTTTACTCTAAAGAAAACAGAACATTAAGTGTTACTGGTGTTAAAGGAAAAAACAACCTTACAAAAGAAGAAGGACTTGTTATTATCAATGCATCAGAAAATAACAGTGAGTTAACTGCTTATACAGATAAATTTAGTGGCAAAACATTAATATCTGATGTAAATATTACAGTAGGCAGTGTTGTATCTGAAGAAGAAAACAAAGAAACAGGAGCTACAATTTTTACACTAAGTAATGGTGTTAAAGTGTATTACAAATTTGCAGACAAAAATAAAAACGATGTTAAACTAGTAGCTACAAGCTATGGTGGTACTTCTTTATTAGCTACAGAAGATTTACCTTCTGCTAATATTATGGGCAACATAGTACAAATGTCTGGCTTGGGAGATTTTTCTGCCACAGAGTTACCAAAAGTATTGGCTGGTAAAACTGCAAACACAAGTATTAACTTATCAGATTTAACAGAAAGTATTAGTGGCTCATCTACAACTAAAGATGTAGAAACTATGCTACAAATGGTTTATTTACGTTTTGAAAAACCAAGGTTTGATGAAGATGCTTATAAGGTATTACAAGGTAACATAACCAACTATTTGGCTCGTAAAAGCAAAGACATAAATTCTAAAATGCAAGACAGTGTTACTGTTACGTTGTACGGTAACAACAATCCTAAAGTTCGTCTTATGGATAAAGCATATATGGAAGATGTTACTTTTAATAAAATGAAAGCTGTTTACCTAGACAGGTTTAAGAATGCTGCTGATTTTACATTTTTTGTTGTTGGTGATGTTAAAAAAGATGCATTAAAACCATTGCTAGCAAAATATATTGCAAGTATTTCTGCCAATACTACTAAAGAAAATTACAAAGTAGACCCTAAAGTTTGGACAAGCAATGCTATAGACAAAGATATCTTCTTAAAAATGGAAGATGAAAAAGGATCTGTTAGAGTTGGCTACAAAAACGAGATGAAATACAGCTTAAAGAATGCTATTTTAGCAAGTGCTTTAGGAGATATTTTACAATTAAGGGTTACAGAAACTGTTAGAGAAGCAGAAGGTGGCGCTTACTCTCCAAGAGCTGGTGCAAGCTTTTCTAAAAGACCAATATCTGAAGGAAGTATTTCTGTTGGTTTTGATTGTAACCCAGATAAAGTAGACGATTTATTAAAAATTGTTCACGTAGAAATTAAAAAAATAGCTAACGGAGAAATAAATCAGACAGATTTAGACAAAACTTTAACCAACTTTATTAAAGAACGTAAAGAGTCTAAAGACTACAATAGTTATGATATGAGCTTGCTGCAAAATTATGTTTTAGAAGGATATAATATGAACAATCCTAAGAATTTTGAAAACATTATAAGCGCTATTACTACTAAAGACATTCAAAAATTTACAAAAACATTATTAAAAGGCGCAAAAACTTACGAAATTGCGTTCAAACCTAAACAACAATAACTTATGAAAAAATCAATTTATGCGCTTGGTTTAGCTGTAATTAGCTTAGCCTCTTGTAAAACAGAATCTACTCCTGTAGACTATGCTGTAGTTACAGGAAAAATTAAAAATGCAAGCAGTACAGAGCTAATTATTGCTAGTTTTAGCAATAGAAAAGCTATAGATACAGTTACTATTGCTACAGATGGTACTTTTACAGATACTATTGCAAATCCAAAAGGGCATTATGCAGTTATTAATGATAAAAACAGAACCGATATTTACTTAGAGGAAGGTTTTAATATAGCACTTAATGCAGATGCTACAGATTTTAACAAAAGTATTGTTATAACTGGCAATGGTTCTACAGAAAACAGCTTTTTTAAGGCAAAAAAAGAAAAAGAAGCTACTTTTAAAAGTGACACCAATCCATATACTTTAGATGAGGCAGCTTTTAAGGAAGAAATGACTTCTCAAAAAAAGGCATTAAACTCTTTAGTAGATAATACAGAAGGTTTAACAGAAGCATTTAAAACAACTCAAAAGAACGATAATAATTACAGTTACCTAGTAAATTTATCTAACTATGAAAGATACCACCAACACTATGCTAAAAAACCAGAGTTTAAAGTTTCTGACAACTTTTTAGCAGAGTTAGACGCTATAGACATTACTAATGACAAAGATTTTAGCAACTCTAGTGCTTATAAATCTTTGGTAACTGCCCACTACAGTAAAATTGCAACTAAAAAGGCAGAAAAAGACAGTATTTCTTTTGACTTAGCTATGCTTAAAACTGTTGCTCCAATAGAATCTGATGCTATTAGAAATGGCTTATTAAAAGATGCTATTTTTGGTATTACTATTACAGATAAGTTAGACGAGTACTATAACACCTTTATCTCTGCATCTACAGATGAAGAGATAAACAAGACAGTTAAAGATTATTATACTAAATTAAAAGCAGTAGAAAAAGGCAATCCTTCTCCTAAGTTTGTTGGTTATGAAAATCACGCTG
>NZ_ARZX01000007.1:0-146514 GCF_000568425.1 Cellulophaga geojensis KL-A
TTAGTGTATCGCTATGTTAGGACGGGACATTAAATTATCTTAAAAAACCGCTCTAAACAAGGAGCGGTTTTTTTATTTTTGTAGCATGCAAAAACTTATATCATATCCGTTAACGGCATTGTATTTTTTATTTTTTGGACTTTCATTAGTCGTTTTTCATCCTATACAATGGGTTTGTTACAATGTATTTGGCTACACTGCTCATAAAAAAAGCGTTAGTCTTTTAAACTGGTTTTTAATGCGTAGTACACACTTTTTAGGTACGCGTTATTCGTTTAAAAAAGAGACCAAAATACCTACAGATAGGCCTATTATATTTGTAGCAAACCACCAGAGTATGAACGATATTCCGCCACTTATTTGGTTCTTTAGAAAAAATCATCCAAAGTTTGTAAGCAAAAAAGAGTTGGGTAAAGGCATACCAAGTGTATCTTATAATTTAAGGCACGGAGGTTCTGTTTTAATAGACCGCAAAGATGCTAGGCAAGCACTTACAGAAATTGCAAAACTTGGTAAATACATAGAAAAACACAATCGTAGTGCTGTAATTTTTCCAGAAGGTACCAGAAGTAGAACAGGGCATCCTAAACGGTTTCAGCCAATGGGACTTAAAATTCTTATGAAAAATGCACCATCAGCCTTAATTGTTCCTATAAGCATTAACAATTCTTGGAAACTTTTAAAATATGGGAAATACCCATATGGCTTAGGCAGTCATTTTACAATAGACGTACACGCACCTGTAGAAATAAAAGGTAATGCAGATGATATAATTGCTCAAGTAGAACAAACAGTAACCGCTGGCGTAACTTCTTTTAAATGATAAATTCAGATATAATAGCACAAACTAAAGTCTTTGTAAAAAAAACTTTAGAAGGTGCAGAAGGTGGCCATGATTGGTTTCATATAGAACGTGTGTATAACAACACAATGCTTTTGGCTAAAGATGAAGCTGTAAACCAATTGGTAGTTGCTCTTGGGGCACTACTACATGATATAGCCGATGCTAAATTTTATAATGGCGATGAAACTGTTGGCCCTAAAATGGCAACAGATTTTTTAAGATCTATACAGGTTGATGAAAAAATTATAGATCACGTTGTAAAAATTATAGAAAACATTTCTTTTAAAAGTAGTTTAAAGGTTGATGATGCAACTACAGCAAAACCTTTTACCTCTTTAGAACTACAAGTGGTGCAAGATGCAGATAGGTTAGATGCTATTGGTGCAATTGGTATTGCGCGTGCTTTTAATTATGGCGGATTTAAAAACAGGGAAATGTATAACCCTGAAATTGCTCCTAATTTAAATATGACCAAAGAGGAATATAAAAAATCTACAGCACCAACAATTAATCATTTTTATGAAAAATTATTGCTCTTAAAAGATAAAATGAATACCAAAAGTGGTGCAAAGCTAGCAGAGCAAAGACATTTGTATATGATTGCATTTTTAGAGCAGTTTTATAACGAATGGAAAGGTAAACTATAATAAGTTTTACTACAACGTTATAGTCCTTCTTTTAACATTTTTAGCAAAACAGTTGCTGGCTTTTTTTATGTATCTTCAACCAGTAAACTATAAGCAACCTTAATTTATGGAAAGAAGAAAATTTATAAAAAATGTGGCTGCATCTTCCGCTGCATTTTCTATTGTTCCAAGTTTTGTACTTGGTAAAAACCACGTGCCTCCTAGTGATACATTGTACATAGGAGCATTTGGAGTAGGAGGAAGAGGATCATCTGTTATTAAAGAACTAACAGATACGGGTAAAGTTAAGTTTGTTACCCTTTGTGATGTAGACCAAAGAGGAGTTGCTGCCAGTCATAAATTACATCCTAAAGCAAAAAGATATAAAGATTTTAGAGATGTGTATGATAAGCATTTAAATGAAATTGATGCTATTATGGTGGCAACACCAGACCATACACACGCTACCATAGCATTACCTTTTATGCGTGCAAAAAAACACGCGTATGTAGAAAAACCTCTGGCGCACAATATTGAAGAGGTAAGGTTAATGACTAAAGTAGCTAAAGAAAACGGAATTATTACCCAAATGGGTAACCAAGGAGCATCTAGCCCTGGTAGTAGAACAGCTAAAGAGTGGATAGATGCTGGGGTAATTGGAGATGTTACTAAAGTAGATTGTTGGACCAACAGACCTGTTTGGCCACAAGGTGTAAAAACACCAGCAGGCGGACACCCAATTCCTAAAGAGTTAGATTGGGATTTGTGGTTAGGGCCAGCAGCAATGAGAGATTATAACCCTGCTTATTTGCCATTTAAATGGCGTGGTTGGTGGGACTTTGGAACAGGTGCATTAGGTGATATGGGCTGCCATATTATGGAAACTCCGTATAGTGTTTTAGGTTTAGGATCACCAACAGAAGCAGAAGCTAGTTGTACAACTACTTGGGTAGGAGATTTTGTAGAGGCAGATTACTCTAGCTCTTGTCCGCCTTCATCTGTAGTGCGTTTAAAAGTAGATGCGCCCAACCAAGGAAGTATAGACTTAAATTGGTATGATGGTGGAATTATGCCAGATATTCCTAGTGAATTGGCAGATGGCGAAAAATTAGGAAACGGAGATGGTGGCGTAGTTTTTCACGGTACAAAAGGCATTATTGTAACAGATGTGTATTCTGCAAACCCTAGATTGTTGCCAGCAGATGTTAATAGTATGTTTAACAAGCCAAAAGAAACATTACCAAGAATAAAGGGTGGTTCTGCAGGGCACCAGAATAACTGGGTAGAGGGTTGCTTAAATGGTACAGTAGCATCATCAGATTTTGTAACTAAAGCCGGACCATTAACCGAGGGTGTTCTTATGGGTAATTTAGCTATTAAAGCATACCAGTATAAAACATTAAAAGCGGGTAAAAAAGTAGGAGATTGGGATCCTTATAACTACCCTGGTAGACGTACCATAAAATGGGACGCTGCTAATATGAAGGTTACAAATTTTGATATGGCTAACGAGTGGGTTTCTCGTGACTACAGAAAAGGATGGGAACTGAAATAAAAGTGTTTTAAAATATTAAAGGCGCTATTAGTAAATGCTAATAGCGCCTTTTTATTTGTTTGTAATTAAAAATTAACAACAATTGCCATTTACATCACAAGACTCTCCGCCTGTTGTTGGTAAAACAGTAAGCGACTCTTTTTGGTGTTTTTCCCAAGCTTGTTCTAAAGCTTCAGTAAAAGCTTCTACTGGTTGTGCGCCAGAAACTCCGTACTTGTTATTTAAAACAAAAAAAGGAACGCCACTAATACCAAGGTTTTTGGCCTCCATTTCGTCTTGCCTAACCTCGTATGTAAAAGCATCTGTTTTGTAGATTTCTTCAACAGCAGCTTTGTCCATACCAACAGAGATAGCTGTATTTACTAAAAACGCTATATCATCTATATTTTTACCATCTTCTAAATGTGCTTTTAACAACGCCTCTTTGGTACTATCAGCAAAACCTACTGTTTTTGCATATTGCAATAAACGGTGTGCGTTTAAAGAATTTGCGGTAACAATGTCTTCAATTTTAAAGTTAAGACCAACACCACTAGCCATTTCTGTAACTCTGTTAAACATACCTTTAGCATTAACCTCGTCTACACCTTTGCTTTGCATAAAGTGGTCTATAGCATTAATATCTGTTTGCGTTTTTAAGTTAGGATCTAACTCAAAACTTTTCCACTCTACAGTAATTTTATCTTTGTGCGGAAATTTATCTAATGCAGCTGTAAAGTTACGTTTACCAATGTAACAAAACGGGCATCTAATATCTGACCATATATGTATTTGCATAACTATTTTATCTTTTAATATTATTGTATTGTTAGACGAAAATACGGTATAAAACTTTCAATAAAATGAATTTTTTAAAATAGTATTGTTTAATATAAAGGTTTGTTCAATTTAAACAATTTGTTGTTTTGTATTTATATTTGTAGTATTTTTCCTAAATACAAAATATTTAAATATGAAATTTAAAAGTACCCTTGTAGTTTTTTTAGCTTTAATATTGGCTAATATTTTTGCGGATAATACAATGAGTTTTAATCTTTATGACACTTATTATGTTTTTAATGGTATGCAATTAATAGTTGCTTTAACTACAGTTTTTGTTGGGTTTTTATTGGTAAAAAAAATAATAGTTAAACCTAGAGGCTAATTAAAACAAGGTAAACTGTCCGTTTTTGTGTTGTTCATATAATGTGTTGTTCAGCTTAGGAAATGTTTTGTTTTTAAAATATTTGTGTTTGGCTATTTTTACCAAACTATGTATTTGTTCAGCAACAACTCCGTTTCCTTTACTACGTATTCCAAATCTACTATCGTTTAAGTTACCTCCGTGGCAAGCTTCTATTTGGTGTAGTACTTTTTCTGCCTTGCCTGGTAGTGTTTTGTGTATCCAATCTGTAAAAATTTGACCAATAGCTCCATTTAAACGTACAACTGTAAAAGCAAAAGATAGTGCTCCGTTATCTGCTACAGCTTTGGCCAATTGTAATATTTCATGACTATTTATACCTGGAATTATTGGAGCTAGCATTGCATTTACAGGAATGTTGTTTTCTGATAATATTTTTATGGTTTCTAGTCTTTTTTTAATGCTTACGGTTCTTGGTTCTAGTATTCTTCTAGTTTCTTCAGATAGTGAGGTTACAGATACATTTACCCCAACTAAATTATGTTTAGCTAATTTTTTTAAAATATCTAAATCCCTAAGTATTAATGCGTTTTTGGTAATTATACCTACGGGATGCCTGTATTTATAAAAAACCTCTAAACAAGCACGTGTAATTTTAAACTCTTTTTCTGCAGGTTGGTAACAATCTGTATTGCCAGATAGTATTATGGTGTTTGCTACCCAGTTTTTACTTTTTAGTTTTTGTTCTAGTAGTTTTGGAGCATCTTTTTTAATTAAAATTTTACGTTCAAAATCTAAACCAGCACTGTAGCCCCAATATTCGTGAGAGTTTCTTGCATAGCAATAAATACAACCGTGCTCACAACCTTGGTACGGATTCATAGAAAAAGCCATACTAATATCTGGACTGGTAACTTTGTTTACTATTGTTTTGGGAAAAATAGGAATATATTGGGTGCGGTTATTATCTGCTTCCTCACCCTCTAAACGACAAAACTCTAAAAAGTCATCACGTGTTTCATAAATATGTTTTAGAAACTTGTTATGAGAATTTTGCTGTGCACCACGACCTTTTATATATTCTTTTTTACTCATAGGATATTTTCCAAATATATGGAAAAACCCCATTTTAATTGAATTTGTAGAACAAAAAATCCCCTTGCTAAAAACAAGAGGATTGTAATTTATAAGTTTTGTTTTTCTAAAAAGCAACTTCTACCAACTGCTTTTTTGTGCCACGTTTAGCGTAAAACAAAATATTATTTTTATTGGTTAATGGTTTAGAAACCATTAAAGGTAACCTTGCTGTTTTACTATCTATTATTTTTTCATAGGTCATAAAGCCTTTAGCATCTAACTTAATTAAAAATATGTTTCTGTTTCTACTTAAACCTTGTCTAAATACCAAACGCTCATTATTTATTAATTGCGGATTTTCTGCCGCTGTGCTTATAAAAAAGTAAGTATTGTCTCCTTTTGTAAATGTACTGTATGATGCGTATGCGCCATCACCCTGAGTTACTTCAGACTTATTAATGTTACGTACCCAAATAAGGTCGCCATCATCACTAAGTTTAGCACCAACCATATCATTATAATGGTACCTACTAATTCTAACTCTAGACCCACCACCAGGATTACTTTGGTAACCAGAGGTTACAAAATATTCTTCTGCGTTAAAAAGTATAGAGCCGTCACTAGCAATTTCTGCATTTTTAAATACTAAGTTTTTTACCTCTTTATTATCTTCTTCTTTACCAAATTTGTCTGCCATAAATTGTGCAGAAAACGGAATAAATTTTTTGTCTTTTACATCTAAAGAACCTTCATCTAACCTAAAGTAACTTAAACCGTTGTATCTGTTATCTTTTCTATTGGCATAAAAGCCTACACATACAAATTTTTCGTCTGTAAGTATGGGTTTTAAAGCTTCTAAAAACTTACCAGGTTCATCAAAAGTTTTCATAACCCTTTCTTCTTCAGAAACCTTTAAAAGTTCGTATTGAAATTTACGCTCTAAGGCAGAAAAACGCCTCTTTTTAAAATAAGCTTTGGCAACTAAAAATACCTCTTTTTTGTTTTTTGTTATTTCTACGCTTTCAAAAGCATAGTTTTTAGTTTCTACTTCCGCAGAAAAATCGTGTGTAATTAGTAAATCTAGATTGTTATTAAAAACATATATAAAATGCTGATTATCTTTTGCCTTTTTAAAGTGAGCGCTAACTACAAAAGCATCTTTACGTTTATTAAACAATACAGAAGTTGTAAAACCCGATGAAAAATTACGGTTATAATAGTTTTTATCTAACGGATTATCTACTTCTTTAGAAGGTACAGATAAAATTGTTTTTTGAGTAAATGCAAAATTATCTAAAGGGCTTTGGTGTACTATATAATCATAAGCTTGTTTACCAGAGTTATATTCTAAAAATATAAGATATAATTGCCCATTGCTTATAAAACCGTTTACAAAGTCTTTATCTTTAAGCTTGTAATTAAACTCGCTTACCAAATCTAAATTCTTATTGTAGTGTTCTATATAATACCCTTTTGGTTTTAATATTAAACCAGTGTAGTAAGAGCGTACAAGTATGGTACCATCTGCACCATCATTATCAATTGTTAGTAAATTAGAGTATTTGTATCTGTCTGCATATTTTTCGCTAAACTTATAGGTTACTTGCATTTTTTGTGCTGTGGCGGTAAAACCAAGACATAACATAAGTAGTAATGCAATTTTCTTCATCATTTATTTTCTTAAGATTACTTTATAGTAACGTTTACTATTATTAATTGTTACGTGCTTTTAAAAAAAAGTATTTCTAAAATAGCAATAGTTTGGTAATTACATTAAAGTTTAAGTTAAACTACATCGTTTTCGGTTAAATTTATAACAAAAGATATATAAATGATGTCTGTGTTATTTTTTATACACAAATTATTCCAATATATTTATAAGCTTAAACCAAACTTATTTAGCACTATGTTATTAACATTACTGTCCTTTGTGGGCTTTACAGTTTTGGTGGCCGTTATATCTTATTTGGCTACAAGAAAAACTAATGAAAACTCTTCTGATGGATATTTTTTAGGAGGAAGGAGTTTAACTGCAGGTGTTATTGCAGGGTCTCTTTTACTAACAAACCTTTCTACAGAGCAACTAGTAGGTTTAAATTCTGATGCTTATACAGATGGTTTGTCTGTTATGGCTTGGGAAACGTTAGCAGCAATAGCAATAGTTATTACTGCTATTTTTTTATTACCAAGGTATTTAAAAGGTGGTTTAACAACCGTACCGCAGTTTTTAGCAGAACGTTTTGATGTTACTACAAAAACAATAACATCTGGTTTGTTTTTAACAGGTTACGTAGTTGTATTATTACCCGTAATTTTATACTCTGGTTCTGTTGCCATAAGCGGAATGTTTAATGTGCCAGAAAACCTAGGAATTAGTCACACTGCATCTATATGGTTATGTGTTTGGGGTATTGGTATTATTGGCGGTATTTACGCTGTATTTGGAGGCTTAAAAGCCGTTGTGGTATCAGATTCTATTAATGCAATAGGATTGTTAATTGGTGGTATTTTAATTCCTGTTTTTGGTTTAATGTATATAGGAGATGGTAGTATAATAGATGGCTTATCTATTTTAACTACAGAAAATCCAGAGAAATTTAACTCTATGGGTACTAAAACAGACTCAGTTCCTTTTTCTACAATTTTTACAGGGATGATGTTGGTTAACCTTTTTTATTGGGGAACAAACCAACAAATTATACAAAGAGCCTTAGGAGCCAAAAACTTAGCAGAAGGACAAAAAGGGCTATTACTAGCTTCTTTTATAAAAATATTAGGACCGTTAATTTTAGTTTTACCTGGTATAATAGCGTTTCATATTTTTGAAGGTAAAATAGATTCTTCTAGCGCATACCCTCTACTAGTTGGTAAAGTATTGCCAGATTATTTAGTTGGCTTTTTTGCAGCAGTATTGTTTGGTGCAATTTTAAGTTCATTTAATAGTGTTTTAAACAGTTCTGTAACCTTATTTGGCTTAGACATCTACAAACAACATATAAACCCAGAAGCTAGTGAAACTAAAGTTGTTAAAAACGGTAAAATATTTGGTATTGTATTGGCTTTAGCGGCAATGTTTATTGCGCCTTTTATAGCAAATGCGGGTAGTTTATTTGGTTATTTACAAGAAGTAAACGGTATTTATAGTATTCCAATTTTTTCTGTTATAATAATTGGCTTTTTAACTAAAAGAGTACCAGCTATTGCAGCAAAGGTTGGTATTATATCTGGATCTTTACTGTATATTATAAGTCAGTTTTTAATGAAACCATATTTTGTAAGCTCTGCTTTAGAGAAAGCAGAAGCAGCAGGAGTTACTAGTGCAGATGCATTAGCTGTAGTAGAAGCAGATGCATACCCACACTTTTTACACGTAATGGCTATTTTATGTGTAGTAAACTCTTTAATAATGTTGGCTATTGGTAAAATAAAACCAAGAGAAACTGCTTTTGAGCAAAAATATACAGAGCAAGTAGAAATTAAGCCTTACAAATACGTAAACCAAATAGGTATTGTTATTTGTTTAATAGTGGTAGCAATATACGTGTACTTTGCTAATTAAGTAATTGTACTTTAAAATATAAAGAGGTTAGTTTAGCAAAACTAGCCTCTTTTTTTTATTACAAGTTTTTAGCTTGTATGTTATGGAAAGCGTCAGTTTGTTGTTTTAACAACTTTTCTGCTTGTTGTTTTTTATAATTGTAAATTTCGTTTTCTTGTTCAATATCTTCATATACTTTTTTATTTATTGCCGCATCTGTTTGCATTAAAGTGTTACGCTGTTCTACTTTCTGTGTAACCCAGGTTTTAACAATACTTTCTTCTTCCTCTAACTTAAAATCGTACATTCCTTTAGGAGCTAATAATTTTGCAATTATAGGAGATGTTTCTATAGCTAAAAACAATAAAAATATAAAGAATGATGGTAGCCAAGGTAGCTTGTTTAAAGCCGTTATACGAGCCATTAAACCATCAAAACCATCAATAATGGGTTGTGAGTCTTTAACAGAGGCAGCATATGCTGTATCTAATGCCACTGCTTGCTCTTCTAGCGTAGTAATTTTTGCGGCATTGTTTTCTTTTAGCTTTTGTAATTCTTGTAAGGCAGCATCATGTTTTTGTCTTTTTTCTTCATAAACTGGTCCTTTACCTAGCAGTTTAGTACCTTCCCTTCCTTCTGCCTCGGCAATATAAGTGTTGTAAAGCGCATTTGTTTCTGCTTCTTTAGTTGTAATTTCTTGTTTTAATTTTTCTATAGATTGATGAATGACTTCCTTTTTAGGACTGTACTGTAATGCAATTTGTTCCTTGTTTGCAAGCGTTAAATCATTCTTTTGTTCTAATAAAACCTGATTGATTTCTTTTTCAAAAATCTTCATTTCTAAAGGTTTGGAAATAACAATGGCTATTATAACAGCTAAAACAATACGGGGTGTGGCCTGTAACAATTCACTTTTAAAATTGTCTCTTTTTTTAATGGTAGAAACAATAAAGCGGTCTAAATTAAAAATAAGTAAGCCCCAAACAAGTCCAAAAAAAACAGCGTAGTAAACATTATCAAAAACAGTATACAATGCATATGCACTGGCTATAAAAGCCATAACAGCAGTAAAAAATACAGTTGCGCCAATACCAGCGTATTTGTTTTGCTCACCGTTAGAGCAAGTTTCTAGTATAGCAGTGTCTGCTCCGGAGCAGAGTATAAAAAAACGTTTAATCATAAGTGTTCTTTTTTTTGATGATTGATGTACCTATAAGAACGCATTTTGCAATGATTTGTTACAAAAAAAGCCTCTAAATGAGGCTTTTTATTACTTTTTAAGACATTATTATGAATAATTAGTCCTTTATTGGTGGAGCAGGAGGTGGCGGTGGTGGTAATGGGGCTGCTCCTTTTTCTTTTTTAATTAAAGCGCTACATTTCTCATAGCTTTTCATTGTTTTCTTATACAACTTATTTAATTCTTCTCTGGTTCCTTTACCTTCTTTTCTGTATTCACCAACAGCAGAACCATATTCATAGGCATCTTTTTTAAAAGCAGCTCTGGCTTTTGCAAGTTCTTTAGAGTCTTGTTTGTTATTTGATGGAGGTAATGGTGGTGGAGGTGGTAATAATTTTTTATCCTCTGCCGTTAACTCGCTTCTTTTTTTGTATTCTGTTTTGCCATTTCTAATTAGTATAACGTATGGTAAAATAGGTGCTTTTACTCTTTTTACTTTAGCTCTATCTTCTTTGCTTAAGCTAAAGTAGATGCTACCTAAAAGCGTAAAAAGATCATCAATTTTCTTTTTCTCAGCTTCTGATCTATGTATATAATGTGGTTCTTGTTTAGTTAAGGTTACATATGTGTTGTACTCTTTTTTATAGGTTTCTAAAGGATCTTGTTTTTCTTCTTTTATAACTAAACCTAAGTGTTCAGAATTTTTAACAGGGATACTTTCAGGGAAAACAATATTATATTTTTTTATTTCTTCTTTACTAAACTCAGCATAAAGTTTTTTTAATTGAACATTTTTTATTTCTAAATCATCGTTAGAAATTTCGCTATTTTTTTTAAATGAATGTAACTCACTATTATACTTTTGTAGTATGCTATTATATGTATTTACATCTGCCTTAACATACGTATTAGTAAAGCCTTGTTTGGTAAATAAATTTACTTGGTGTTCTTGCGGAAACTTTGCGCTACGTGCATTTTTGTATACGTAGCTATTGTTAAAATGTACAATATCTGATGCCGAATACTTGTTTAATACAGAATTAGGAACGTGTTTATTATCTATCCAAATAGCAAAGTTTTCTTTGTTTTTCCAAGAATTAAACTCCGATTGCGTTGGTGCTTTTTTTGTAGTATTTTTTAAATCTACGCTAGGGAATTTTAGAATTGTTTTATGGTCTGTAACGGTTGCACGTTGTTCATTGGTCATTAGATCATAAATGGCAATTATACGCTGATAGTACGTCATATCTATTACTTTCTTCTTTGCATTGTTGTATTTTTTGAAAAATGTACGATATTCTTGCATCATTTTCTCTGAGGCACCTTTACCTGCATTTTTATTCGCGTGTGAGGCTTGAGTGTCTACTAAAATTTCTTCTGTTTTTTGGTTGCTAAAACTGTAAAAAAGCAATGCTGCTAAAGGAATAAGTAGCAAGCTTCTTAATACAACCGACCGTTTTGAGGTTCTTTTTTTCATAACTGTAAATCGTTTTTTGATTGATGAATAATTAATTGAATTTGCCATATATGGCTCTGTTACATTTGATGAAAATGCGAGTAAAATTTTTCTGTAGCTAACAGTGTCCGCACCCTGATTTAGGACAGCTTGATCTGCTAAAAATTCGTGATTTAATTTAATAGCGTGTTTTATAAAATAGATAAGCGGATTAAACCAGAATACAACTTGTAAAACCTCTATAAGTAATACGTCTATAGAGTGTTTTTGCTTTGCATGTGTAATTTCATGCAGCAACACTTCTTTTGGTATTTGTTTTTGTTGATGGGCTTTTTTATTTAAAAATATATAACTTAAAAAAGTATGGGGTGTAGTTTTCTCAGTTAACAGTACATTAGTATGGTTCTCCAGTCTTTGCTTAGGATTTTGCTTTATTTTTAAAAATAGGTTAGTGCTATTTTTAATAAATTTTATGCTAAAAATTAAAACCCCCAAGCCGTAAATACTCCAAATTAGGTAGGACCAGTAATTGGTAGGTTCTACAATAGTTTCTGTAGTGTTTATGTTGCCATACTCCAATGGTGTTTTATAAATTGCTATTGGTACTTGTATGTATGTTGTAAACGTTATTAGTGGTATACCAAAACTTAAAACTAAAGCAGCTAGTAAGTAAAAACGTTTAAACTTGTGCATATTTTGCCCTTCTAAAAATAGTTTGTAAAAAAGGAATAAAGTTGCTAAACAAGCTGTAGATTTTAATAGGTACATAAGCATAACTATTTATTTTTTAGTTCTTGGTCTATTAACTCTCTTAAATGTGCCAACTCTTCTTTTGTTAGGTTGGTTTCTTTAGTAAAGAACGATGCAAATTGCGATGCACTATCATTAAAAAAGTTTTTTATTAAGCCGTTTACGTGTTTAGAGAAATAGGCTTTCTTTTTTACGAGCGGATAATATTCTCTGGATTTACCGTATAGATTGTAGGCTATAAAATTCTTGTCTGCCATACGTTTTAACATTGTAGCCACAGTAGTGGTTGCAGGTTTAGGATCTGAATACTGATCTAGTAAATCTTTTAAAAATGCTTTTTCTAATTTCCAGAGGTGGTTCATTAATTCTTCTTCTGATTTTGACAACTGCATAATTCTACATATTTAGAATGTTCTCTACAAACGTAGAACAAAAAAATGAATTCTACAAGTGTAGAGTTAAATTATTTTTTGTGAATGTTTTAAAATGAGCGCATTATGGTTTATTTGCAAGGTGCTAACATTTTTTTGCGTTAAGGATAGTAGTGAAAAGCCCACAGCGTAGCGAGGACTTGTAGCGTATAGCCTGCCCGTAGGAACGCCCTAATATAATTGCTTGCATAAAAAAAGTCCGTTTTAATTAAAAAACGAACTTTTAAATTGTGTTATGTATGTGATATTAAGAACTCATATCTGTAAAATTCTTGTAGAAATAAGGAATAGTTTCTATACCTTTTAGGTAGTTCCAAATTCCAAAATGCTCATTAGGTGAGTGTATTGCGTCACTATCTAACCCAAAGCCCATTAATATGGTTTTGCTTTGTAGCTCTTGCTCAAATAAAGAAACAATTGGTATACTACCACCGCTACGTTGTGGTATTGGTGTTTTGCCAAAAGTAGTTTCGTATGCCTTAGATGCTGCTTTATAACCAACACTGTCTATAGGTGTTACGTAACCTTGTCCGCCATGATGTGGGTTTACTTTTACTGTTACACCTTGTGGTGCTATGCTTGTAAAGTGTTTAGAGAACAATTCTGTTATGTTTTCCCAGTCTTGGTTTGGTACCAAACGCATAGATATTTTTGCGTAAGCTTTGCTTGCTATTACGGTTTTTGCACCTTCGCCAGTGTAACCACCCCAAATACCATTTACGTCTAGAGTAGGGCGTATAGAGTTACGCTCGTTAGTGGTGTATCCTTTTTCTCCGTAAACAGCATTTATATCTAATGCTTTTTTATAGTTTTCTAAACTAAAAGGAGCTTTTGCCATTTCTGCGCGTTCTTCTGCAGATAATTCTTCTACGTTGTCATAAAAACCAGGAATGGTAATATGGTTGTTCTCGTCATGTAAAGACGAAATCATTTTTGTTAGTATGTTTATTGGGTTGGCAACAGCGCCACCGTATAAACCAGAGTGTAAATCTCTGTTAGGGCCTGTAACTTCTACTTCTACATAGCTTAAACCTCTTAAGCCTGTTGTTATAGATGGTACGTCTTTGGCAATCATACCGGTGTCACTAATTAAAATAACATCGTTTTTAAGTTTTTCTCTGTTTTCTTTTACAAATGTAGATAGGCTAACGCTACCAACTTCTTCTTCACCTTCTATCATGAACTTTACGTTACAAGGTAGTTGGTTGGTACTTACCATAAATTCTAAGGCTTTTACGTGCATGTACATTTGCCCTTTGTCATCACAAGCACCACGAGCAAAAATTGCACCTTCTGGGTGAAGGTCTGTTTTTTTGATTACAGGCTCGTAAGGTGGTGAGTCCCATAGGTTAATTGGGTCTGCTGGTTGCACGTCATAATGACCATAAACTAATACCGTTGGTAAATCTTTATTTATTATTTTTTCTCCGTAAACAATAGGGAAACCTTGAGTTTCACAAATTTCTACGGTATCACAACCTGCTTTTACTAAAGCATCTTTAACAGCATCTGCAGTTGTAAGTACATCATGCGCATAAGCAGGGTCTGCACTAACAGATGGTATTTTTAGAAGTTCTATAAGTTCATTTAATAATCTGTCTTTATTACTATCTATAAAGCTTTTTACGTCTTGCATAATATGTTTTTGATAAAGTATAAATGTACAAAAAAAAGAAGTTTTTATAATTAAGTATTTCAAAATTGATTTTTTGCATTATATTTGCAACCCAATTGGCAAAATTGCTAGTTGAAAATGCAGGCGTGGTGGAATTGGTAGACACGCTAGACTTAGGATCTAGTGCCGCGAGGTGTGAGAGTTCGAGTCTCTCCGCCTGTACAAACAAAAAGCCTTTCAGGAAACTGAAAGGCTTTTTTTATGCTAATTCTCTATTGTTCTAAACGTTAAATTTATTCTGGGTGCATTAACCTTTTTTGTTGGTGGCAGCCTGTGTAGCCAGTGTTTTTGTGTGGTACCTGTCATTACCAATAAACTTCCTCTGTCTAAATTAATATCTATTTTTTGCTTGTTCTCTTTATGTTTAAAACTAAACTTGCGCTCTGCGCCAAAACTTAAAGACCCTATTGCTCCGTTTTCTTTTAAGTCTTTTTCTCCATCACTATGCCAAGCCATACCTTCTTCTCCTGAGTGGTATAAGTTTAACAAGCAAGAGTTAAATGTTTCTCCGGTTTTTTCCTCTACTATTTTTTTTAGTTCTAGTAGCTCTTTTGTCCACGGTAGGGCTGTTTTGGTAATTTTAGAGTAGGTGTAACTAAATGGGTTGGTTGCATACCAAGCTACTTTGCGTTTAGTAGTTATGGTTTTTCCAAAAATAACAGCTTTATCATTCTCCCATCGTATATTGTTAAATAAATAATTATAGTACTCTTGAGCTTTACTGGTTGGCATTATTGCTCCGTAATAATACACTTCGCCATCAAAAGGAAGTATATTTTTTTGTATGTCTGTGTTAAATAAATCCATTTATAATCATAAAAATAATCAATCAATTTTTAAATGGTTGTGATGTGCCTATTTAAAAATAAATAAACCTTTAACGTTTATTAACAGTAAAATTTTGTCCAGTAAATATCTGTCGCATTATTTTGCATTCTGTATGACAGTATCACTAAAAAATAAGACTGCTCTTTTATTAGCATTGTGTTTTACAATGTTGGGTAGCTTATACGCTAATGTTTCATTAGAAAATAGTGGTGCTTTACAGCAAACAACCAATACAGATTCTGTTACTAAGCAAATAGAAAATGTAGGTTTGTCTGTACTAAATAAACACAGTCATTTTGCAACAGAGCTAACAGAGGCAAATGAAGAAGAAGTAACAGAAAATGTTACGCCTAAAAAATTAAGTAATAACAATGGCAATTTTAAAGTTGCCTTTTTTTCTGCTCAAATTTTAGGTTTACCATCTACACTACTTACTAAAACACATTATTTATTACACACCAATTTAGGGAGTGTTTTAAAAATTTATATAAAGTACCAAGTACTACTTATATAGAAAACCAATAAAGCAGTAGCCACTTACTAATACTGCTTACACACCACACCATTATTTATTTTGTCTAAGGACATAGCGGTAATATACGTATAGTTTTCTGTGCGTTTTTGCCACACGTATTAACAATCAATTATTTTAAAAAATCAATCGTATTATGAGGAGAACTTCTACACTCATAGGCCTATTGCTTGTGCTTTGTTTTGCCAGCTGTGAGTCTAAAAAAGAAGAAAAAAAAGAGGAATCTAAATTTCTTGTTACCAATCCTGTTAAAAAAGACACCATTATTAAAAAAGACTACGTATGCCAAATACACTCTATTAGGCATATAGAAATACGTGCTTTAGAAAAAGGGTATTTAAAACATATTTCTATAGATGAGGGGCAGTTTGTAAAAAAAGGTCAAAAGCTTTTTAATATAATGCCAAACGTGTATCAGGCAGATTTGCAAAAAGCAAAAGCTGAAGCTGAAGTAGCAGAAATAGAATACAAAAACACAAAACTACTAGCAGATAGTAATGTGGTTTCTGCAAATGAATTAGCAATGTCTAAAGCAGAATATGATAAAGCTAAAGCAGAGGTGTTTTTAACACAAACCCATTTAAGTTTTACAGATATTAGAGCTCCTTTTGATGGTATTGTAGATCATTTAGAAGCTAGAGAAGGTAGTCTTTTAGATGAAGGAGAAAAATTAACCACACTGTCAGATAACAGTAAAATGTGGGTATACTTTAATGTGCCAGAGGCAGAGTATTTAGACTACATTACAAATACGGGTAAAGCAAGAGCTAAACAAGTAGAGTTGGTTATGGCAAACAATAAAATGTTTAACCAAACAGGTATTGTAGAAACTATAGAGGGTGAGTTTAATAACCAAACTGGTAACATTGCGTTTAGAGCAACCTTTCCTAATCCAGATAAAATATTAAGACACGGTGAAACTGGTAGTGTACTTATGTCTGTTCCATATGATGACGCCTTACTAATACCACAAAAAGCAACTTTTGAAATTTTAGATAAAACTTACGTGTATGTTATAGATGCTAATAGTGAGGTTAAGCAAAGAGAAATAGAAATTGAAGCTACCTTACCTAACTTATTTATTGTTAGCAAAGGCCTTTCTACTAAAGATAAAATACTGCTAGAAGGGTTGCGTATGGTAAAAAATAACGAAAAAATACATACCAAGTTTTTAGAACCAAATACGGTACTAAAAGAACTAGACCTGTATGCAGAATAATTACAAAATAGAACTATAAAAATATGTTTAGTAAATTTATAAAAAGGCCTGTGTTGGCTATTGTAATTTCTGTAATTATTATTTTTACAGGACTGTTAGCAATAAACCAATTGCCTATATCCCAGTTTCCGCAAATAGCACCTACAACTGTAAATATTTTTATTGCTTACCCTGGTGCCAGTGCAGATGTGTTGGTAAAATCTACCTTAATACCTTTAGAGACTTCTATAAACGGTGTACAAGGTATGCGATATATAGCTTCTGATGCTACAAGTGCCGGTGAAGGAACTTTACGTGTAATTTTTGAGCCTGGTACAGACCCCAATGAGGCTGTTGTTAAAATAAAAACACGTGTAGATCAAGTAATGCCTTTGTTGCCAGAATTGGTACAGCGTGAAGGTGTAATTATTACTCCCGTACAACCTAGTATGCTTATGTACGTTAACTTGTACAGTAATAAAAAACATACAGACGAAAAGTTTTTATACAATTATGCCTATACCAAAATGGTACCCGAAATACAACGTATAGATGGTATTGCAAGTGCTAAAATTTTAGGTAGCCGTAAGTACGCTATGCGTGTTTGGCTAAAACCAGATCGTATGCGTGCATACAATGTTTCTGCAGAGGAGGTTTTAAAAGCAATGGAAGACCAAAGTATTTTGGCCAGACCAGGTAGAATTGGTAGAAGTTCTGGTAAAAAATCACAAGCGTTAGAATATACATTGGTATACCAAAATAGGTATAGTGAGCCAGATCAATACAAAGACATCATTATTAAGGCTAATGAAGAAGGAGAAATTTTAACGCTAAAAGACATTGCTGATGTAGAGTTAGGAAGTGAGTTTTTTGATATCTACTCTAATTTAGATGGTAAGCCATCTGCATCTATTGTATTAAAGCAAACCTTTGGTAGTAACGGGAGTGATGTAATAGACGCAGTTAAAGATAAACTGAAAGAGCTTAAAGAAGATTTACCTCCTGGTATAGACTATAAAATTAGTTATGATGTTTCTAATTTTTTAGATGCATCTATAGAACAAGTATTACATACGCTTAGAGATGCATTTATTCTTGTAGCTATTGTAGTGTTCTTGTTTTTGGGAGATTGGAGGTCAACTTTAATTCCAATTATAGCCGTGCCAGTATCACTTATTGGTGCATTTTTTATTATGCAACTATTTGGGTTGTCTATAAACTTAATAACCCTATTTGCACTGGTATTGGCAATTGGTATTGTGGTAGATGATGCTATAGTTGTGGTAGAAGCCGTACACGCAAAAATGGAAGAAGAACATTTAACACCTTACAAGGCTGTTAAAAGTGTTGTTGGAGAAATTGGTGGTGCTATTATAGCAATTACATTGGTAATGGTTTCGGTTTTTGTTCCTATTTCTTTTATGGCAGGTCCGGTTGGTGTGTTTTACCGTCAGTTTTCTATAACAATGGCTGGTTCAATAGTTATTTCTGCATTAGTTGCTTTAACATTAACGCCAGTACTTTGTGCAATGTTATTAAAGCACAATGATGGTAAAAGAAAAAAATCGGCAGTAGATAAGTTTATAGATTGGTTTAACAGAGGCTTTGAACGACTTACAGGTAGCTATGTAAAAATTTTAAATAAAATTGTAGCTCGTAGAATTTTAACTTTTGGCGTCTTGGCAATATTTTGCGCAGGTATCGTTTATACCAGTAAAATTTTGCCTGCTGGTTTTATACCTAATGAAGATCAAGGGATGATTTATGCCATTATACAAACTCCTCCAGGCTCTACATTAGAACGCACAAATGAAGTTGCCAGAAAACTACAAGCCATATGTGAAGAAACAGAGGGTGTACAATCTGTTTCATCATTAGCAGGTTATGAAATAATGACAGAGGGTCGTGGTTCTAATGCTGGTACGTGTTTAATAAACTTAAAACCTTGGTCAGAGCGCCACCATTCTGTTCATGAAATAATGGAAGAACTAGAGGAAGAAACCAAAAATTTAGGTGCAGTTATAGAGTATTTTGAGCCGCCTGCAGTCCCTGGTTTCGGTTCTTCTGGTGGTTTTTCTATGCGTTTGTTAGATAAAACCAATGGTACAGACTATCATGAGTTCGAGAAAATAAACAACAACTTTATGGAAGCTTTAGGAAAGCGTAAGGAGTTAAGTGGCTTGTTTACTTTTTATGCAGCTAATTATCCGCAATATAAACTTAAAATAGACAATAAAGCAGCTATGCAAAAAGGGGTGTCTATTGGTGCGGCTATGGAAAACTTAAACATTTTAATTGGTAGTACTTATGAGCAAGGATTTATACGTTTTGGAAGATTTTTTAAAGTATATACCCAAGCAGCACCAGAGTACAGAGGTTTGCCGTCTGATTTAGAAAAGCTTTTTGTAAAGAGTGAAGAAGGTAAAATGGTACCGTATTCTGCTTTTATGAAGATTGAAAAAGCACTTGGTCCTAATGAAATTACTAGGTACAATTTATACAATTCTGCTGCAATTAGGGGGCTGCCGGCTCCTGGTTATACTAGTGGCGATGCTATAAAAGCAATACAAGAAGTAGTAAAAGAATCTTTACCACATGGTTATGATGTTGCGTGGGAAGGTTTGTCTTATGATGAGGCACGCAGAGGTAACGAGTCTATCTACATTTTTGCAATTGTATTAGTGTTTGTATACTTAGTGTTGGCAGCACAGTATGAAAGCTTTTTACTGCCTTTAGCCGTAATACTATCATTACCTGTAGGTATTTTTGGTTCGTTCTTTTTATTAAAAATGATGGGACTTTCTAATGATGTTTACGCACAAATTGGTATGATTATGTTGGTTGGTTTGTTAGGTAAAAACGGAGTGTTAATTGTGGAGTTTGCGGTTCAAAAAAGAAATCAAGGTTCTACAATACTAGAAGCAGCTATAGAAGGTGCAAAAGCACGTTTTAGACCTATTTTAATGACATCCTTTGCATTTATTGCAGGGTTAATACCACTAATTATTGCTACAGGAGCAGGAGCAATAGGAAATAAAACTATAGGCGGTTCTTCTTTAGGAGGAATGCTTTTAGGGACTTTATTTGGTGTATTAATAATACCTGGTTTGTATTACATTTTTGCAAAAATGGCAGATGGGCGTAGTCTTATTAAAGATGAAGATACAGTGCCTGCTTCTGAAGAGTTTATGCGAGCTAGTGAAAGTAAAAGCGGAATGAAGGCTCGTATGGAGAAAATAAATCAACTTTTGAAAAAATTAATAGCTAAAAATGAAGATAATAAATAAATATAAAACTGTGCTTAGGCATAAAAAAGCCTATCTAGTTTGTGTTATTTGTGTGTTTGCTTTTTATTCTTGTGTTCCTACAAGAGAAATAAAAAATGAAAATACAACAGTGCCAACTGTATATAATAACGCAACTACAGACACTGTAAATTCTGCTGTTATGAAATGGGATCAGTATTTTTCTGATCCTCATTTAAAAGCAATTATAGATACGGCCTTAGTTAATAACCAAGAATTAAATATTATGCTACAAGAAGTACAGGTGGCTAAAAATGAAATTATGGTTCGTAAAGGTGAGTATTTACCATTTGTAAACATACAGGCAGGAGCAGAGATAGAAAAAGTTGGGCGTTATACCAGTCAAGGTGCTAATGATGCTACTACAGATATTAAAGAGGGAGAAGAATTTCCAGAGCCTTTACCTAATTATCAGGTAGCAGCAGTTGCGTCATGGGAGTTAGATGTTTGGAAAAAACTAAGGAACTCTAAAAAAGCTGCTGTGTTAGAGTATTTAGCAAGTGAAGAAGGTAAAAACTTTATGGTTACCAATTTGGTTTCAGAAATTGCATCTTCTTATTATGAGCTTTTAGCTCTAGATAATCAGCTTAAAATAATAGACCAGAATATAGCTATTCAAAAAAATGTGCTAGAAATTGTTAAACTGCAAAAACAAGCTGCTAGGGCAACAGAGTTAGGTGTAAAGCGTTTTGAAGCTGAGGTTTTAAAAAACCAAAGTTCTAGATACCAAATACAACAACAGATTACTGAGGCAGAAAATAAAATTTGTTTTTTAATGGGTTCTTATCCTAAACATATTAAAAGAACCACAACAGATTTTGTAGAAATTACTACTACTCCAGTACACGCAGGTATACCAAGCCAGTTACTACAAAATAGACCAGATATTAAGCGTGCAGAGTATGAGTTGGCTGCTAATAAATTAAATATAAAAGTAGCCAAAGCCAATTTTTATCCATCAATAGGTATTAAAGCAGGTGTGGGGTTAGAGGCTTTTAAACCTAAGTTTTTAACAAAAACGCCAGAGTCTGTACTTTATAATGTTGTTGGTGATGTGGTTGCACCACTTATAAACCGTAATGCTATTAAGGCAGCATATAAAAATGCAAATAAGAGGCAAATTAAAGCGGTATACGAGTATGAGAAGGCTATTTTAAATGGTTATATAGAAACTACAAACCAATTGTCTAATATAAAAAATCTTAAAAAAAGTTTTGATGTTAAACAGCAAGAAGTAAATGCGTTAACAGAGTCTATTACAATTTCTAACAAGCTATTTAGATCTGCTAGAGCAGATTATATGGAGGTGTTATTAACACAGCGTGATGCTTTAGAGGCAAAAATAGAACTTGTAGAAACCAAAAAAGAGCAGTTGCTAGCGCATGTAAACATATACCACGCTTTAGGCGGTGGTTGGAATTAGTTTTTTTAATTGTTATGTTTTTTAAGTTAGTTGTTAAAGTTTTTTAGTTCTCTACTTTTTCAACGAAAAAGCCCTTCAGAAATGAAGGGCTTTTTATATAATCTATAGCGTTTTAAAGCTAAATTCAAAAACAAGACGTGGGGAAAGTGCTTTTGTCCTTTTTACAAGACGCCTACGGCAGCCAAAATTAAGCATCCTACAACGGCAATTAATATTGCAATAAGTACAACAACCATTGCGCCTAGGAAACTATTTAAGACCTTTGTGCCAACAGTTAATTCTTTCATAATCTCAATAGTTTCTAGTAATTTACAAATTAAAATCGACTTTAACAATTTTAGTCACTGTAAATCAAGTTGTTATGTGAGTTGTAAAAACTGTTGTATTACTTGTTTACAAGTAAAGTACCAATGTAACTTGCTATTTTGTTTGTAGCTCCAATATTTTGAGCAACGTAATTTTTATTTATTTCTGCAGTGCTATTGTAGTGTTCTTTTTTAGAAAGTAACAGATCTAAAACACTCGTAAACTCGTTTTGGTTTGCGGCGGGTAAAACTCCTTTTAGTTCTACTAAATCTTCAGCTTCTTTAAAGCCTTTGTAAATTGGGCCAATTAGTATAGGAACTCCAAACACGGCAGGTTCTAAAGTGTTGTGTAACCCGCCTTTTGTAAAACCACCACCAACATAAGCTATTTGAGCGTAACTGTATACTTTGGTTAAAATTCCAATAGTATCAATAATTAAAACATCAAAATCAGAAATATCATTATTGTTTATTTCTGAAAATAAAACTACTTTTTTGTGTATGCTATTTTTTAACTCTTCTATTTGGTCTGTAATAATATTATGCGGAGCAATAACAAATTTTATATTTTTTGCAGAGGTATTATTTATGTAATCTATTAAAAATAAATGTCCTTTAGGCCAAGTACTACCAGCTACTACGCAAGTTTTGTTTTGTGTAAAGTTGGTCATAAAATCTAACTCATTGTTTTGCTCTAGTATTTTAGATACGCGGTCAAACCTTGTATCACCACTAACAGTACAATTGTTATAACCAATACTTTTAAGTAAGTTTTTAGAGTTAGAGTCTTGCACAAAAAAATGTGTAAATGCAGTTAAGCTTTTGCGCATAAAACTACCATACCATTTAAAAAATAGTTGTTCTTTTTTAAAGTAGGCAGAAACTAAAAGAGTTGGTATTTGTTTTTCTTTTAAAATTTTAAGGTGGTTAGGCCATATCTCATATTTTACAAAAACGGCAAGCTTAGGATTTACAGCTTTTATAAACTTTTTAGCATTTTTTAAAGTGTCTAATGGCATATAAACAATAGCATTAGCAATGTTGTCATCTTTTTTGACTTGGTAGCCAGAAGGAGAAAAAAATGTAACAACAAACTTGTAGGTAGGGTAATTTTTTTTAAGTTTTTCTATAACAGGCAAACCTTGTTCATACTCACCTAAAGAGGCTGTGTGTACCCAAATAACATCATCTTTTACAGAAATGTTTTTGCTTAGGGTGTTGTAAATATTTTTACGGCCCTGCACAAAGAGTTTTATTTTAGGGTTAAAATTTGCAATTATTTTAACCAAAAGAGCGGCAATGTGTACTACAATGTTATATAAAAGATGCACCTAATGTTTATTTGTCGTAAAAATACGTTTCTTTCATTAATTTCATTGTTGCCCATTGGTATTTTTGTAAATTTACCTTTCAAATTAAGGCAATGAAAAAAATTCAGATGGTAGACCTTAAAGGTCAATACCAAGATATAAAAGAGCAAGTAAACACTTCTATAGCTCAGATATTAGAAACATCAGCATTTATTAACGGTCCAGAGGTACACGCACTACAAAAAGAAATGGAAGAGTATTTGGGTGTTAAGCATATGATACCTTGCGCAAATGGTACAGATGCTTTGCAAATTGCAATGATGGGTCTTGGTTTACAGCCTGGAGATGAGGTTATTACTGCAGATTTTACCTTTGCAGCTACTGTTGAGGTTATTGCATTATTACAATTAACGCCTGTTTTGGTAGATGTTGAGCCAGATACGTTTAACATAAACCCAGCTGCTATAGAAAAGGCTATAACACCAAAAACTAAAGCTATAGTTCCTGTACATTTATTTGGACAATGTGCAAATATGGATGCCATTTTAGAAATTGCAGAAAAGCATAATTTATTTGTTATAGAAGACAATGCACAAGCAATAGGTGCAAGTTATATTTCTAAAGACGGAAGCAAGAAAAAAGCGGGCACAATGGGTCATGTTTCTGCAACATCGTTCTTTCCTTCAAAAAATTTAGGAGCTTACGGAGATGGTGGAGCTATTTTTACAAATGATGATGCATTAGCGCACACATTAAGAGGCGTTGTAAATCACGGAATGTATGAGCGTTACCACCATGATGTGGTAGGAGTAAACTCTAGGTTAGACTCTATACAGGCGGCAGTTTTAAGAGCTAAACTACCTAATTTAGATACTTATAACCAAAAGCGTAGAGCAGCTGCATTAAAATATTCTATGGCTTTGGCTAACCATAAAGATATTATTACGCCAAAAATGGATGTGTGTTGTTCGGCAGACACTTGTGTTTGTGATTGTCACGTATTTCATCAATATACTTTACAAATAAAAAACAACGACAGAGATGCACTTGTAAAGCATTTACAATCTAAAGATATTCCGTGTGGTGTGTACTATCCAATTCCTTTACACTTGCAAAAGGCATATAAAGATAGCAGGTATAATGAGTCTGATTTTCCTGTTACAAACCAACTGGTAAAAGAAGTTATTTCTTTACCAATGCATACAGAGTTAGATGATGAGCAAATAACCTACATTACAGACGCAGTTTTAGAGTTTTTAAATAACTAACCAAATATAGAAATAGATGAAAATATTAGTAACAGGCGGATTAGGTTTTATTGGTTCGCACACTGTGGTAGAATTACAAAATAAAGGCTTTGAAGTCGTAATTATTGATGATTTATCTAATTCTTCAGAAAAAGTATTGGATGGTATTGTGGCTATAACTGGCACAAAGCCAACTTTTGAAAAATTTGATCTTAAAGAAAAGTCTAAAGTTCAAGATTTTTTTAAACGTCACTCTAATATTGCTGGTGTTATACATTTTGCAGCTTCTAAAGCTGTAGGGGAAAGTGTAGAAAAACCATTATTGTATTATGAAAACAATATAGGAACATTGGTGTATTTACTACAAGAGTTGTCTGCTTTGCAAAAAGCTAATTTTATTTTTAGTTCTTCATGTACTGTATATGGGCAAGCAGACATTATGCCAATTACAGAAAATGCACCAGTAAAAGAAGCAGAGTCTCCTTACGGCAATACCAAGCAAATGGGCGAAGAAATTATTAGAGACACGTGTAAAGTTGTACCGGCATTAAATGCAATAGCATTGCGCTACTTTAACCCAATGGGTGCACACCCAAGTGCAGAAATTGGAGAATTACCAATAGGAGTGCCACAAAA
Source organism: Cellulophaga geojensis KL-A (assembly GCF_000568425.1). Taxonomy (NCBI): domain Bacteria; kingdom Pseudomonadati; phylum Bacteroidota; class Flavobacteriia; order Flavobacteriales; family Flavobacteriaceae; genus Cellulophaga; species Cellulophaga geojensis. Next base: position 25,040 of record NZ_ARZX01000007.1, read on the forward strand.
TTTAGTGCCTTTTATAACACAAACAGGTGTTGGTTTAAGAGAGCAATTGTCTGTTTTTGGTGGAGATTATCCTACGCCAGATGGCACTTGTATTAGAGACTATATACACGTTGTAGACTTAGCTAAGGCACACGTAGTAGCTTTAGAACGTTTAATTGGCGGTAATAATAGTGCAAACTATGAAGTTTTTAACGTAGGCACAGGTACTGGAAGTTCTGTTTTAGAAGCAATAAAAAGCTTTGAGCGTGTGTCTGGTAAAAAATTAAATTATAAAATTGTAGATCGTAGACCAGGAGATATTACAACTGCCTACGCAGATACTACAAAGGCAAATACCGTTTTAGGCTGGAAAGCAGAGTCTACATTAGATGATGCTATGAAATCTGCCTGGGATTGGGAGCAAAAAATTAGAAAATAATTAAAGCTTAATGTTAAAAGTAATAAAGTATGGTTTGGGTGTAAACCATACTTTATTTTTTTGCGTACATAAAAGAGATGACATTTAACTACCCAAATACCAAAACTCTTTTAAGCTCTGTAACGAGCCAAAACCTATATGGTAATTTGGTAACTCAATTACAAAAAGACTTTAGTTTAGCTAACATAGACTTTAATCTGCTTCAAGAAAATAAAACAATTTCTCCAGAAGAGCTTGCCACTGCCCTACGCGAAAAAATTTACCAACTGCTTTTAGAACGTTTTACAGAGTACTTAAACCTGTTGTATGTTATAGACATTCCAGAGCAAACCCTAAAGCAAATACAAGTTACAGATGCAGTGGAAGTAGCAGACCAAGTAGCATTTTTAATCTTAAAAAGAGAATGGCAAAAAGTGTGGTACAAAAAGCAATACTCTAGCTAATTAATACTAGGTTTTAAGCAATTAAGTTTGGCGTAATAATTGCTATATTTGAGGGTAAATAATAAACTCTTGTTTAAAAAATTATCACTTAGGTCGCGTATTTTTATTACCATGATGTTTTTGGTGCTTATGGCATCAATACTAATTGCTGGTGTAACTATTTATCAATACAGAGAACAATCTAAAGAATATAACCAAGACCGTTTAGAGCGTAAAGAAGCACAGATAAAGGAAAGTGTTAATCTTACAATAAGAAAAACCTCTTTTGAGCGTATTACAGAAAAATTGCATTTAATTTTTAAGGATGAGATTTTTGAAATTGCAGAAATTCAGAATGTAAATTTTAGTATTTATGATCTAGAGGGAGAATTAATTATAGACTCCCATCCTTTACTTAATAAAACATCTGTAACAACTTGTTTAGATGCTATTGTTCTTCAAAAATTAAAAACTAGTGATAATCAGCGTTACGTAGAAGAAGTTAGTCATATTGAAAAAATATCTAACGAAGAGAAAATATTTAGATCCTCTTACACTTTTATAAAGGATTTAAAATTTAGAGATATTGGTATTTTAAAGCTAGAGTATGTAGAGGATACCTCTTTTGAAGATAAAGAGCTGCCAGAGTTTTTGCTAAGACTAGGTTTGGTTTACATAGTAATGTTTATAATTGCTATTGTGTTGGCTTACTTTACATCTAAATACATAACAAGGTCTTTACAAACAATTTCAGATAAGCTTAATAAAACTGATTTAAGCATTAGAAATCCAAAAATATTAATAGATAATCCTAGTGAAGAAATAGGGCGCTTAGTAGATGCTTATAACGGAATGATTGATGAGTTAGAGCAAAGTGCTGTAAAATTAGCTAAAAGCGAAAGGGAGCAAGCCTGGAGAGAAATGGCAAAACAAGTGGCTCATGAAATAAAAAACCCGCTTACTCCTATGCGTTTAAGTGTGCAGAGTTTTGAGCGTAAGTTTAACCCAAATGACCCAGACATAAAAGAGAAACTTACAGAGTATTCTAAAACGTTAATTCAGCAAATAGATACTATGAGTAGTATAGCCTCTGCTTTTTCTAATTTTGCGCAAATGCCAGCACAACAAAACGAGACGTTAAACGTAGTTAAAATTGTTAAATTAGCTGTAGATATCTTTAATGAAAGTTATATTCACTTTATAGCAGAAGAAGAGAGTATTGTGGCAAAATTAGACCGGACACAGTTGGTGCGTGTGGTTACCAATTTGGTTAAAAATGCAATGCAAGCACTACCAGAAGTAGAAAACCCTAAGGTATTGGTAACTGTAGCATCAGATGGTGATTTTGTGAAAATATCTGTAGCAGACAACGGTGTGGGTATTGCAGATGAATTTAAAGATAAAATTTTTGAGCCTAAGTTTACAACTAAAACTAGTGGTATGGGATTAGGATTAGGAATGGTAAAAAATATTGTAGAAACCTATAAAGGGAACATTACATTTACTTCTCAGCCACAAAAAGGGACAGTTTTTGTAGTGCGTTTTCCCAAAGAAAATAATTAAAACTAACAAATATGAATTTTGAAACTATTTTAGTAGAACAGCAAAATAGCACTGCAATTGTAACTATAAACAGACCAAAAAAGCTAAATGCTTTAAACAAGGCTACTATTTTAGAATTGCATAAAGCTTTTGCAAATTTAGAAGCAGATAAAAGTGTTAAAGCAATTATATTAACGGGTAGTGGTGATAAAGCTTTTGTTGCTGGTGCAGATATCTCTGAGTTTGCTAATTTTTCTGAAGAAGAAGGAGCCAGATTAGCACGTAAAGGACAAGATGAACTTTTTAATTTAGTAGAAAACTTAGGAACTCCTGTAATTGCGGCTGTAAATGGTTTTGCATTAGGTGGCGGATTAGAGCTGTCTATGGCTTGCCATTTTAGAGTAGCTAGTGATAATGCAAAAATGGGCTTGCCAGAAGTGTCTTTAGGAGTAATACCTGGTTACGGTGGTACACAACGTTTACCGCAATTAGTTGGTAAGGGTAGAGCAATGGAATTAATAATGACAGCAGGAATGATTTCTGCAGATAAAGCATTAGACTACGGGTTGGTAAATTATGTGGTAACACAAGAAGAATTATTGCCACTTTGCCATAAACTAATAGGTAAAATTACAAACAATTCTTCTGTAGCAATTTCTGCAGCTATTAAAGCAGTTAATGCTGGTTTTACTAAAGATGGTTATGATGTAGAAATTGAAGCCTTTGGTGCTTGCTTTGGAACAGAAGATTTTAAAGAGGGTACTACTGCATTTTTAGAGAAAAGAAAAGCAAATTTTCCAGGAGCATAGTGTATGAAAAAATACTTAGGATTAAGTTGTTTATTGCTTTTAGTTGGCTGTAGTAATTACGGACAATTAAAAGTAATAGCAAATATACCTGAAGAATTTAAAGAAGTATCTGGGCTTGTGTCTACAGCGCAAAATAGTGTTTGGCTTATTGAAGATAAGGGAAATAAAGATGAACTTTATAAAATTGACTCTAAAGGCAATTGGCTAAAAACACTTAAGGTTAAAAACGGCAAAAATCACGACTGGGAAGATCTAAGTAAAGATAAAGCTGGCAATGTTTACATAGGAGACTTTGGAAATAATAGTAGTGATAGAGATGATCTAGAAATTTTAAAAGTACCTAATCCTGATAATGAAAAGGGAGATGATATTGAAGCCGAAAAAATAGAGTTTAGTTATCCAGAACAGACAGATTTTTCTCCTAAGAAAAAGGAATTATTGTATGATGCAGAATCTCTTTTTTATTGGAAAAACAGCCTTTATATAATTACTAAAAATAGAGCTAAACCATTTACTGGTGAAGCACTTATTTATAAAGTTCCTGCAACTAAAGGCAAGTATAAGGCAGAGTTAGTTGGTAGTTTTATGGCGGGTACAGATGAACGTACCAGCCGAATTACATCTGCGGCAATCTCTCCAGATGAAAAAACTATAGTGCTTATTAGTAATGGTATGCTTTGGAGTTTTACAAATTTTAAAGCAGACAACTTTACACAGGGTACTGTTAAAACCATAGATTTGGGAGTAAGAACCCAGTTAGAGTCTGTTTGTTTTATTACAAATAATACCTTGTATTTAGCAGATGAATATCATAAAAAAACAGGCGGAAACCTATATATTTATACATTAAACTAGGGTTTAAAATCCAAACCCTAGTCCAAATGTAAATCTTGGTCCTTCGTCTGCATAAAATAAGGCCACTCTGGCAGAAATAACATCTGCACCATTTAAAAAGATACCGCCACCATATGATGTTTTCCACTCGTCAGAATCCTCTGTTGGCAACCATATACGTCCATAATCAAAGCCAGAATATACACCTAATGATAATGGTATAATATTGGTTTTCATTTTTCTAAGACTATAGCGTATATCTGTATTTTGGTAATATGCTTTTTTACCAGTAAAACGTTGGTTTCTGTAACCTCTTAATCCGTCTATACCACCAATACTTGCTCCTTGGTAAAACTCATAATCATCTCCTATGTTAAAATGGGCTTTCCATTTTGTAGCTAAAACTAACCTTCCGTTTGGTACTAGTTTATAATCAAAAGCAAGACTAGGAATTATGTATGCATAATTTTGACTATCATTAACTAGAGACTGCTTGTAACCAGCTTTTATCATTGTAGACATACCCATTGTTGGAAAAGCATTGTTATCCTTATTTTCATAAGTGTAAGTTGCATCTGCACCTAAAAATGTGTTGCGTACATCTTCATTATTTGCTACATAAAAAGTATTTATAAACCTGTCTTCTGTTTCTTCTACCTCTATTGTTTCTAGTAATAGACCAGCTTTAAATTTACCTCCTAATTGTCCGTTAAATACAACAGATGGTGCAACCTTAATTTGCTCTAGTTTTACCCTGTTGTAATCCATACCAAGGTCATCATCACTATTTGTAGTATTGTTGCCATAGCCAAAAAAGTTAACACTAAAATTAGGGCTTGTAAACCTTGTGTCTACTTCAAAATTCCAGTTGCCAAAAATATTAGCAAATTCTCCAGTATATCCAAAATCAAAACCTTGCGTTGCAAAGTAAAAAGAAGCATTAAATGTGTGTTTTTCTGTAAAAGGATTTAGCCTAAAACCGTTGTATGTATAGGTGTTAGTAAAGCCTATTTTAACACCGTCATCTGGGTTAAAACCAATTGTTGGTATAATTTGGTTTACACTATTGCGTATTGCCAATGGGTTATACACATTTGTGTTGTAATCATTTGTAAGTTTAATTCTTGCATTGTTATCTGCCTTAAAAGTGTTCTTTTTAGACTTGTAATCATAAATAATGGTATTTTTGCCGTTTGTTAGGTTGTAAATATCATTGTTTTGTCCGCCAATAATTCTAATTTTAATTTGACTTTGGTTAGCTCCATAGTCTTCAAAATAATCATCATCATCTAAGCCATAAACCCATATTTCTTTAGTAACATCACTACTAAAAGTTTTGTCAAAAAATAGCTTTTCTTTTTCTCCCTTAATGTTACGGTAGGCTTTTATTTGTACTTCTTTTTTATTTAGATGATTAATCTCAAACCAATCATCTTTATCTGTACCAGAAACTACAGCAAATTTGTTTAAAATTCGGTGGTATTCTTTAGCATACTCTTTTACGTGGGCTATACGAGACAGTAATATTTTTTTTAGTTTTGGTAAAGACTCATCTTGTATTTCTACAGGGAAATCTTTAAAAGATTTATCTATTATATCTGCAGTTAAATTTTGTTGTATGTATGTAGCTTCTGCAATCCAATCTTCTAATTTTGTTTCGCTTAATAGGGCAATGTCTAACACGTAAGTTTTAGGTGAAGAGTTAAACCCGCGTACACTTCTTATTTCTTCATTAAACCCTTCCATTAAGCGCAAAGAGGGTACAATTCTGGTAGCCAAACTCATTAATGGTCCGTCTCCCATATTAGAAAACACTTGATCTCTGTCTCTAGGAACGGGTTTGTAAATTATTTTATTTTTTTCTTTGTTTTCTGCCCAACGCCACTGGTCTGTATGTCTGTCCCAATCTCCAATAACCATATCAAAAAGTCGGGCTCTAAGGTACATTTTATCATCTACGGCATATTTTTCATCATCACGCAAATCTTCAAGCATACTATCTGTGCTTTTGAGTTCATTAGCATAACCAAAACTTTTAAGATTTCCGTGGTTATCGCCAGCATGTTCTTCAAACATATATAATTCATCTCCATAATTTACATTAAAATCTCCTAAAGCTTTTTGTTTAGGGATGTAGTACAATCTAGGATTTGTATGATAAATATTTATAGCATCAGATAATTTAGATACAATGTATGGAGCGTAAGGATGAGACCCAGTGTAAAAATCCATAAGTAATTTTTCTATAGCAGTATCTTCAAACTCACCAACTACGTATTGGTCTTTAAAAGCCATAGATTGTAAGTATAATTCTGCACTTTTACGCATAGATCGCATAACATATTCTTTGCCATCTTTATCTGCTAAACGTAAAGATTTAGACTGGTGTCCGCCACCGGCTCTTACAGGTGTTAGGCCACCATAAATTGTGTCTAAGCTTAATGTGGGTACAGTTACAGGAGTGCCGTAGTATTTACGGTAACGATCTCCCCAAACAAAATTGTGAAATCCTGTTTTGGTAATTTCTTCTTGTGTGTATATGGATGCTGTTGTTGTTGCCGGAAAACTATCGGGTAATTTTTTTGTAAATAGTTTTTTGTCTTCAGGTAAAACTTCGGAAGTAAAAAGAAATTTTTCGTTATTATCTTGGTCTAAGCCATAAAAACGTACTCTAGAAGAGCCATCTTTATAAATTTCTAATGTTGCATACCCTTTTTCTCCAGTAGAAAATTTGCTGCCATTAATAAGTCTAGTTTCACCACTTTTTGCACCAGCGCCACTAACAATTTGCGGAGTGTTTTCTTCTACAATGTATTGTAAAGAGTGTTCATGCCCAGAAACAAATATTACTTTGTTAGAGTATTGTGCAAGTGTAACAACGCGGTTGCGTAGTTCTCTGTATCTTTTGCCTTGTAAATCTTCTGAAGACGGACCAGCAGTTTTTCTAAGTAAATTTAAAAAAGTACCAACAATAGGTAATGGGCCTACACCAGATTTAGGGTAAAAGTGTTTTTTAAAAGAGTATTGTCCGCCATGAGAACCATAGCTAAACATTGGGTGGTGCATTGCAATAACTGTAGTTTTTTGCTTGTTTTTAGATATTAAACTCTCTAGCTCTATTAAAAACTTTTCTCTACTTTTAATATCACACTTATCATTAATGTCTGGCCTTTTATTCCAATTGGTTAAGTACCATTCTGTGTCTATAGCTATAATTATAAGATTTTCATTTACTTCTATAGTTTCTAATGGGCAGCCATCTTCAGGAAAAAAAACATCTTTGCTGTCTAGGGCTTCTTGTATGTAATCTTGCTCTCTTTCTAAGCCAACCAAACCTTCTGTATACCAATCATGGTTACCAGGTATAAATAATGGTTTTCCTTTGTAATTTTTTAAAGTGTTTAATTGTGCATCTAAATGACTTTTTGCAATTAAATAAGCTTGTGTAGAATCTTTAGGGTCTGGCATTCCTGCAGGGTAAATGTTATCTCCTAAAAATAAAACGGTACTATTTTTTGGGGCCTTTTCAATTCTTTTTTTAAATGATTTTAACACAGGGTTCATTCCGTTTATAGGAGATTTACCTGCATCACCAATTAAGTAAAACGTATGTTCTATATCTTTATTAGTAGTAGTATCTTTGGCTTGTTCTGTATTTGTGTATTTTGCCTTTTGTGTAGCACAATTAGTAAGGATTAAAATACATAACGACCAACAATATTTTCTAATGGAAGTATTCATAAAGATTAAATTTTGTAATTTGTGATGCACCTTATTTATTAAAAACAATGGCAAATATTATTCAGGAAACCGAAGATTATGTAATTAGTTTGTTAACCAATGAGTTAAGCTCTAGTTTTTTATATCACAATATAAGGCATACCCAACGTGTTGTCAAAAGTACGCAAGAATTGTTAGATTTTTACAAGTTAGACGTAAAAGAGCATGAGGACTTACTTTTAGCTGCGTGGTTTCATGACGCAGGTTATACAAGGAGCGCCAAAGAACATGAAGAAAGAAGTTGTGATATTGCTAGGGAGTTTTTAAGAGAAAAATCTTTTGATGAAAAACGTATAGAAAATATTTGCAATTTAATTTTAGCTACTAAAAAAGGGTATGAGCCTACAAGCCTGAGTGAAGAGATAATTAGAGATGCAGATGGATCTCACTTAGGGCAAGAGAGTTATTTAGAAACTACCGAAATGCTTAGGGAAGAACTATCTTTATTAGGGCTTATAGATTACTCGCCTGCAGAATGGAGAGATACTAATATTAGAATGTTTCAGACAAAGCATAGGTTTTATACAGATTATGCTATTAAAAATTGGCAAGAGACCAAAGATGATAACCTAGCTAAACTAATTAAGGCTAGAAAAAAAATGAAAAAGCTAGTTAAAAAAGAAAAAGTAAAAGCTCAATATAAGTCTGAGTTTAAAGATAAAAGTCCAGAAAGAGGTGTACAAACAATGTACAGGGTTACTATGCGTAACCATTTAAAGCTTAGTGATATTGCAGATACTAAAGCCAATATTTTATTATCTGTAAATGCAATTATAATTTCTTTGGTGTTAGCAGATTTAATGCCAAAACTAGATAGCCCATCAAACAAATATTTAATATTGCCTACGGCTTTGTTTATGTTTTTTAGTGTAATATCTATGGTGCTGTCTATTATTGCAACTAGGCCAAATATTACTAGCGGACAGTTTACAAAAGAAGATGTAGACAATAAAAAGGTAAACTTATTGTTTTTTGGTAATTTTCATAAAATGAAATTAGAGGATTATGAGTGGGCTATGAAAGAGCTAATAAAAGACCAGTCTTATGTATACTCTTCCTTAACTAAAGATTTGTACTTTTTAGGGCTTGTATTAGACAGAAAATATAAGCTATTGCGTTGGACCTATGCTATATTTATGTTTGGAATGATTGTGTCTGTTTTATCTTTCTTTTTAGCATTGCATTTTTACGGTCCAAGAGAAGCTGTTATTTTGTAAGTTTCTTAATCACATAAAAAAAGGGAATATTAATTTTAATATTCCCTTTTTTTATGCTGTGTAATATTTTAACGTTTTAGCTCATGCATTAAATCGTCATAAGTATAAGTTTCTTTAGACTCCTTGTCTTTTTTGTATAAGATTTCTACACGTATTGCTTTTAAACCAGCAACACCTTGTAAGCCTTCTAGTTCTAAAACCTCAATGTTTTTAGAAAAATATCCTTTAGAACGTAAAAAACGAATGTAACGTAAGTACTCTAATTCATCTTTTTTCTGTGAGTAAACAATAGAAAGCTTTCCTTTTTGAGTTAATCTTTCATTGGTTCCTTTAATGTAAGATTTGTCTATACGTTTTTTAATAACCTCATACCTGGCATTGTATGTGCCATCTACATCAAAGCGCTTTTCATCCATTCTAAATCTAATAGATAATGATGCGTTGTATACAAGTAATAAAGAGGCAACGTCTAAATCTATAGGCAATTTAGGCTTTAGGTTGTAGTACTCATTTTCCATATCATACATAACCTGTAACTGCCACAACCTTAGGTTTTTTAAGTAAAATGGGTTGTATTCTTTAGTTTCAGATATTGATGCTCCTATGTACATATTGTGTTCTACACCATCAGTCTTGTAGCGCTCAAAGTAATGCGGAAACATTTCTTGTGCTTCAATCTGTTTTTTGTCTAAAACCTGAGCAAGTTTTTCATTTATTTTCATAACACTATCATCATAGTTTTTTCTATGATCATAGTAAGACCCCGTATTAGGGTCTATACCCTCTTCATACGAAGAAATTAAATGAGCAATTTTAGGCTCTGTATTTTTTAAATGCTTAAATACAGGTGTAATTTCCTTTTTTATAAATTCTAAAATAGTTTGCTCACTATTGGTATTTAGTATTTCTTTTACGTCATCTATATAGCTATTGCTTCTAAACAATAATTCTTCATAAATATGCAATTTATCTAGTTCCCAAGCCTTGGTAAGTATCTTGTTTACTTCAGATAACTGTATTAATAAATCTTTTTGTATTGAGCTGTTTCTAAAAGTAGATGAGTCTTTAATGTCTATTTGACCGTAAAGAGGGTGCACATCTTTAAAAACAATTTCTTTAAAGGTTGGTTCTAAGCCTTCTGCATTTGCCCTTATAAAGCGTATGGCTTCATTCTCAAATTTCCACAAAACAGAAGAGTGTACAGTAGTACATTCTTGCTGTATAACAGCTTCTATTAAGTTTTCTTCTTCTGCCTTAGAGCGTAATACTGCAGTTACTATGTACGGCATTACATCTTGCAGCTTTTGCGCGTTTACATTGTTTAAGTTGTATCTTTTAGTAGATGCAAGCTCTAATACACCAAGTAATTCTTTTCCGCTAGAGATAGGTGCAATTATAGCACTTTTAATATTTTGTTTTGCTAGTGTAGCGTACAAGCTATTATCTGGTGCTTTTTTTAGGTATTTGTCTAGATCAGAAATTACAAAGTAATTATGATCTTTTAATATAGTTTTGTAAGAGTCATTGCAAAGTGTTGTTTTACAATTTACATTGGCTTTTTTATTAAGTATAAAGCTGTCTATGCCAATACCGTGTACTTTTTCAAAAGTATCTTCTTTGGTATTGTGTATAGAAAAACCAACTTTTAAATTAGGAAGGCCAAATAACGACTTAAACGTGTTTTGAAAATCTTCCATAAAAAACTCAGAGCCTCTTTTGTCGTTAGAAATAAGGCTAGACTTTATTTCTGAAATAGAATGCTCAGCAGTAACATCAAACATATTAGAAATTACAAAGCCTTTAGATGTAAAACTGTTTGGCGGAATTTTTTCTTTCCACAGTTCTAGGTTCTCAAAGTTTTCTAATAATTCATCTACATCTGCTTGTGTTAACTTCTTTGCGTTTTTATTAGGTGTAATGTCTATAAAATCTGCATTATACAAAATTCTATAATGTCTCATAACTCCGTTTTTATCCGGAATTTCATAAAACAGAGGTCTTCTAAAATCTAAATTAAAGCCGTAGTGAAAATTTAATATTACGGTACTTGCCATAATATAATTTAATCTTTCTTCTACGTTTTTAATTTCAAGTTCAAAACCTTCACCTGCGTCTTCAATAATTTTTTTAAATCGCTCAGAAGAGTTAAAAATTACGTTAGCATATGGTAATGATGCAGCTTTAATCTCATTCTTGGTTAATACTTCAGAAAAAGTATCTTGCAAAATAACATTAATTACATCTTTATGTTTTTCTAGTAAAGTTAAATCTGTAAAACCTTCTCGTAGTTCTGGGTAAGGCTTTTGGTAGTTTAAAATAAACCTAGCTTTTTGAGCAAGGAACAAGTCGTTACTAACAGCCATTTTATCGTACTGTCTAAGTAACTTGTCAAAACTAACAAGACTTTTTAGTGGTAACTCTATTTCGTTTTCAACTTTCATCTTCCCTACTTAGTCTAAGAATAGCATACAAAATTACAAAATAATTATTACTTTTTATTAGGTTTGTTATAATCCTAATTAATCCCTTTTTTAGATATTTATACAAAAATTAAAATATGTCCTCTTTTACTAGGTTAACCAGAGCGTATAAAAAGTCTAAAATTGTCCCTTTTGATGATAGCTCTAAGTTAATACTTTTTAGTGATTGTCACAGAGGTGATAATAGTTTTGCAGACGATTTTGCCAACAACAGAAATATTTACTACCACGCATTACAGCATTATTTTAAAGAGGGTTTTAGTTATTTTGAGCTGGGTGATGGTGATGAACTTTGGGAGAACACATCTTTTGAGTCTATTTTTACAGCTCACAAAAACATATACGGGTTGTTAAGGCAGTACCATTTACAAAACCGTTTATTTATGATTTGGGGTAACCATGATATGGTGTATAAAGACCCTAATTATGTAAAAAAATATTTATCTAGTTATTTTGAGCCTATAGATGGTAAGGATAAAGATTTGTTTGTTGGTATTACTTACCATGAAGGTATTGTTTTAAAACATAAAGACACCAAACAAGAACTATTTTTAACACACGGACACCAGGCAGATTGGTGGAACTATAATTTTTGGCGCGTAGGTAGGTTTTTGGTACGTGTTTTATGGAAACCATTGCAAGTTTGGGGAATTGCAGATCCTACTAGTCCGGCTAAAAACCACCAAGAATTAATAAAGGTTGAAAAACGAATTAAACGTTGGATACTGCAAAATAATGAAAAGCTTACCATTGTTGGGCACACTCATAGACCTAGATTTCCTGAGCCAGGAGATATTCCTTTTTTTAATGACGGCAGTTGTGTACACCCAAGAAGTATTACAGGTATAGAGATTGAAAATGGAGAAATATCTTTAATAAAATGGCAAATTGCAACCACAGAAGACGGTACTCTACGCGTTGTTAGAGTTTTGTTAGAAGGACCTCAAAAATTAGTAGATTACCAACGGGCAAAACAGTAATGGTTTAATTTTTCTATTTTTACACCACCATTAACTAAATTAACATATGAAAAACAGTATTGCCTTGTTAGTTATTTTGCTAACATTATCATCTTGTTGGAAAAATAAAAGTCCAGAAGATTTAATTAGATTAAAAGAGAAGTTTAAGTCGCAAGTTGCTTCTTTTGAAAAGAAAAAAATTACCGCAAATAAAAACGTAACCAAAGGTTTAACATCTTTAAGTGCTTTAAAAGGAGCTTTAGAAGACGCTAAAAATGAAGATAAAGAGTTTGCTAAGGTTTATGGCGACTGGGAAAAGGTAAACAAGCGTGTAGAAAACCTAAATAAAGAATATGAGGATTTAAAAACTAAAGCCTCTAATTTATTTACAGCTATGGAGACCCAAACTAATAGCTTAAGTGATGAGCAGAGTAAAAAAACACTTTTAAAAGCTATTTATAAAGCTAAAACAAAATACAACGGCACTTTAGCTAATACCTCTAAAGCAATTGCTAAGTTGCGTTTGTTGCACGGTGATGCTGTAGAAGTGGTAAAGGCATTAGAGGTTGCTGCAGCACTAAATTCTTTTGATAATATAAACAGCCAAATGGAAAGTATTGAAAGTAGAGTAGAGGACATTATGCAAGAATTAAATGTGGCGGTTATAGAAAGTAAAAATTTATACGAAAAAAAGATTACAGAACTGGGAGAGTAATTAATGTATGGCGGTTAAAGAGCAGTTTTTACGTATTGAAGATGTTGCGTTGCAGTTTGGTGTTTCTCAAAAAATAATTAGAAAACACATACATTCTGGCGCGCTAAAATCTACAAAAACCTTTGGTGTACATTATATAAAACCTAAAGATGTTACTGTATTTAAAAATAGTGGTGTTTTAGACGCTAAACCTAAAAAACAATTGCCCCAAAAAAACACTAAATCTATAAAGACCGATGTTGTAAACTGGGCAGATATTTCTGAAAATTGGGAGAATCCCTCAAAAACTAAGCTTACATCTGCAGATTTGTTTTGTGGTGCAGGTGGTATGGCAAAAGGTTTTGAAATGGCAGGGTTTACACAAGTTGGCGGATTAGATTGGTTTAAGGAGGCTGGTATGACCTACCGAGAAAATTTTGAACATCCACACATATTAGGTGATATTACAGAAAGGAGCGTTAAAGACAAGTTTATAAACACAGTTAAAAGTTCGCTTAATGGTAAGCCATTAACTGTTTTGTCTGGCGGATTTCCTTGTCAGGGTTTTAGTATGTCTGGTAGCCGTATTGTAGAAGATGAGCGAAACTCTCTTTATAAAGATATGCTTCAGATTATAGATGAGTTGCAACCACAATTTATTGTTGCAGAAAACGTAAAAGGTTTGCGTTCTATGCTAAAGGGTAAGGTAGAAGATAAGATAAAGGAAGATATAGCTAATTTAGGGTACCAAGTAAATGTTACTGTGCTAAATGCAGCTAACTATTATGTACCGCAAAAAAGAGAGCGTATAATTTTTATAGCAAACAGAATTGGTAAAAAAAATTTACATCCAAAGCCTTTGCTTACACCAGATAAATACATTACCACAAAGCAAGCTATAGAAGATTTGGTTACGTTAAAAGATGATGCAGCTTTTAACCACGTTAGAACAAAGCATAGTGATGCCATGAAAAAGCGCTTGGCTAAAGTTCCTGAAGGTAAAAGCTTGTATGATAATTATTCGGACTCTTGGAAAAAATGTCCTTGGAACGAGGCCAGCTGTACTATAAAAGAGAATCACGGAGGTGTAAATATACATCCAATAGAATCTAGAGTTATTACAGTACGTGAAATGGCTAGGTTGCAATCTTTTCCGGACGATTTTATTTTTAAGGGAGCAAAAGGAAAACAAATGGTACAAATAGGAAACGCTGTGCCGCCTTTATTAGCAAAAGCAATTGCTTTAGCGGTTAGAGAAACTTTAGCAATATAAGTTTATTCCTTGTGGTCAAATTTTAACATTGCGTTTTCATCTTAAAAGATATTCTTATGAACGCATTAGAATTTAATACACGCAGTAAAGAGTTGCAGAAACTTGCTCCAGAAATACCTTTGCAATGGGGAAAAATACAAAACAACACTACCGATAAAAAAGTGTCTCTATTTAAGTGTAAAACATTATCTAGTTTAGAGCTTGCAATTACAGGATTGCCTACAGATGATAAAAATTATTTTAAAAGAAGATGGTTTTTATGGCAATGTGCCAGGTGCGATGAATATCTATTTTATACAAATACTGGAGTTAGTAGAAATCCAAATGGCAAGGATCAGGAATATGATATTGAATTTTTTGGAGATAAAAATTTACGTTTTGATGTAAAAGGAACGTTAGTGCCTAAAGAGTTAAGAAGTAATTTTAGTTTTGAGTTTCCAGAGAAAATAGTGAACTTTTATTACAGTAAGCAAAGTGCTGGCAAGCGTAGTTGCCTGCAAAACCGTTTGTTTATAGTGCATCACTCGTTTAAAGAACATAAAAGAGCATTAGAGCTACGTTGTGCTTGGGAGTATAAAACTGAAGTTTATAAAAGCTTTATTCATCAATTAAAAACCTCTAAAAACTTTATAAGTTACCTAAATGTAAAAGCTATGGTAATTTTTATTATTGAAAAAAAAGATGGTAGTTTTAGTTACAGGTTTGCTTAATTTATTTTAAAATTTGATATGCAATAAGAGCAACTATATAAGCAAAACCACTCATAAATACCAATTGTGCAGCAGGCCATTTCCAACTATTAGTTTCTCTTTTAACCACAGCTAGTGTACTCATACATTGCATTGCAAAAGCATAAAAAAGTAGTAAAGAAATACCAGATGCTAAGTTAAAAAGTGGTTTGTTATTCCACGGGTTAATCTCGGCAGCCATACGGTTTTTAATAGTTTCTTCTTCATCATTACCAACACTGTAAATTGTGGCAAGTGTACCTACAAACACCTCACGAGCGGCAAACGAAGTTATTACTGCAATACCAATTTTCCAGTCGTAACCCAAAGGCTTTACAATAGGCTCTATAGCTTTGCCAGCGTAACCAATAAAAGAGTGCTCTAATTTAAAACTAGCTATTTCTTCGTTCTCTGCTTTTAGTTTTAAATCGTTTGTACGTATTGCAATAGAATCTTTAATAATTGCTCCACTTAATGTAGGGTAATTGGTATAAAGTTCACCAGTATAAATGGCAATTTCATTTTTAATATGATTTTGGTTAAACTCAGAGTAACCAACCGTATTAATTCTGTTTTTAACAATCTCTTCTGCGTTTTTAAAATTATCTGATATACCATAAGAGCCCAATACCCATAAAATAATTGATATGGCTAAAATAATTTTACCAGCACCATACACAAAGCTTTTAGTTTTTTCCCAAACCGTATAAGCTACATTTTTAAATAATGGAAGCTTATAATTTGGCATTTCTATAACAAAAAATGTTCTGCTTTTTATTTTTAAAATTTTGTGTAAAACCATTGCAGAAAAAATAGACATTCCAAACCCTAGTAAATATAACAACATAAGTGTTAGCGCTTGATAGCTAAGTCCTAAAAATTTCCCTTCTGGTATAACAAGGGCAATTATAATTAAGTACACCGGTAAACGGGCAGAGCAAGTTGTAAAAGGTGTTACTAATATTGTTATTAGGCGTTCTTTCCAGTTTTCTATTGTTCTGGTTGCCATAACTGCAGGTATAGCGCAGGCAGTACCAGAAATTAATGGTACAACACTTTTACCACTTAATCCAAATGGGCGCATAAGTTTATCCATTAAAAATACAACTCTACTCATATATCCACTTTCTTCAAGTAAGGATATAAACAAGAATAAAAATGCAATTTGTGGTATAAAAATTACTACACCTCCAATACCCGCTATTATGCCTTCTGCAAGTAAGTTTGTAAATGCACCTGGCGGCAAGCTAGCTTTTGTCCATTCGCTCATTTGCGCAAAAGACTCATCTATAAAATCCATTGGGTAGCTACTCCACTCATAAATGGCTTGGAAAATGACTAATAATATTAAAAAGAATATTACGTAACCCCAGACTTTGTGCGTTAAAATTTTATCTAAAGTTGCTCTAAAACCTTTAGCAACAGTAAGGTCTACAGTGTAAGTTTCTTTTAAAATATTATTTATAAATTGATATCTTAAAACGGTTTCTCTGTGCTGTAACTTTTTAAGTTCTGTGTTAGATTTTATAGAGAAAGTTGCATCTTTTATGCGTTTTTTCTCTATAGGCATAAAGTTAACATCTTGCGTAATAACCAACCAAAGCTTATAAACGTCTTCCTTAGGAAAAGCAGCTCTAAGTTTATTAAAATAATCTGGAGCAATAGATGTAGTGTCTATATTTGGCTTAACAGATAAGTTTTTGTAATCTGCAATAAGCTCTTTTAGGGTGTCTATACCAATACCTTTTCTTGTGCTAACAAGAGCAATTTTTGTGTTTAGTTTTTCTTCTAATAAGGGTATGTTTAGCGTAATTCCTTTTCTGGTCATACGGTCTGCCATATTAATTACTAAAATGGCAGGTATTTTAAGGTCTTTTATTTGAGTAAATAAAAGTAAGTTACGCTTTAGGTTTTCTACATCTGTAACAACAACAGCAACATCAGGAAAATCTTTATCGTTTTTATTTAAAAGTAATTCTACAACAACACTCTCATCTAAAGATGTTGTGTTTAAGCTGTATGTACCAGGTAAATCTATTATATGCGCCTTAACACCACGAGGTAATTTGCAAATACCTTCTTTTTTTTCTACAGTTATACCTGGGTAATTACCCACTTTTTGTTTTAATCCTGTAAGCTGATTAAAGACTGATGTTTTTCCGGTATTAGGATTTCCAATTAAGGCTACATTAATATTTTTGCTCATACTCAATTACATTCATTCAATTAAATCTACTTCAATTAAGTTGGCTGTAGATTTTCTTATCGCTATATGTGAGCCATTTACGTTAATGTAAATAGGGTCTTTTAATGGGGCAATCTGTATAAGCTCTACAACATTGCCAGGCAAGCAACCCATTTCTAAGAGTTTAATAGGTAAGGTGTCTTCAGAGAAATCTTTAATAACCCCTTTTTGCCCTTTTTTTAGTTGTGCTACAGTAATGCTCAATTTTTATTTAGATTGATTTTAAGTAAGAGCAAAAGTAATGGAAAAAAGCAAAATAACAGAACTCTACATTACTTTTTTATATTCTTTAACATCAAAATTAGTCTTTGTATGATGCTTTTAAAATTTTAATGTCTTCAATAAGTTTCTCAATCTCTTTACTGTCTGTGCCATCATAAGTACCACGTATACGTTTTTCTTTATCAACTAAAACAAAGTTTTCTGTGTGTACCATACTGTAAGGATTATTAAGGTCTGTTTTAGCTGCCATATAGGATTTGCGGGCTAAATCATAAATTTCTTTTCTGTCTCCTGTCACTAAATTCCATTTGCTGTCAATAACTCCTTTTTTAAGGGCATATTTTTTTAGCTGAGCAACAGAGTCTATTTCAGGAGTAACAGAATGAGATAAAAGCATTACGTCATCATCATTTTTTATAATCTCTTGTACTTTTACCATATTTTTTGTCATTACAGGACAAATGGTTTGGCAGGTGGTAAAAAAGAAATCTGCTACATAAATTTTGTTTGCGTAATTATCTTGGGTAATAGTTTTTCCGTTTTGGTTGGTAAGTTTAAAGTTAGCAACAGTGTGGTACTTTTTTTTGTGTAAAAGTGTAGAGTCTACAAGTTCTGTGTTAAAATCTGCTGGCTGGTAAATAGGCAGCTTAACTTCTGGTTTTAAAGCGTTGTAAAATAAGGTAATTATTATGGCAGATATTACTAAAAGAACAATGCCAAAAACTTTAAATTTGCTAAAAAACGCTCCCATAATTTTTTATGCAAATTTACAATAGGCATAGGTAAAAATCAATACCCTAGCTTATTAAATAATTCATAAAAATGATGCCGTTATAGGTATATCTTTTTGTAAGAGCGCTTAAAAGTGTACTTTTGTTCGTTTTTAAAAACTAAAAGAGATTTAATGGAATTATTTATTCAGATAGTACAGTTCATTTTAATTATATCAGTACTTGTTATTTTGCATGAGCTGGGGCATTTTATTCCTGCCAAATATTTTAAAACTAAAGTTGAAAAATTTTACTTGTTTTTTGATGTTAAGTTTTCACTTTTTAAAAAGAAGATAGGCGATACTGTTTATGGTATAGGATGGTTGCCTTTAGGTGGTTATGTTAAAATTGCTGGTATGATAGACGAAAGTATGGACACCGAGCAAATGAAAAGCGAACCACAACCATGGGAGTTTAGAAGTAAGCCGGCTTGGCAACGTTTAATTATAATGTTGGGTGGTGTAACTGTAAACTTTTTTTTAGCTTGGTTTATATATACAATGTTGTTATTTAATAACGGAGATACGTATATACCTGCAGATAGTTTAAAACACGGGATTTTAATAGATTCTATAGGAGAACAATTAGGATTAAAAACAGGAGATAAAATTTTAGCTATAGATGGTAAAAAAAGTAAAAAGTTTACAGATGCCGTATTAGATATTATTTTAGGAGACGAGGTTACTGTTAAAAGAGACGGTAAAGAAATTAGCGTGCCATTAAGCGCAGAAGGTAAAGAAGCTGTTTTTAGTACACAAGGGAGAAACTTTTTAGGCTACAGACAAAAAGCTATTATAGATAGTGTAGTGTCTGGTATGGTAGCAGAAAAGGCAGGTGTTCTTAAAGGAGATGAAATTGTTGCTGTTAACGGACAAAAAACAGTGTACTGGAATGAGTTTGTTGGTGTGATTAAAAAGTCTTCAGAAAAGGAAATAGAATTAGAGGTTTTACGTAATGGGCAACCAAAAACATTGCAAATGACCGTTCCTGAGGAAGCAGCAATAGGTGTTGTGTTAAACAGAGAAGACTTATTTGTTACAGATAGCTATAGTTTTGGTGCAGCTATACCAGAAGGATTTAACAAAACTATAGAAGTACTAACAAAACAAATTAGACAGTTTAAGGTTATTTTTAACACTAAAACAGGAGCTTACAAACAAGTAAAAGGGCCTATTGGTATTGTAGAAATGATGCCAAAACAGTGGAACTGGACATTTATTTGGAACTTTATGGCAATGTTCTCTGTATGGTTAGCTTTTTTAAACATTTTACCTATTCCGGCATTAGATGGTGGACACGTAATGTTTTTATTGTATGAAATTATTTCTGGCCGCCCGCCTAGTGAAAAAGTACTAGAAAAAGGACAAATTATTGGTTTTGTAATACTTATGGGTCTTATGGCAATTGTGTTTGGAAACGACATCTGGAATATTATAAAGAAATTTATATAAATTTTTATTTTTTGTTTTGTAGATATTAAAAAAGCTTATATATTTGCACCCGCTTACAGACGTTATGTCTGCTAACATTCCTCCTTAGCTCAGTTGGTTAGAGCATCTGACTGTTAATCAGAGGGTCCTTGGTTCGAGCCCAAGAGGGGGAGCAAAACAAACCTCAACTAGAAATAGTTGAGGTTTTTTGCTTTTATATAGTTTCTGCAATTTTATAGTTTGTAGTTGTTTTAATTTTTCCTGTATCTTTTCAGTCTTAAAATTACAAATCTATGTTTTCTATAATAGGTTGGCTCGGGGCCTTATTGTTTGTAGTGTCTTACTTGTTGCTAAGCATAGGTAAACTATCATCTAAATCTAAAGTATACCATATTTTAAATATATTAGGTGCCGTTTGCTTAATTATTAATGGTTTTGCGTTAAATGACTTTCCTAATGTTGTAGTTAACGCTGTATGGGCTTGTATTGGGCTCTATGCTATTGTTAAGGTTGTTAAGTAAACGTTTACTCGTTTTTAAATTCTAGTATATTTAACGCATACTTAATATAAATAGCCTCTTTTTGCTTGTAATCTTCTGTTTTTTCATTAAAAAGTCCCAAATAATAGTAAGCACCATCTATTAAGGCAAAAATTACTTCTGTTATTTCATCAATGTTTGTGTTGGAAATAATTTGGTGCTCTTTTGCTTCTGTTAATTTATTGTGTAAAACCGTGTGTAGCGCTTGTAGGTAGCTTTTAAAGCTATCATTAAAATCTTTTTTTCTGTAAATTAGGGCGTAGCAGCTATAAAAAACTCCATCATCAAAATATTTGTTCCAGTTTCTAGAAAAAAGTGATGTTATTAGATTGTGAAGTTTTTGTTTAGAGTTAATTTCACCATTTTCGTCATTTTGTACAATGTTTAAATGCTGTTCTAATATAAACTCATTTAAGCCAATTAATAGCTCATCTTTAGTTTTAAAATAGTGCATTATTAAGCCATTACTTATGCTTAAATGTTCTGCAACCTTAGCAATAGAGGTGTTTTCTAAGCCTATGTCTTTTGCAACTTTGTAAAATGCTTTTATAATTTCTTTTCGTCTTTGTACAGATACACTTTTTCTTCCCATGTAAGATTTTTATTTAGGCAAATGTAACATTTTAAGATAATTACAAGCCTTGCTTTGCCTGTGCAAGTTAACATTTATTTAAAGTTTTATTAATTGAACATTCATTCAATTTATAATTTATAAAAATACTTTTGACCCGGATTTTAGTGTAACCAATCAATCTAAAAAAATGGGGAATAAAATTAAATATGTAGTATTTGTTATGTGCTTAGTTGTGCAGGTAGGTTTTACTCAACAAACTAGCAAGCCTATAAATAATAAAAAAGTAGTGTTTGTTATAGTAGATGGTATTTCTACAGATATGCTGCAAAAAGCTCCAACTCCTTTTTTAGATAGTATAGCCAATACTGGTAGTTATACTAAAGCATATGTGGGTGGTAAAAAAGGAGGTTACTCACAAACACCAACAATTTCTGCAGTAGGTTATAACAGTCTACTTACAGGTACTTGGGTTAATAAACACAATGTATATGGTAACAGTATTAAAAAACCAAATTACAATTACCCAACAATTTTTAAGGTATTTAAAGATCAATATCCGTCTAAAAAAACAGCTATTTTTTCTACTTGGCTAGATAACAGAACAAAACTTATTGAGGGTGAATCTGAAACAAAAAATGTAGAGCTAGATTATGCTTTTGATGGTTTTGAATTAGACACCACTAATTATCCGCATGATACTTACAAGCAATACATTAAAAAAATTGATAATGATGTGGCTGTTGAGGCCGCTAGGTATATAAAAACTGATGCACCAGACTTGTCTTGGGTGTATTTAGAGTATACAGATGATGTTGGCCACGGATTGGGTGATAGTCCGCAACTAGATGATGCAATTACATATGAAGATGCTTTGGTTGGCAAAATATGGAATGCTATTAAAATACGTGAAGCTAAGTTTAATGAAGATTGGTTATTGGTAGTTACAACAGACCATGGTCGTAGTCCTAAAGATGGGCGCCATCATGGAGGGCAAACAGAGAGGGAGCGTGCTACTTGGATTGTAACTAATGAGAAAAACACTAACAGTTATTTTAAAAATGAAACCTTAGCAATTACAGACATTTACCCAACTATGCTTCGTTTTTTAAATATTGATGTTTCTAAAGATATTGCTTATGAAATAGATGGTACTCCTTTTATAGGCGAGGTAGATGCTTATGGTTTATCAGCTGTTAAAGAAGGCGATAAAATTGTTATCCGTTGGAAAAATAATTCAGATAAAAATGTAAAAGGAACAATTTACACTTCTACTACAAATCAATTTAAAGAAGGAAAAAAAGATACTTACACAAAGGAGGTAACAGTGAGTTTGACTAGTGAAGAGACTACGCTATCGCTTAAAAAGCATACGGGCAAGATGTTAAAAATAGTATTAGAAACTCCAAATAATGTGCTAAATACTTGGTACATAAACAATAACTAATAACCAATTTAACTTAACATTAAAGAAAATGAATTTTAGAATTACGTTTATTGTAATGTTGTTTGTATGCTGTTTTAGCTACGGACAACAAACTATTACGGGTAGTGTTGTAGATGAGGGCAATACACCATTAATGGGTGTTAGCATTGTAGTTGCTAATACTACAAATGGTACAACAACAGATTTTGATGGTAATTATACCATTAATGCTGCAAAGGGAGATGTGCTTACATTTTCATCAATGGGGTTTAAAACAAAGCAAATTACGGTTTTAAATGCTACAGTAATTAATGTTACCCTTTTAGAAGATGCTGCGGCATTAGAAGAGGTAGTGGTAACGGCTTTGGGTATAAAAAGAGAAAAAAAGGCATTGGGTTACGCTGTACAAGAAGTTAAAGGAGCTTCTTTAGAAAAAGCAAAGGAGCCTAACTTGGTAAATTCTTTAACGGGTAAAGTAGCTGGTTTAAATATTAAAAACTCTACCGACTTATTTCAGAATCCAGAAATTAGCTTAAGAGGCGCAACACCATTAGTTGTTATAGATGGTATACCAGACCGTTCTGCAGATATTTGGAAAATTAATTCTGATGATGTAGAGAGTATTAGCGTGCTTAAAGGTGCAACTGCATCTGCTCTTTATGGTTCTGCTGGTAGAAATGGTGCTATAATGATTACAAGTAAAAAAGGAGAAAAAGGAAGGTTAACTGTAACAGTTAATAGTTCAGTGCTTTTTCAACCTTCTTTTATTAAAGTACCAGATGTGCAAACAGTTTACGGTAACGGTAACCAAGGGCAATACGCATATATTAACGGTTTAGGTAGTGGCTCTGAAGGTGGTGGCTGGATTTGGGGTCCTAAAGTAGATCAATTAGATCCAAGTACAGCAAGCGGTTTTTTTGAAACTACGCAATACAATAGTCCTACAGATGCTGCTGGTAATTTAATTCCAATTCCGTTTACATCTAGAGGTGAAGATAATATCAAAGATTTTTTTCAAACAGGCTCTATACAAACCAATAACGTAAGTGTAAATTGGGGTAATGATAAAGCTAGTTATAGAATGTCTGTGTCTAATGTATACCAAAAGGGTATTGTTCCTAATACAGATTTGGGGAACACTTCTTTTACAATTGGTGGTACATTAAACCCGTCAGATAATTTTAAAGTAAGCTCTAACTTAACTTACAATAAGCAATACACAGATAATTTTCCTGAGGTTGGTTACGGACCAACAAATTATTTGTACAATTTGGTTTTGTGGACAGGTGTAGATGTAGATGTTAAAGATTTGCGTAATTATTGGAGAGAGGGACAAGAGGGGTACCAACAAAGACATTTTAATGTGTCATATTATAACAATCCTTACTTTCAGGCATATGAGTATGAGCGTGGTTATGATAAAGATAATGTTTACGGTAATGTTGCCTTTGAGTATAATATTACGCCAGAACTAAGTGTTAAAAGCACAAGCGGTATAAATGTTTACAGCTTAAACAGAACGTATAAAGAGCCTAAAAGTTATGTGGGTTATGGCAATAAATCTCTTGGTAATTTTACCAATGCAGATAGTAGATATTTTGATATTATTACAGATTTTGGTTTAAAGTTTGAAAAGAACTTTTCAGATAATTTTACACTAAAAAGTGAAGTTGCTTACTCTAATTACTATCGTAAATCTACAACTGCAAGTACGCAAACAGATGGTTTAAATATTCCTGGTTTTTACAATTTGGCTAATAATGCTGGAGCAAGTTATATTGCATCTAACTTAGAGCAAGAAGAAGCTATAAAGAGTATTTATGGTTTTGTAGATATGTCTTTTTACAATGCATTTTACTTATCTATAACTGGTAGAAATGATAAAGTATCTACTTTACCAAAAGAAAACAATTCTTTCTTTTACCCATCTGTATCTGGATCTTTAGTTTTATCTAGCCTTTTTGATATGCCACAGGCTATTAGTTTTGCAAAATTAAGAGGTTCTTGGTCTAGAGTGTCAGAAGGTAAAATAGGAGACGATCCTTATAGTTATATACAAGCTTATGATAAGGGAACAACGTGGAACGGTAATACGTCAGCATCTTTTGGATCTAGCTTGCTTTCTCCTGGTTTAGAGCCAGAAACATCAGACACTTGGGAGGTTGGTGCAAATGTTAGGTTGTTTAATAATCGTTTAGGTTTAGATGTTGCTTATTTTGAAGCTAAAGATTATAATAACCTAATTTATAGTCCAATTTCTGAAGGATCTGGGTATGAGAGTATTTTACTTAATGGAGATGAGTACAAGCGCAAGGGCTTAGAGTTTGTTTTTGATGCTAAACCCATACAAACAGCTAATTTTAGTTGGGATATGCTTGTAAACTTTAGTAGGTTTAGAAGATTTCAAGAAGAAATTTACGGAGATAGAGAGCAGACAGAAGGCTTTATAAAAGTTGGTGAACGTACAGATCAAATTTATGCTAACGTATACCAGACTAATGCTAACGGAGAGGTTATTTATGAAAATGGTTTCCCTGTTGCAGATCCTTACCAGAGATATATTGGTGATGATGATCCAGACTGGACGTACGGTATTACAAATACATTTAAGTATAAAAATCTTAATTTATCGTTCTTGTTTGATGGTAGAATAGGAGGTTTAATTTACTCTACTACAAATCAAAAAATGTGGTGGGGCGGTAAACACAAAGGTACAGTAAACCAGTTTAGAGATGATGCTAATAACGGTGTTAGTTCTTATGTAGCTCCGGGAGTAAAGGTTGTAAGCGGCACAGCAACTTATGATGTTAATGGTAATATTACTAGTGATACGCGTACGTATGCTCCTAATGACGTTGCTGTTAACTACATTAACTTTATGCAGACAACTAGTAATGGTCAAAATAAAAATTACCACTATTATAAAGAGTCTTTTGTAAAGCTTAGAGAGGTTACACTAACCTATAACTTTCCAAAAAAAGCATTAGCAAACACACCTATACATGAGTTTAGTTTGTCTTTAATAGGACGTAACCTTTGGTTAAATTCTGATGTGCCAAATGTAGATCCAGATTCTGGTGTAGATGCATTACAGGCTCCGTCAACTAGGAATATTGGACTTAACTTAAATGTGAAATTTTAAATAAAAGCATAATGAAAAAATTTAGTATATACATTTTATGTGCAATTTTCTTTACAGTAAGTTGTACAGATATAGAAGAGTTGCAAGATGATCCTAACAGAGCAACAGCAGTTAGTCCAGATTTATTGCTAACTAACATTCAAACACTAGCATTTAATACTGTTAGTTTAAATAGTGCTTTAGCAAGTAGATATTTAGCATTTACAGACGGTGTTAATGAAAATCAATACTACAATTGGCAACAAGCTTCTTTTGCTAATTATGACAATATAAAGCAAGTTCATAAAATGATAGAAGAGAGCCAGAACGCAGAGTCTGAGGTTTATGCTATTTTGGGCAAGTTTTTTAATTCGTACTTTATAACAGAGCTTACATTAGTTTTTGGTGATGTTCCTTACAGCCAGGCTATTGCCGTAGATGAACAAATTTATGCGCCTGTATATGACACACAAGAAGAAATTTTTTTAAAGGTGTTAACAGATTTAAAATCGGCTTCTAACGAGCTTGCTGCTAATGATGAACTTATTTTGGGTGATGTAATTTACAATGGTGATAAACTACAATGGCAAAAGTTAATTAACTCTTACTACTTAAGAGTTTTGTTAATGTTATCTAATAAAACAGATGTTGCATCTTTAAACGTTGTGGGTAGGTTTAAAGAGGTTGTAGATAACCCAAGTAAATATCCTTTGTTTAGTTCTAATGATGACAACGGTGCATTAACTTTTGTAAACATACAAAACAACCGTTACCCATTTTTTAACAACAACAACTTGCAAACTGCATATTATTTAGAAGAGTCTTTTGTAAATAAGTTGAAAAATTTAGAAGATCCAAGGTTATTTGTTTTTGCAGAAAAAATGCCAAGTGCCTCTGCGTTAGATAAAACTGATTTTAATGCCTATGGAGGCTTATATGGTAGTGCTGTTTTTAGTGATAACGCAGCAAAGGCAGTAGCTGGTAATGCATCTAGAATTGCTCCAAGGTATTATAATGACCCTGTTAATGAGTCTAGCTTGTTAATTGGTTATGCAGAGCTACAATTTATTTTAGCAGAAGCTGTAACTAAAGGATGGATTTCTGGTGATGCTTCTGCGTATTATACAGAGGGTATTAAGGCGTCTATGGAATTTTATGGTATTACAAATACTGATGATTATTTGGCAAACCCAAATGTGCAACTTAATGCTACAAACCCTATAGAGAGTATTGCAACTCAAAAACACATAGCGTTGTTTTTAAATACTGGTTGGCAAATGTTTTATGACCAGCGTAGAACTGGTTATCCGGAGTTTAATGTAGACGGAGGCGGAACATTAAACGAAGCTAGAATACCAAAAAGATGGTTGTACCCAACAAGTGAGTCTACTAATAACCCTAAAAATTTAGAGGAAGCTATTAATAGACAGTTTACTACTGGTGATAATATTAATTCACAAATGTGGATTTTAAAGTAAGGTATTTACATACGTTTATAAATATCGTTTTTTAGTTTGTTTAACTAGCACCTTGTTTTGGTGCTAGTTTTTCATTTTATAAAAGTAAGTATTTGTAAATTAAGTTGTTACTATATCGTTATAGTGGCTTTATTTTTGTGTTATAACAAAATATTAACACTTTTATCTTGCATTTGGTTCGTATAAATGTATGTTGTTGGTAAACAATTTCAATTATGAAGATTATACAAGTCAAAAGAAAAAGCAAAGTAGAAAAGCGATACACCAAAAGAATGGGGCAACTTGCGGCTAAAGTAACCTACGTAAAGAAATACGTTTTAGGAATTCCTGTAAAAACCTTGTACAAGTATAGACAAACGTATTATGGGGAAATTAAAGACTGTAAAGATTGCCATTTATTTGTTTAATAAGTAAACAAAAAATAAAAAACCCAGAGAATTTAAATTCTCTGGGTTTTTTAATGGGTTTTATTTAAGTAGTAATTAGTTTACTACTAATGTTCCCTCGTTATTCCATTTTGTAACATTGGCAATTTTACTGTTTTTGTAATCTACCTCGTTTAATTCTGTTTTATTCCAAAAAAACCATTTTCCGGTTTTTTTACCTTCAGTATAATTACCCGTTGCTATTTTTTTACCTTCTTCATTAAACATAGTCCACTCACCGTGTAATTTACCATTTAAAAAGTGTCCAACTTGTGCAACCTCTCCGTTAGAGTGAAAATAAGTTGCTTTTACTTTGTTATCTGCTTTTTCAAAAACTGGTTTTGTACTTTGTGCGTTAACTATTGCTATTGAGAATATAAATGCGAATACTAGTGCTATTTTTTTCATGATATGTAGGTTTTAATTTTTAATTTCTTAACATTAACGATATAAAGATACATTTTATTTTACAATAAATACGCTTTAAGTTAACATTAAATTTACATTAAAGATACAAAACTCTGATAATCAGGTATTTAATTATTTTTAATACTTAACATACAACGATAAAAAAAGCGGCTCATAGGCCGCTTTTAAATTTAAAGTTTAAATTTTTTTAAAAACTGTAGTTCATTCCTAAGCTAAAGTTAGTACCAAATTGTCCACCTTGTTGTACCTCAGAAGAGTACTGAAATCTTCCACCAGCTTCAGCTGTATTTGTAGTTGCTAAAGTTTTGTCTGGGTAAACATCAAATAAGTTATTAATAGTACCAGTAAAACTAAGTTTGTCTGTTACTTTGTAGCTTAAATTTAAGTCTGTAACCAACATAGAAGATAAATCTTGATCTATACCTCCTGTTTCTGGAGCAGTAACAGTTACCTTACCAAAAAGAGTATTATTTAAGCCAATGTTAAATTTATCAGTGTCATAATCCATACCTAAAATAAATTTAGACCTAGGTCTAGAATTTGTAATTAAACCTTTTTCTTCTCTTGTAAAAATATTATAGCCATTATCTGCAAGAACTTGAGGAGTCTCAATAGCATCAATTGTAGTTTCGTTAACATTGGCAGCTAAACTCACATTAAATCTACCTTGTCCCATATCTATACCTCTATAATTAAGTACAAAATCTGCTCCCGTAGTTTTTGTGTCGCCAGCATTAATAAAGAACTGAAGAGCTACCACATTATTGTCTATAAGAATTTGTTCTACAGGGTTTGTACTTGCATCATCTCCATCATAACCAATTTGTGAAGAAAATAGTACTCTATCATCTACGTGTATTTGGTAAAAATCTATAGATGCAGAAAATTTAGGATTTATTTTATACGTAAAACCAGCAGAAATATTTCTAGAAGTTTCAGCAAATAAACTAGGTACACCTAAGGCTTGTACAGCAGAATTGTTATTAGCAAGTGTTCCTTGTAATACAGGCTCTGGAGAACCATCAACAATAATGTATTGGCTATTTGTTAGGTAACGTTGGTGTAAGGTTGGGGCTCTAAAGCCAGTACTGTATGAGCCTCTAATAGCACCTTTGTCTCCTAATTTATAGCGGCCAAACACTTTCCAAGAAAAGTTGTCTCCAAAATCTGAGAAGTCTTCATATCTACCAGCTAATCCTAATAAAAGATCTTCGGTAATATCATAATCTAATCCGGCATAAAAAGCGATATTATCTCTGTTCCACTTTCCAGCTTCGTCTGGCTTAATACCAGCAAAAGAATCAGACCCGCCTTTGTAATATGATAAAGGGTTTCCTTCAATTGCTTCATAATATTCCTTTTTGTATTCTACCCCAAAAGAAGATGTTAATTGCTCTGTAAAAGCATTAGCAAAATCTAGGTTCATTACAACATTGCTCAATGTATATCCACCTGGTTTAAAAGTTCTAGGTGAAGTTCCGTTATCAGCTAAATAGTCACGATTTACAGAGTTATTTACAGTATAATTTACACTGTTAGAGCCATAAGTAACACTTGCATCTGCATTAAAAGTGTCTGTAATATCAAACTTTACACCTAAGGCATTGATGTGGTCATCAATTTGTGCTTCAAAACTTGGTTGGTAACCTACAAAATCTTCAGACCTTGTTAAAAATTCAGAATCAGCAACGCCTCTTCTCCAGTAAGGAGCTCTGTAATATGCAAAACTACGTCCCTTTCTGGTAGAGTATCCATGAAAAGAGTACAGTTCTGCATTTTCACCTAATGGATGTCCCAGGTTAACAAATAAATCTCCTTTTTCTAAATCTGGCTGTCCAACTTTCATTCCTAATTCAGGATTTTCAGTAGCCCATTGTATTTCATTTGGTCTAGCATCTGCAGGTAAATCTGCAATACCAGGAGAACCAGCTCTGTTTGTTAGTTGTTGGTTATAGTAACCCAATGTTAGGTTTATAAACCCGCCGTCACCAAAATTAAAAGCAGTGTTAGCATCTGCAGCAAAGTTAAAGCCATCTCCTTGAGACGTAATACCTGTTCTGGCAGATACTGTTGTGTATTTGGCGTTTTTCTTTAATACCATATTAATTACACCGGCAATGGCATCAGAACCATATTGTGCAGAAGCACCATCCCTTAATACTTCTACTCTTTCTATAGCAGCAGTTGGTATACTTTTTAGATCTACCCCAACTTCACCTTTACCTGGTGTTCTGTTTAAGTAAACCTGTGCACTTTGGTTTTTACGTTTTCCGTTAACAAGAACTAAAGTTCTACTAGGACCTAAGCCACGTAAATCTGCTGGATCATAATGCGCTGTTGCATCAGAAATTGCTTGTGTTTGTGCATTAAATGAAGGTACTTTAAAAGTAAGCATCCTATCTACCGTAGGTTTTCCGCTACTTGTAAGTTCTGCTACGCCTATATTATCTATTGGCACAGGAGAATCTAAAATAGTCCTAGGTTTAGATCTGTTACCTGTTAATACTACTTCATCTAAAGCCAAACCCTCTTGTAAAGTCATATTAACTTTACCTGCGGCGTTAACAACAATTTCTTTGGTATTAAAGCCTATAGAAGAAAAAATTAATGTTGCAGGAAAACTCTCTGCAGTAATGCTGTAATTACCATCAAAATCTGTGGTTGTTCCGGTTGTTGTTCCTTTAATAATGATGTTTACTCCTGGTAAAAGTTCATTGTTTTGGTCTGTTACTGTTCCACTTATCTCACCCTGCGCCATAGCAAACAAAGGGGAAACAAGGAAAACTAAACCAAGTAGTTTTCTTGATAAATAATTTTTCATTTAATTAAGTGTTTTATTAGTTATATGACAAGATAATGACATTTTTGTCACATAAACAAATAAAAAATTAACAAATGTTAGTTTTTAACACATGTAATTTAAGTTTTTATTTATAGTTTTTTTCTTACTACATACTATTTTTTTAAATCACATATAGTTTTTAAGTTAATGAGATACTTTTATACCTTTGCTACTTTCAACTTTAGCTATTAAAAATGTATAGAAGTCACAATTGTGGAGAATTAAACGCAACTCATATAAATACAGAGGTTACACTTTCTGGTTGGGTGCAAAAGTCAAGAGATAAAGGTTTTATTGTATGGGTAGATTTACGTGACCGTTACGGTATAACTCAGTTGGTTTTTGATGAAGAACGTACAAGTAAAGAAATGATGGAGCGTGCCCAAAAATTAGGGCGTGAGTTTGTAATACAAGTTAAAGGTAAGGTAATAGAAAGGGCTTCTAAAAACCCTAATATGCCTACTGGAGAAATAGAAATTCTAGTATCTGAATTAACTATTTTAAACAAGGCTATTGTGCCACCATTTACAATTGAAGATGAAACTGATGGTGGTGAAGATTTACGTATGAAATATCGTTACCTAGATATTCGTAGAAACCCTGTAAAAAACAATCTTATTTTTAGGAGTAAGGTTTCTATGGAAGTGCGTAATTTTTTGTCAAATAATGGATTTATAGAGGTAGAAACACCTTATTTAATAAAATCTACACCAGAAGGTGCTAGAGATTTTGTGGTTCCTAGTCGTATGAACGAGGGTGAGTTTTATGCTTTGCCACAATCACCACAAACCTTTAAGCAGTTGCTTATGGTAGGTGGTATGGATAAATATTTTCAGATTGTAAAATGTTTTAGAGATGAAGATTTGCGAGCAGATCGCCAGCCAGAGTTTACGCAAATTGACTGTGAAATGGCTTTTGTTGAGCAAGAAGATATTTTAAACATTTTTGAAAACTTAACACGCCACCTTTTAAAAGAGATTAATGGTGTAGAAGTAGATAAGTTTCCTAGAATGTTGTTTGATGATGCTATGCGCTTGTATGGTAATGATAAACCAGACATTAGATTTGGAATGGAATTTGGCGAGCTAAATGATATAGCACAACATAAAGATTTTAGTGTTTTTAATAATGCAGAGTTAGTTGTTGGTATTGCTGTGCCAGGTGGTAACGCGTACACTAGAAAAGAAATAGATAAATTAATAGACTGGGTAAAGCGTCCGCAAGTTGGTGCTTTAGGTATGGTTTATTCTCGTTGCAATGATGATGGTTCTTTTAAATCTTCTGTAGATAAATTTTATGACCAAGAAGATCTTGCTAAATGGGCAGAACGAACAGGTGCTAAACCAGGAGACTTGGTTTGTGTGCTTTCTGGGCCAACAAATAAAGTAAGAGCGCAACTAAGTGCTTTACGTATGGAACTTGCAGAACGTTTGGGCTTACGTAAACCAAATGAGTTTGCACCATTGTGGGTTATAGACTTTCCTTTATTAGAGTTAGATGAAGAAACAGGGCATTACCATGCAATGCACCACCCGTTTACATCTCCTAAACCAGGTCAATTAGAGCTTTTAGATACAGATCCAGGTGCTGTAAAAGCCAATGCATACGATTTGGTTTTAAATGGAAACGAAATTGGAGGAGGATCTATACGTATACACGATAAAGAAACGCAAGCTACAATGTTTAAACATTTGGGCTTTACACCAGAAGAAGCTAAAGAGCAATTTGGCTTTTTAATGGATGCTTTTCAATATGGAGCACCACCACACGGAGGTTTAGCTTTTGGTTTGGATAGATTGGTGTCTATTTTAGGAGGACAAGAAACAATTAGAGACTTTATTGCTTTCCCTAAAAACAATAGCGGTAGAGATGTTATGATAGATGCTCCTGCTGCAATTGATGATGAACAACTAAAAGAACTAAGCTTACAAGTAACAGTTAACAAATAGGAATTTAAAAAGCTACGTAATGTCTAATAAAAAATTGCTTAAACGTATTTTAGTATGGAGAGCAAAGTACATTACAAATAGGCAGTTTATATACATTCTTAGTGTAATAGTAGGTATAACATCTGGTATTGGTGCAGTGTTGCTAAAAAATGCAACCCATTTTATACAACACGCGTTAGAGGGTAAATTGGTGGCTAATTACCATCATGCTTTTTACTTTTTGTCGCCAATACTAGGTTTTTTTTTAGTGTACTTATGTGTTAAATATATTATTAGAAACAAGGTTAGTCACGGTATACCTTCAACATTGTACGCAATAGCCAAGCGTAAAGGGTTTATGAAAAGGTATCAAATGTTTGGTTCTTTAATTACAGCTCCAATAACAGTTGGTTTTGGTGGGTCTGTAGGTTTAGAAGGCCCTACGGTAGCTACAGGTGCTGCTATAAGTTCTAATTTATCTCGTTTTTTTCATCTAGACCAAACAACGCGTAACTTACTAATTAGTTGTGCTGCAGCTGGTGCTTTATCTTCAATATTTAAAGCGCCCATAGCGGCAATTGTTTTTGCTATAGAAGTATTTAGTTTAGATTTAACTATTGCGTCTATGTTACCTTTATTACTGGCATCTTTGTCAGCAATAATAACATCTTACTTTTTTTTTGGAGACGATGTTTTGCTTCCGTTTACATTAGAAGACAAATTTGTTATTTCTGATGTTCCTTTTTATATGGCATTAGGTGTAGTCTCTGCATTAATCTCTATGTACTATACAGAGGTTTATGATCGTATTCAGCAATTGTTTGATAAAATAGAATCGCCCTTAAAAAAATTAATAATTGGTGGACTTTCTATTGGGGTTTTGGTTTATTTTATTCCGCCACTATACGGAGAGGGTTTTGATGTTATTAACCACCTTATGGCAGGGCATCCAGAAAAAGCTTTATCTACTAACTTTTTGCATTTAGACCTAGAAAACGTATGGGTAATTATAGCTTTGTTGGGAGGTTTGGTGTTTTTTAAAGTAATAGCAGGTTCTTTAACTTTTGGAGCAGGTGGTGTAGGAGGTATTTTTGCGCCAACATTATTTATGGGAAGCATAATGGGCAATTGCTTTGCTAAAATTATAAATGCAACAGGCTTGGTTAGCTCACCAGTGTCTGAAAGTAATTTTACATTAATTGGTATGGCAGGTTTAATGGCAGGCGTGTTACATGCGCCATTAACAGCTATATTTTTAATTGCCGAAGTTACTGGTGGTTATGAACTTTTTGTGCCTTTAATGATTACAGCAACATTGTCATTTGGTATTACAAAGTATTTTTATCCGCACTCTGTGTACACTATGGAGTTAGGTCGTAAAGGTGAGTTGTTAACTCATGATAAAGATCATGCAGTCCTTACACTAATGGATATTGATACCGTTATAGAGACTAACTTTATTCCTTTAAAACAAAATATGACGTTAGGAGATGTAGTGCATTCTGCAATTGTTAAATCTAACCGAAATATTTTTCCTGTATTAGATAAAAAAGGAAGAGCTTTAAAAGGTATTTTGCTTTTAGATGATATTAGAGATGTAATGTTTAAACAAGAGCTGTATAAAACGTTAAAAGTAGAAAATTTTATGCAGTCTGTGCCAGAGGTAATAGAATATGAAAAAGACAATATGCAGGCAGTAATGGATAAATTTCAACTTTCAGGTGCTTGGAACTTACCAATTGTTAAAGAAGGGAAGTATATAGGCTTTGTGTCTAAATCTAAACTATTAACAGCTTACAGAAAAAAATTAATAGATTTCACAAAATAATGATGTATGATGAAATATAGTAGTGGTATAGTAGCTATAGTGGCAATAGGCTTAATAGTGTATGGTTTTATTATTTTAGAAGGGAATGAAGCCATAGCGCACAAGTTTATAGGTTTTGGAACCGTAGGAATATTTTTTATAGCAATGCCTCTTTTTTTAATAAGAGTAAGTAAGGGGAAGAATGTTAAAAATTACATGCTAAATGAAGAAAATATTAAGAAAATGCAAGGGAAAAACTTGGAAAAGACTGATAATCAATAATTTTATGCGATTTTAACTTCTGTTTACATTGCTCTAATTAAAATATGTTATATTTGAGTATTAACATTTTTTATAATTTATTTTTAATGACTGGAACAGTAAAATTTTATAATGACTCTAAAGGATATGGATTCATTACAAACGACGAAACAGGAAAAGACATCTTTGTGCATGCAACATCGCTAAACGGAGTAGAGCTAAACGAAGGAGACAAAGTAGAATACGTAGAAGAAGAAGGAAGAAAAGGAGTGGTTGCTGCACAAGTGCAAGTAATCTAATAAAGTATATTTATTTTGATTAAAACAAAAGCCTTGCATTGCAAGGCTTTTTATTTTTAATTCAAGTTTCGTTTTTCAATAAAAAACCGTTTTAAAAGTTCAGAGGCTTCTTTTTCTAATAAACCACCAGATATTTTTGTTTTAGGGTGTAAGGTTGTGCCCATTACAGTAAAACCTCTTTTTACATCTTTAGCTGCGTACACAATTTTAGAAATTTGACTCCAATACAAGGCTCCTGCGCACATTTGGCAAGGTTCTAAGGTTACATAAAGTGTGCAGTTTTCTAAATATTTACCGCCTAAAAAATTTGCAGCAGAAGTTATAGCTTGCATTTCT
The DNA here is from genome assembly GCF_000568425.1 of Cellulophaga geojensis KL-A. Lineage (NCBI taxonomy): Bacteria > Pseudomonadati > Bacteroidota > Flavobacteriia > Flavobacteriales > Flavobacteriaceae > Cellulophaga > Cellulophaga geojensis. The sequence goes on from NZ_ARZX01000007.1 coordinate 60,325, forward strand.
GCGTGTGCTGTTACATCATTTAATTGTTCTGTTAAGTTATGTGCACGTGCAATTATACGGTCTTTTATAACTATAACAGCTCCAACAGGTACTTCTCCTTTGTTATAAGCAGCTTGTGCTTCTTCTAAGGCTTTTTTCATAAAGTACGTGTCGTCAAAAGGATTTATCATGGAGTAAAAGTATAAAAAATACCAACAGTTTTTAAGCTTAGCTTTAGAGTTTATCAACCTTACCAAATAAAATACAACCTTTTATGTAGCACATTTGGTTGTAAAGCTATAACTCTTTACTTATTTCTTTATTTACTCATAAATACCCTTTAAATTTGCTGTTTAAATGGCATATTTAAACAACATAACAACTCCAGATGATTTGCGCAAAATACCAGCGCAAAACTTGCCAATTGTAGCAAAGGAGCTTAGAGATTTTATTATTGATATTGTTTCTGCTAAAGAAGGGCATTTAGGAGCTAGTTTAGGTGTGGTTGAGCTAACCGTTGCTTTACACTATGTATTTAATACGCCGTTTGATAAATTAATTTGGGATGTAGGTCACCAAGCTTACGGACATAAAATTTTAACGGGTAGAAGTGATGTTTTTGAAACCAATAGGCAACTAAACGGTATTAGTGGTTTTCCTAAACGGGAAGAAAGTATTTATGATGATTTTGGAACAGGGCATAGCTCTACATCTATTTCTGCTATTTTGGGTATGGCAATTGCCTCTAAATTAAAAGGGGAAACTTTAAAGCAGCATATAGCGGTAATTGGAGACGCTTCTATTGCTAGCGGTATGGCTTTTGAAGGGTTAAACCACGCTGGCGTAACAGATGCAAATGTGCTAATAATTTTAAATGATAATGCTATTGGTATAGACCCAAGCGTTGGAGCTTTAAAACAATACCTTACCAATGTTAAAAAAGGTAGTGCAAAGCAAGATAATATTTTTGAAGCGTTAAATTTTAATTATTCAGGACCAATAGATGGCCATAATTTACCTTTACTTATAGAGGAGTTAAACAGACTAAAAACAGTTAAAGGCCCTAAGTTTTTACACGTTATTACTACAAAAGGAAAAGGACTTAAAAAAGCTGAAGAAAACCAAGTAACCTACCACGCGCCAGGTAAATTTAATAAAGTTACAGGAGATTTATTGCCTAAGGTTAACGGAGAGGGAACGCCAAAATATCAAGATGTTTTTGGTTTAACTATTGTTGAGTTAGCTAAAGAAAATAAAAAAATAGTAGGTATTACGCCTGCTATGCCAACAGGTAGCTCTTTAAAAATTATGATGGAAGAAATTCCTGATAGGGCATTTGATGTAGGTATTGCAGAACAACATGCAGTAACTTTAGCTGCTGGTATGGTGGCAGAGGGTTTGGTTCCGTTTTGTAATATATACTCTACTTTTTTGCAACGTGCCTATGACCAGGTTATACATGATGTAGCATTGCAAAACTTGCCAGTAATTTTTTGTTTAGATAGGGCAGGTTTGGTTGGTGAAGATGGTGCCACGCATCATGGTGTTTATGATATTGCTTATTTACGTTGCATACCAAATTTGTTAATTTTTGCTCCTATGAATGAGGAGGAATTAAGAAATATAATGTACACCGCCCAATTGGGATTGCAACAGCCTATTGCAATAAGGTATCCAAGAGGCAGAGGTGTTACTAAAAATTGGAAACAACCATTTACAAAAATTGAGATAGGAAAATCTTTAGAATTAAAAAAAGGCACAGAAATTGTGGTGCTTTCTGTAGGTCATATTGGTAACATGGTTGCGGCTGTTTTAAATGATTTAGACAGTAGTAAAATAGGACACGTTAATATGCGATTTATAAAACCATTAGACGTTACAAAATTATTGTCTATTTTTAACAAATATTCAACAATAGTTACTATTGAGGATGGTTGTAAAATTGGAGGTTTTGGTAGTGCTATTTTAGAGTTTGCAAATACCAATAGCTTTACAAATAAGGTGCATATTTTAGGAATAGATGATGTTTTTGTGCAACATGGCAGTGTAGCGCAACTACATGAAATAAATAATATAGGAGCAAATAGTTTTAAGATTTTTATAGAATCTTTACATGCAAACGAATAGGATTATGTTTAAAAAAACAATTGTAATTTTAGTTTTAACCTTTTGTATAGCGGAAATAAACGCTCAAATTTCTAATCCTGTAGAAACAGATTCTGTTCAGGTAGATACCACTATAGTAGGTACAATTGTAGTTCGTAAGAATCAAGAAAAAATTAAGAATATCCCTAGAGGTGTTAAGCTAGCTAACCCAAGAATTACTTATGAGGCAAACCCACGTAGAGAAAATTTTGGGTGGTTTAAGGTTCCTTCTTTTTGGGATAAAACAAACCATTTAGGTATAGCTATTAATGAGGTGGCTTTTGTAAACTGGAAAGCTGGTGGTAACAACTCTGTATCGGCTATAGGAAATGTAAAATTTGTTCGTAATTACAAGTTTAGATACATACAGTGGAACAATAGTTTAGATCTTAGGTTTGGACTTAGTGCCATAGAAGGTGAGAAATTAAGAAAGGCAGATGATGCAATTCGTTTTAGCTCTACTTTTGCATATAGGAGAGACACAATAAGTAATTGGTACTATTCTGTTAAGGCAAACTTTAATTCGCAATTTGCAGACGGTTATAAATACCCAAATACAGAAGATAAAATTTCTACATTTATGGCACCTGGTTATTTGTTTTTAGGAGCGGGTACTTCTTATATTCCAGAAGGTAAAAAGTTTAACTTATACATATCACCAATAACACAAAAAGCAACTTTTGTGTTAGATCAAGAGTTAGCAAATTCTGGTGCTTTTGGTGTGCAAAAAGCTGAGCGAGATGCAGATGGTAACATCACAAAAGAAGGAGAGCGAACTTTAATGGAATTTGGCTTTTTAGTTACTAATACATGGAAAACAGATGTGGCTAAAAATATGACTTTAGCGCATGACTTAACTCTTTATACAGATTACCTAAATAGTTTTGGTAATATAGATGTAGATTGGGAACTGCGTTTAGATATGAAGGTTAACCAATACGTAAAAGCTAATATTGGCACCAATCTTTTATATGATGATGATGTTGTTTTTGATGAGGTTGTAACAGATGGTGTTGTAACCACACCTGGTAGGCCTAAAATACAATTTAAGCAGCTACTTGGTGTGGGGTTATCTTATGATTTTTAAAGTTGTTTGCCCATAATTTTGTTGTGTATGTGCACAGCGCCACTATCTGATAAGCTTGCCACATAACAGCAGGTATTTAAAAGTAAGTTGTACAAAGGAGCATCTGTATTTTGGTAATGTTCTGGTAATGTTTGTAAAACAATACTATCATAATTAGAAGCAGTACCTTCTGCTGTTTTTACTAAAGCATTTGTGTATACATCTAAAATATCTGATATAATTTTATAGCCAGCTATTTCTTTTTCTATTACCTCTTGTGATTTATAAACCTTAGATACACTTAAAGATATTATGTCTTTTATTTGGGCAATATAGTTGCTTTTATCTAATAAAGATACGTCAAATGAACCATCTAAAATAGCTTCTTCATTTTCTAAAAATATAGCAACTGCATCTGTAATTAATGTGTTTATGGCAAGTGCTCTTAAGTAGCTAAGACGATCTTGCATAAAAACCATTTCGTTGTATTTTTTTGTGTTAATCTTGTCTTTAACTAGCTTAATTAAGTATTCTAAAGCGTAGTCTTCAGATATTAAACCTAGGTTTATGCCATCTTCAAAATCAATAATTGTATAACAAATATCGTCTGCAGCTTCAACCAAATAAGTAAGTGGGTGTCTAGAGAAAGAAATGTCTTTGCCATCTCTGGTTTGCAATAAGCCAAGTTCTTCTGCAACCTCACTAAAAAAATCCTTTTCTGTCTGAAAAAAACCAAATTTTTTATCAGCAATATGTTTTGTGGGCTTTTTGGGTAAAGATTCTTTTGGGTATTTCATAAAAGTACCCAGTGTAGCATAACTTAATCTTAATCCTCCTTCTACACCTGTTCTAGATTCAGTTAGCAGTTTAAACCCGTTAGCATTTCCTTCAAAATCTATAATATCTTGGTATTCTTTGGCTGTAAGTTTGGTTTTGTATTTTTGTCCGTTTCCGGTTTTAAAATATTCGCCAATAGCTTTTTCTCCGCTATGTCCAAATGGAGGATTTCCTATATCATGTGCAAGAGAAGCAACGGCAACAATAGCTCCAAAATCATTATAATGGTATCCGTGAACTTCTTTTAAGTGCGGATGTTTTTCTAGTATTTTTTTTCCAACAATACGTCCTAGACTACGGCCAACCACAGACACTTCTAAACTGTGCGTAAGCCTAGTGTGTATAAAGTCTGTCTTAGAAAGTGGTATAACCTGGGTTTTATCTTGTAAACTTCTAAATGCAGACGAAAATATTACACGGTCATAGTCAACTTCAAAACCCAATCTGGTTTCATCTTGTTCTTTACGTAGTCTTTTATTAGTGTCTCCAAAGCGCTTTAAAGATAGTAATTGTTCCCAATTCATAGTACATGATTTAAAAGTTGCAAGATACTTAAATAGCTTTTTAAATAAAGTAGAATAAACTTAAAAAGTATATTTATACACTATACATTTTATGGTTGTATGGGTTATCTAAAATAACACCTTTGTCTTTAAGTTAGTTTACCTAAATTTGCATCTAGTTAATAATTTAGAAACAATTAATTAACATTTGTAAAAGGATTGTTGCAAGAGGAAAATAGCATTTATGTGTTTTAGAATTTTTACAGTATTGTTTTTTGTAGTAGGTTTAAATACGCTTGAAGCTCAGGAGATTAAAGCACCTAGTTTTGGTAAGGGTATACTAAATATTGTTGGGCAAGATAGTACTTGGACTATGAAAGCATCTGCCCGTTTGCAATTTTTAGGAATTGGACAATGGGGAGAAAATGAAGATGGGAATTTAGCTTCTGTAGGATCTAACTTTTTAGTGCGTAGAGCCAGGTTAAAATTTAGCGGTTTTGCTTACTCTCCTAAATTTAAATATAAGGTTGAGTTGGGGCTGTCTAATAGAGATTTGTCTGGAGGATCTGAGTTTACCCATGATGCTCCACGCTACATTTTAGATGCTTATGTGATGTGGAATTTTTATGAGAATTTTGAACTGTGGATAGGCCAAACAAAATTACCAGGAAATATAGAGCGCATAGTTTCTTCTGCAAATATGCAAATGGTTGATAGATCTTTGTTAAATAGTAGGTTTACAATAGACAGAGATATGGGAATGCAATTACGACATAAATTTAATGTTTCAGAAAATTTTATTGTAAAAGAAGCATTAGCTATTTCTCAAGGAGAAGGAAGAAATGTTAGCAAAGGAAATTTAGGAGGTTACCAATACACAGCAAGAATAGATTTTTTACCTTTTGGTAATTTTACAGGTAATACAGAATTTGTTGGTGCCGATTTAAAACGTGAAAAAAAGCCTAAATTAATGATTGGTGCAGCTTATGATTTTAATAATAACGCTGTAAAAACAAGAAGCAACCAAGGAGATTATATGTATACAGATACCGGTTTTTATGAAACAGACATAAAAACTTTATTTGTAAATGCTATGTTTAAATATAACGGCTTTTCCTTTATGGGTGAATATGCAGACAGAAACGCCGGCGATGCCATTGCTAAAAATAATGATGGTACGGTAACTGGTGATATAGTGCAAGTAGGTAACGGACTAAACTTAATGTCTGGTTATGTGTTTAAAAATAATTGGGAGCTGTCTGGCAGATATACATTTGTAGATTTGGATAAAGATGTCACAGGCAGAAATAAAGAATTGCAATACACATTAGGCGTTTCTAAATACATTGTTGGGCATAAGTTAAAAGTGCAAACAGATGCTACTTATTTAAGCGAAGTAGATGGTCCTGAGGGGCTTATATGTAGACTGCAGTTAGAGGTGCATTTTTAAGTAAAAAAATAACCTTAACATAACGTTAGACAGTTAAAAACAAAGCATATTTGCAAATTGAATTTTTATAAATTATGGAGAGTAATATTTATTTAATAATGATTATAGCTTTAGCGGTTTTGGCTATTGCGGATCTTGTAGTTGGCGTGAGTAATGATGCAGTCAACTTTTTAAATTCAGCTATAGGATCTAAGGCTATTTCCTTTAGATCTATAATGATTGTTGCTAGTGTTGGTATTGCCTGTGGAGCTATATTTTCTAGTGGGATGATGGAGGTTGCTAGAAAAGGTATTTTTAACCCTAATGAGTTCTATTTTAATGAGATTATGTTCATTTTTATGGCCGTAATGATTACAGATATTCTGTTGTTAGATTTTTTTAATACCTTGGGTATGCCTACATCTACAACGGTTTCTATTGTTTTTGAACTTTTAGGTGCAGCTGTGGCAATGGCATTAATTAAAATATTACAGGCTGGTGGTAGTGCATCAGACGTTGTAAATTATATTAATACTTCCAAAGCAACAGAAATTATAATTGGTATTCTCCTCTCCGTTGTTATTGCTTTTTCAATAGGTGCTATTGTACAGTGGTTTTCTCGTTTACTTTTATCTTATGATTTTGATAAAAAAGCAAAATGGGTAGGTTCTGTATTTGGTGGTATTGGTTTATCTGCTATTACCTACTTTATTTTTATGAAAGGTATTAAAGGTACAGCATTTGCTAGTCAGAGTTTTGAGCTTATTGGAGATATGACTATTAAGCACTTTTTAGAGGTTAAGTGGTTTCCTATTGTTTTGGTAAATTTTGTTGTTTGGTTTGTTTTATCATATATACTAACAGCAATTGCAAAGCTTAATATTTATAAAATTATTATTGGTGTTGGTACATTTGCGTTAGCATTAGCCTTTGCTGGTAATGATTTGGTTAACTTTATAGGTGTGCCAATTGCAGCATACCAATCTTATACAGAGTGGTCTGCATCTGGTGTAGACGCAACTGCTTTTAGTATGTCTATTTTGTCAGAAAAAGTGCCTACGCCAACGTTGTTGTTGTTTATTTCGGGTATGATAATGGTTGCAACACTTTGGTTCTCTAAAAAGGCACGCTATGTAGCAGAAACAGAAATAAACTTGTCTAGAGAAGGCGAAGGTAAAGAACGTTTTGAACCTAACTTTTTGTCTAGAGGTATTGTTAGAATAGGAATGGCAATTTCTACATATACATCTGCTGTAATGCCTAAATCTATTTCTGATAAAGTAGAAGCAAGATTTGAAAAACCAAAAATAGCGTTAGCTAAAGATAAAACTTATGAAATGCCTGCTTTTGATATGGTAAGGGCAGCTGTTAACTTAGTTGTTGCGGGTATTTTAATTTCTGTAGCTACATCATTTAAACTACCATTGTCTACAACTTATGTAACTTTTATGGTAGCAATGGGTACTTCTTTAGCAGATAGAGCTTGGGGTGCAGAAAGTGCTGTGTACAGAGTTGCTGGTGTTTTAAATGTTATTGGTGGTTGGTTTGGAACTGCAATTATTGCATTTACTGCAGCTGGTATTATTTTAACTCTTATAAATTTTGGTACTGGTGCAGCTATTTCAATATTATTATTTGTTGCTATTTTATTATTGGCAAGAAACTATATATCATACAATAAAAAATCTAAAGAAATTAAGGCTGAAGATAGCCTTAGAAGAGCAGAAAGTAGTTCTATCCAAGGTGTTATTGTTGAAAGTGCTAAAAACACAGCTAATGTTGTTAAAAGAACAAATAAAATTTATACCAATTCTATTGATGGGTTGGCTAAGCAAAACTTAGACATTCTTAAAAAGAATAAAAAAGGAGTTGTTAAATTGGGTGATGAGGTAGATGATTTAAGAGATCATATCTTTTATTTTATTAAAAACTTAGATGATGCTAGTGTTGGGGCAAGTAATTTTTACATAAATATTTTAGGCTCTTTACAAGATATGACGCAGTCTTTAGAGTATATTACTAAAATATCATACAAGCATATTAATAACAACCATAAAAAATTAAAATATAACCAAATTAAAGAGCTAAAAGAAATAGACTATAAATTAGAGCATATTTTAAATGAAACTCAGGTTGTATTTGAAACGCGTTCTTTTGATGGAATTGCGCAGATTTTAGAAGAAAAAGAGGAGTTGTTTGAGTTACTTTCTCAAAAAATACAAAAACAAGTAGAGCGTACTAGAACAGAAGAATCTAGCCCAAAAAATACTACTTTGTATTTCTCATTATTATTAGAGACTAAAGATTTGATGACGGCTACAATGACTATGTTAGAGTTGTATTACAACGAGCATGATAGTAGTGTACCGCCAGCTACAATTTCATAAGTAGTGAGCATATAAATATAAAGCCCAACAATTATGTTGGGCTTTTTTTTTTTGACTCAATATTTTAATTACAACTAGTTTTTAATCTTATCAGGAGATATAATTTTTAGGTTATAAGTAGCGGTAGTATCTATTGTAATGTTTCTTGTGTAATAGTTGCCCTTTGGTTTATAAACTGGCATTTTACTACTGTGTTTGTTCTTTTGCCTGGTTACGTCTGTTAGATAAAAATTATTTTGCTTGTTGTACTTTTCTAAATTTTTTTCTCTAAACCTAGAGAAAGCATCAGAATTTTTATTGCTGTATAGACTTGTGATATTAGGAGTTGTAGTTTTGTTTAGCAATGTAGAATCTAACGCGAACACATTTTTTTGCTGAGCTAAAGATGCAGTTGCTATTAAGCCTAAAGCTGCTATAAGTATTAAAGATTTTTTCATAGCCTATTTTTCTTACAAAATATTAATTTTTAATTAAACTAAAAATAGTTTTTATACTTTAGGAGTATTATTACCCTTAAAAAAAATATTTTATGAATATTAAATTTTTGTTTTTTACATTTTGTATGCTAGCTTTTGCCAGTTTAAAGGCTCAAGAAACTGGAGCTTTTGAGTTTTTAGACAAAGTAATTGCTCGTTATGATCCTAATAATAATTGGCCTACTTTTAAAGGTGACTTTGTGGTTACAATGAGCACTCCTAATAAAAAAGATAGAGTTACAGATATTCATATAAACCAGCCTAAAAGCACTTTTGTTTTATCTAACGCAAAAGAAGGTAAAAAGCATACTGTTAAGGTTGTAAATGATAGTGTTCATTTTTTTGTTGATGACAGACAGATTGTAAATGAGGAAGAGCAAAAAAAGCTAAAGTTTAATAAGGAACGTGCACTTTTTATGAGAAACTACTATACATACTTATACGGTTTGCCAATGAAACTAAAAGACAAAGGCACTATAGTAGATCCTAAGCTTTATTCTAAAACAATTAATAAAAAATGGTATAAGGTTATTAAGGTAACTTATGATAAAGAAGTAGGTAAAGATACTTGGTATTTTTATTTTAACCCTAAATCTTTAGATATGGAGATGTATCAGTTTTTTCATGACGAAACTAAAAATGATGGAGAATACATTTTATTGTCTAATACAGAAATTATAAATGGTGTGCGTATGCCCGCCGTTAGAGCTTGGTATACCAATAAAGATGATAAGCTTTTAGGTACTGATGTGTTAACTAAAAAGTAGTTTTTAAGATATAAAAAAGAGGGGTAATTTATACAAATTACCCCTCTTTTTATGTGTAGTGCTGTGTTTTATTTAGGTTCTAAAGCTTGGTCTATTTTAGCAATAGCATCTTCATAATGGTAGCGTGTAACAGTATTAATACTTCCATTTTTTGCTACTTTTAATTTAGAGCGTAAGGTTTTTAATTCTCCTCTAACTAAAGAGCTTACATCAGATGTGGTAACATTAAAACTAGATCTGCTGCTATTTTTTGCATTTAATAATGTTTCCATACGTTCTAAATATGTACGTTGTAAGTTTCTACGGTAAATATCTGCGCTTTTACCAATGTAAGCTTCTCTCCATATGCCTTTACGTAAGTCAGACAACATTTCTAAAGCGCTGTAGTATGTTTTGTTTGTGGTTTCTGCATCTAGCAGCCTACCAATGCGGTCTGCGCTTAAAACACCATTTAAATGTCTTGCTTGTACTTTACGTAAATTTTCTGGGTAGCCAGCATAATCTATGTTTTGTAAAATGGCATTATCTACTAACCATGATTGGGTGCTAAACACATTGTCTTGTAACCATTTCATAGACTCTTTTTGCTTAGTTTTGCTTAAAGGTGTATACACGGGACCATTTTGTTTTGGTGTTTTTAAGTTTTCAAAAACACCACCAATATTGGTTACTACATGGCCTGCGTATCTACTATAAACACCTAATAATTCTCCGTATAATTCTTCTAAATCATCATAGTTATTTGTTTGGTCAGATGTCCAATTGCTAAGGTTTTTTGCTACATATTTAAGGTTTTTTACTCCGTATGAGCTTGCTTTAACTGGATCATCTCCTAATCCTTCAGTTTGTGATTGAGGATCAAAACGGCTAGACTGTCTTCCAAATTTATAAATAGGATTGTCTGCTTTTTCTAAGATCCATTTACTTAAAGTAGGTACTTCTGCTTCAGGAGAATTAGCCGCTAAATAACGATAACCCCAGTTTGTGACATAATGGTCATAAGGTCCCATTTGTCTAATAAATCTAATGTTTTTATCTCCTGGTTGCGCAATATAATTGTAGCGAGCATAATCCATTATACTAGCAGCAATACCATTTTTTTGAGTAAATTCTCCATTACGTAAAGAGTCTACAGGATAAGCATAACTTGCAGCCATATTGTGAGGGTAACCTAATGCATGGCCAACCTCATGTGCTATAACCATACGCATCATATCTCCTATTTCTTTAGGTTTGGTGTTAAGTGTTCTTGCATTAGGGTTAGCAGCACCAGTTTCTAATAAATACCTGTTTCTGTAACTACGTAAATGGTTGTGGTACCAAATAATATCACTCTCAATAATTTCTCCGCTTCTTGGGTCAGATACACTTGGGCCAACTGCATTTCTTGTTGTGCTAGCAACATAGCGTATCATAGAATATCTAATGTCTTCAGGGCTAAATTCTGGGTCTTCTTCTGGTGTAGGAGCGTCTCGTGCAATTATTGCATTTTTAAAACCAGCAGTTTCAAATGGTTTTTGCCAGTCTTCAATACCTTGTTTAATGTATTCTTTTAAATTTTCAGGTGTACCAGGATCTAAGTAGTAAACAATTGGTTTTATAGGCTCTACCAATTCTCCTCTTGCATATGCTTCAGGGTCTTTTGGTTCTAACCTCCAACGTCTAATGTATGTTTTTTTATCTGCTTTTAGCTCGTCACTACCAAAATCATACTGACTAACAGTAAAAAAACCAACCCTTGGGTCAAAAATACGTGGTTGCATTGGTTGCTCTGGTAACAAAATCATAGACTGATTTATTTGTAAGCTAATAGATTCTGTTGCTCTAAGTGTAGATGGTTCTGATGCATTAAAAGTAAAGTCTTGTTTTACTTCTATGTTTTCAGGAAAACTTTTAACACTGTTTATAAAACTACGTTTTGGATCTAATCTTTTTACTTTGTATGTTTTTCTTAATCTGCTAGATAGTCCGCTAATTGCAGGTACATCTGTGTTAAATAAAGCAGTTACGTCTACAACAACACTTGTAGAGTCTGTGTTAAAAGCTTCTATGTCAAAAGCAAATAGGGTAGGCTCATAGTTGTTAACTTTTACAGATGCACTTATTGCTTTGCTGCTATCTGCAACATTATCATAAGATTTTGCTTTAAGTAAAATTTTGTCTTGAAAACGAACCCAATGTACTAATTGCTCATTGGTTTTAGAGCCGGCATTCATATATCCGCCGCCAAGTCCGGTAGGTATTTTAGCTATTCTAGTAACCCAAAGCATATCTTTGTTTAGCTTGCTAAAAGGTATTTCGTATAAATACTTTTTATCAACCTTATGCACTGTAAAGAGACCATTGTCAGTAACGGCATCTTTTGTTACAACCTGACTGTAATTTTTAATGTCTCCTTTTTTTGGTTTTTGAGCAGGAGCTGTTTGTTCTGTTTTCCCTTTTTTAGATTTTTTTTTCTTTTGGGCAGTTGTGCTAGCAGCAGAAAATAACGATGCTGCTATGCAAAATAAGAGTATTTTTTTCATTAGTGGTTTGTTAGGGCTACAATATAATAAATGTAGAATTGTATGTTTGTTAGTGAAAAGTTAATATAATAATAGATTGTTCATAACAATTATAAATAATCACGGTATGCCGTGATAGTTAACATAATAACTTTGTTTATTTTTGCACCACATTAAAAATAAGAAATGAAAAACTACCTTGTACATACCTGTTTAATTGCTTTTGTATTTGTAAGTTGCAAAAACATAAAGCAAGAAAAGGATGACAAGGGTATGGAAACGGTAACTAGTTCTTTAGAACCGTTTTCTTCTGATGAAAAAAAACTTGTAGTTAGCACTATTAAAGACGCATATAACTCTACAGAATTTGTGGTGAAATACAATAACTACATAGAGTTTTTTAATACTTATGATGATAAAGTACGTAAATCTTACGCTAATTACTTAAGTTGGGTTAACCAAAAAGAGACTAGCGGAACTACAAATTTAAAAAGTAAAATTGGTTTACCTTTAGAAGAGTTAAACATTTTAAAATCTACCATAGTTCATAGTCCTGCTATAAAAAAGGTAGATGCCAATATGCTTTTGGTGTACAAAACTGCAGAAATTTTATACAATACTATTTTAGAAGTAGATGCGTATTATAAAAAAGGAATTGTAGAGTCTGTAGATGTTAATAAAACTAAAAAGCTTCACATAAAATTGCTAGAAGCTTACCGTAATTACTTTTCTACTTTTGATGATATGTCTATTGTTTTTTACAGGTTGCAAGACGATGTTGAAAAGTATAAAAAAGAGAAGTATAAAGAGCAAGAGTTGGTAGTGCAATACAATTTATTTACTGCTATAAATGCTACAGAGGCTATTTTAAATGAAATTGGAGGTAGAGATGTAGACGGACTTTTAACTTTAGATTTTACGGTAATTAACCAAAAAATAAAAGAGCTTAGAGCGGCATATGTTGCATTAGAAGGATTGAAGGAAAACCAAGATTTAATAGTAAAAGAATTTGGTAAGCCTATGCCAGTTGTTACTAATTTTACCAACCATTTAGGAAACATTTTAATGGGGTTAACTAGTTTAAAATTGCGTATTGCTAATAATGATTTTGATTATGGTAAAGATCATCCAAACATTGCTGCAGACGGTTCTCCTTTAAAACTAGAGCTAGAATTTATAGCTATGGTAAACGAATACAGAAGCATAAATTAAGTATTTACCTATAAAAATTCATTTCATCCATATACTTAAAAACTGCGGCAGGTAATAAAGGCGTAATGTTTTTACCTAATTTGTGATTTTTACGAATAAACGTAGATGAGATTTCCATTATAGGAGCATCTGTTACCATTTTTATTTTAGGGTTATTTTTAAATTGATGGTCTATTGTGCCAGAAGAAACCCTAGGGTACACATAAATATTGTGGTTTTCTAAAATAACCTCGTAGTTTTTCCACTTATGAAGACTTTTTAGGTTGTCTTCTCCCATTATTAATGAAAAACCGTAACCATTTGGGTACTTCTCTAGTAAATGAGCTAAAGTATGTACCGTATAATTGGGTTGTGGTAAATTAAACTCTATGTTAGATGGTTTTAGTTTAGGGTATTCTTCTGTAGCCTCTAAAACCATTTGGTACCTGTGGTGATTGCTTAATAAAGATTGTTTTGTTTTAAACGGACTCTGAGGTGTTATTACAAACCAAACTTCGTCTAAATCTGTAAATTCTACTAAGTGGTTTGCTATAACTAAGTGTCCTAAATGTATTGGGTTAAAGGTTCCAAAATACAACCCTACTTTCTTCATTTTACGCTTCTTTTTCTGGGTTTGGCTTGCTTATAAAATCTTCAACCAGTTTTTCTGCTTCAGCTAAAGCAGTGTCTAAATCGTAATTTTTAATAACGGTATCAAATTGTGGAGCGGTAGCTAATTCTACAGATGCTTTTGCTATACGCATATTAATTTTATCGTCGCTTTCTGTGCTACGCTTTTTTAACCTAATCTTAAGCTCGTCTATGCTAGGTGGCTTTACAAAAACTGCCAGTGTTTGTTCTGGAAATTTCTTTTTTATACGCAATCCTCCAACAACATCTATGTCAAAAATAACGTTTTTGCCTTCAGCCCATAAACGTTCTACTTCTGTTTTTAGTGTTCCGTAAAAGTTATCTCTGTAAACCTCTTCCCATTCTAAAAAATCATCGTTTTTTATATGGTTTTTAAATTCAGATAATGATAAAAAATAGTAGTGTTCGCCATTTTTTTCTTTTCCTCTTTTAGGTCTAGATGTTGCAGATACTGAAAATGCTAGGTTTAAGTGTTTTTTACCTAATAAATGTCTAACTATAGTTGTTTTGCCACTACCAGATGGTGCTGAAAATATGATAAGTTTGCCGCCTTTCATTATAAAACATTTAGCATTTGTTCTTTAATTTTTTCAAGCTCGTCTTTCATTTGCACTACCAACTGTTGCATTGGCGCATAATTAGCTTTAGAGCCAATGGTGTTAATTTCTCTACCAATTTCCTGAGATATAAAACCTAATTTTTTTCCGTTAGAGTCGGCAGAGTTTATTGTAGTTGTAAAGTAAGATAAGTGGTTTGCTAAACGAACTTTTTCTTCTGTAATGTCATATTTCTCCAAATAGTAAATAAGTTCTTGTTCAAACCTATTTTCGTCTACATCAGTCTTTAAGTCAGATACAGCTTTTTCTAAACGTTCTCGTAATGCAGTTTGCCTGTCTGGATCTATAGCAATTACTTGTTGTAGCAAGCTTTCTAATGAAGTAATACGTTGTTTAAAGTCTTGTTCTAAAACAGCGCCTTCTTCAGTTCTAAATACGTTAATTTCTTTTAAGGCTTCTACAAGTGTATTTTGTATTGCTTTGTACTCTTCAGCGTCAATTTCTTCACGCTCTGTTTTCATAGCATCTGGTAAACGTAAAGCCATTTCTAAAAGCTTAACATCATCACCTTCTGCTATGTTTTTTAATTGTTGCATGTACTGCTTAACAATTGCTTCATTTATTTGTGATGAAGTATCTGCTCCAGTACTTTCAATATAAAGATTAAAGTCTATTTTACCTCTTTGTAAGCCATTAGCAATAGTTTTGCGTAACTCCAATTCTTTCTCTCTGTATGCAGATGGCATACGTGCATTTAAATCTAAACTTTTGCTGTTTAAAGACTTAATTTCAATAGTAATTTTTTTTGATGGAAGTTGCACTACGTGTTTTCCAAATCCGGTCATGGACTGAATCATATATTGTAAATTTTATGCAAATATAATTAAACTATACTAGTTGAGGCTACCAGTCTATTCTAATAACGCTATTTCACTAGTTTGAAAACAAATGATAGGATAAATACTTTAATTTTCTGATTAAAGTAAAAAATTCTGCCTAGTTGTAATAGACAGAATTTTTCTGGTTTTAAAGAATTGTTATTAGAGTTCTCTTACCCAAATATTTCTATAACTAACCCTGCTGTTGTCTCCGTGATCTTGCAATCTTAAAGGGGCTTTACCGTGAGCTTCGTTTTTAGGCCATCCAATGTAAGGTGTTGTGCCTTTAATTTCTACATGGTCTAAAACTAGAATTCCGTTGTGTAAAAGTGTTAGTGTCCCAGATTTTATTTTTTTACCAGCTTTATTAAATTCTGGTGCGTGGTACACAACATCATAAGTGTTCCACTCTCCAGTAGGTACAGATGCTTTTGCAAGCGGAATATGTTGTTTGTATATTGAGCCAACTTGTCCGTTTACATAAGTATCATTATTGTTGTTATCTAGTACTTGTATTTCATACCTATCTTGAAGAAACACACCACTATTTGCACGGTTTTGTCCATCTCTTAAAATTTCTTTAGGAGACCTCCATTCTATATGCAGTTGTATACTGCCAAATTCCTTTTTTGTTTTAATGTCTCCAGATTTATCTTTTACTGTAAAAAAACCATCTTCTTCATTAACATCCCAAGGGGCTGGTTTGCCATCTGTACCAACCCATTGGTCTAAGTTATTACCGTTAAATAATACAATAGCATCACTAGGAGCGGCATTATTTTTTGCAGGTGTAACTGTTGGTGGTACTGGTTTGTATAATTCTGTTTCTTCAGGTTTTGTAGGTTCTGTGCCACTGTATTCCTCGTGGATTATGTAATCTACTTCAGATTTGGTTTCAGGGGTTTCTACTTTTGCTTTCTCTTGGCAGCTAATAATTAGAAGCCCTAAAAGAGACCAGATAATTTTTTTCATGCTTAATTTAATTCTTTAATTTTTATGTTTCTGTATGATACCACATCACCGTGGTCTTGCACGCCAATTTTACCTGTTTTATATTTAGCAAAACCATCCCAGCCGTTAAATTTAGAATTCTCTAGTAAGGAGTTCCATTCTTCTCCTTCTAAAGGAAATTCTGCTACCGTAACACCATTTAAAACAGAACTACCTTTGTTGGTGTTGTGGTTAATTGTAATAACTGTTGTATTCCACTCTCCAACTGGTTTTGTTGCGTCTTTACTAGGAGCAACTAAATCATATAAAGCACCAGCTTGGCGATCTGTTCCGTTTTTTGCATCAGGGTGTTTTTGGTTGTCTAGCACCTGTACTTCTAAACCTGTTTCATAAGGCTGTCCGTATGTGCCATCATCTTTAATTCCCCAAAAAATACCACTATTTCCTCCTTCAGATATTTTCCAATCTATAGACAATACAAAATTTGTGTATTCTTTTTTAGAAACAAGATTGTAATGGGTGTCTTTAGGTCTGTTTGTTGGTGGATGAAAAACTAGGGCGTCACCTTCAATCTTCCAATTTTCAATAGCGTTATCGTTTCCGTACAATTTTAAATTGTCAAGGTTACTGCCATCAAAAAGCACTGTCCATTCATTTTTTGTAGGTGCTTCTTTTATGGTGTTTTCTGCAGTAATTTCTTTTTCTTTTGTTTCTTGGGTTGCTTTGTCTTTGCAGCTAAAAGTTAATGCAGTTAAGCAGCTTATTAATACTAATTTTTTCATAAGTAGTTATTGTTGTTTGTTATTTTAAATGCCTAACATTTTTTTTAGCAACTCTTTATCTGTACCAGTTTTAGCAAAATCATCAAAAGTTTTTTCTGTAGCTTCAATTATGTGGTCTTGTATAAATTTAGCACCTTCTGTAGCACCTTGCTCAGGACTTTTAATACAGCATTCCCATTCCATAGTAGCCCAAACATCGCATCCATATTGGGTAAGCTTAGAGAAAATAGTTTTAAAATCTATTTGTCCGTCTCCTAAAGAACGATACCTTCCTGCCCTGTCTTTCCAGTCATTATAACCACCAAAAGCACCTTTTTTGCCTGTTGGGTTAAACTCAGAATCTTTTACGTGAAAAGACTTTATGTATGGATGGTAATGGTCTATAAAAGCAATATAGTCTAGTTGTTGTAGTACAAAATGACTTGGGTCATACAAAATATTTACACGTTTGTGGTTGCCTGTAGCTTCTAAAAAACGCTCAAAGGTATCTCCGTCATGAAGGTCTTCTCCTGGATGAATTTCATAGCAAACATCTACATCTTCTTTGTCAAAATGGTCTAGTATAGGTAACCATCTAGCCGCAAGTTCTTCAAAACCAAGTTCTACTAAACCAGGAGGTCTTTGTGGCCAAGGGTGCATTGTATGCCATAACAAAGAACCAGAAAAAGTAGCGTGAGATTTAATACCTAATCGCCTACTTGCAGTACCAGCTTTTTTAACTGTTTCTATTGCCCATTCTGTTCTTGCTTGTGGATTTCCACGTAAATGTTCTGGTGCAAAACCATCAAACATTACGTCATAAGCTGGGTGTACAGCAACCAATTGTCCTTGTAAATGAGTAGATAGTTCTGCAATTTCTAAACCATAAGAATTTACTTTTGCTTTAAGTTCATCACAATATTCTTGGCTATCTGCGGCCTTGTCTAGGTCTATTAAAAAAGTTTCCCAAGTAGGTATTTGTATACCCTTATACCCAAGGTCTGCTGCCCATTTGCATAATCCTTCTAAGGAATTAAATGGAGCTTTACTGTCTACAAATTGTGCTAAAAATACCGATGGACCTTTTATTGTCTTCATTTTATGTAATTTAATGCTATATTTAACGTTTAATTTTTAAGGCTATAAAGAAGAATAACCCAAGTTATAAATATAATAATTTGTAAACGATTTGGGGTAGCTTTTTATACGAATTGAGTGGTTTTGTGCGACGAACAACATAAAAACCGTATTGGACTAAAAATATAAATTTATATCTGTGGAAAACAATAAATCGGCTAAGAATTTATGGGGAGATTATTTAGATAAGCATTTGGAAGATGCTTTTGTAAAAGACCCTAAAGTAGAACATTTCTGCGATAATGAAAAAGATGCAAATGAGTGTGCTACACTGGTTGTGAAAGGAATAAAAAAAGCAACTACGCACTCTTTACTTGGTTTGCAATTGCGTAATGAATCCTTACCAAAAATAGGTGATTTTAGAATTGTTACCGACTGGAGTGGCCAAGCAAAATGTATTGTGCGTACTACGGCTGTTAAATTAAAGCCTTTGTTTAGTATTGACGAAAGTTATGCGCAGAAAGAGGGCGAGGGAAATAAAAGTTTGTCGTATTGGAGAACTACACACGTAGATTATTATACAAGAGAATTGGCAGAGTTTAAACGTAAGCCCACAGATAGTATGATAGTTGTTTGTGAGGAATTTGAAAAAGTTTTTTAAACTGGCACTACATTATATAAAAAAAGCCACACTTTTAAAGTGTGGCTTTTTGTTTTTGTATTGGTGTATTAGTTAATCTAAATCTATCCAAATATTTCCTTTTTGGTGAGAGGTTACGCTACTTTGTATAAAGTTAAGACCACGCACACCATCTAACATTGTTGGGAATTCCCCATCATTGTACTTTTCACCTCTTACAGCTCTGGCAACGCCTAAATAAATGTTTGCCATTGCATCAAAAATACCTTCTGGATGTCCTGGAGGTAATTTGGTTCCGTCTAAAGATAAATCAGAGTTATAAGCGTGTCCTGGTTTGTATACCTGCAAAGGTTTATCATCACTCATAACATACAGATAATTTGGGTTTTCTTGCTCCCATTTTAACCCGCCTTTGTTCCCGTAAATTTTAATGGTAAGTCCGTTTTCTTCACCAGTAGCTATTTGGCTAGCTCTAATAATACCTTTTGCGTTACTGTTAAAACGAACAAGAGCTGTACCGTCTATGTCCATTTTATTATCATCATATAAATAATTTAAATCTGATAATAAAGATTTTATTTGCATACCAGTTGTGTACTCTATCATATTAAACGCGTGTACACCTATGTCTCCCATACAACAGCTAATGCCAGATTTTTCGGGATCTAAACGCCAAGTGCTGGCTCTTTTATCCTTTTCATGAATTATAGGGTTTATCCATCCTTGGTAGTATTGCGCATCTACTTTTTGAATGTCTCCTATAGCACCAGCTTTAATCATTTCTCGCATTTGGCGTACCATAGGGTAGCCAGTATACGTATGTGTAACGGCAAAAATTGTACCTGCTTTTTCTAAAGTAGCTTGTAAAATTTTAGCCTCTTCGTAAGTGGTTGTCATTGGTTTTTCACAAATAACATGAAAGCCATTTTCTAATAACTTTTTAGCCATAGGAAAATGTAAAAAGTTAGGAGTAAGTATAGAGCATACTTGTATTCTTTCTTCTGCAGGTAGTTTTAATTCTTCCTCAATAAGTGTATCAAAATCTTTATATATTCTGTTGGTAGGAATATCTATTTGTTTTGCAAAACTTAAGCTATCTTCTAAATTAGGATTAAAAACAGCACCAGTAATTTGGTAATTGTCATTAATAAAAGAAGCAACCCTGTGTAAAACACCAATTAAAGAATCTCCACCGCCACCTAGAATTCCTAGTCTAATTTTTTTACTCATAAAAGTATCTTTTAAGGCTTATTTTTTATTTTAAGTTTTTAGATGCATTAATTAGTAAGTCTCTGGTAGCAATAATACCTTCTTCTTCACTTTTTTCTTCACCTTCATATTCAACCCCAATAAAACCAGTATAACCAGCATCTTTTACAATTTGTAACATTTTGGCATAGTCTATTTTCGTTTCATTTCCTTCTGCATCAAAATTGTAAGACTTAGCACTAACTGCTTTTGCATATGGCATTAATTCAGTTATCCCTTTGTAAATGTCATACATATCTTCACAGCTACCATCTTCTGCTTTTTTAATACAAAAGTTTCCAAAATCTGGTAATGTACCAACGTTGTCCATATTAACTTTGCTCATTACTTCAGAAAGTAATTTTCCATTAGATGACAATCCGCCGTGGTTTTCTACAATAACATTTATATTATGTTCCTTAGCAAAAGTGCCAAGTTGTGTTAATCCATCTACAGAGCTGGCAACCCATTCTTTTTCTTCTGTAGCACCTGCTAAATTTACGCGTATAGCGTGGCATCCCATTTCTGCGGCAGCTTTTACCCATTTGTAATGAGCTTCAACAGTTTTTTTACGTTCAGCGGCATCTGCCAAAGCAAGATCTCCTTGTCCGTCTACCATAATTAAAACATTTTTCATATCATGTTTTTTAGCAGCTTCATTAGATTTAGCTACAAATTCTGCCATAGCCTCATCAGAATAATTTGCCTCCTTAACATCATTGTAAAGAGCGCTAACATATTCTAAACCTGTAAAACCTAATTTTTTCGCGTTCTCAGCAAAATCATAAGGATTTCCGCCATCAAAAACTTGCTTGTGTAGCGACCACTGCGCTAAAGACAACTCAAAAAATGGTTTTTTTTCGTCTACTTTAGTTTTCGCAATTTCTTCTTTTACTTCTTCGGTTTTTTTAGGAGCATCCTTACATGATGCAAAACAAAAAACAAGTAAAACTAATGGATATTTTACACTTTGTTTAACTAGGTTTTTAACTTTCATTTTTTAGATATTTAATTTTTAGGAATTTACATCAACTATAACGTTATAGTACGTTAACCTCAATATTTACAGGGTTTAAATGTAGAAAATTTATTTTATATTTGAGAAAATTATCAAATAAACAACGCAAAGAATGGGCAAATTTTATTATAACGAAGAACAAGAGTCTTATGATGCTATAGTTGTAGGAACTGGTATAAGTGGCGGATGGGCTGCTAAAGAATTATGTGAAGCTGGTTTAAAGACTTTAATTTTAGAAAGAGGTAGAATGGTAAAACATAGGGAGGATTACCCTACCGCTTTTAAAGAGTCTTGGGATTTGCCAAATAACGGAGCCATTTCTCCGGAAGAGAAAGCAAAACAGTTAAAGCAATCTAGAACTGGTTATACTACAAATGCAGATACTAAGCATTGGTTTGTAAATGATTTAAAGCATCCTTACAATGAAACTAAGCGTTTTGACTGGATGCGTGGTTACCACGTAGGAGGTAGATCTATAATGTGGGGTAGGCATAGTTACCGTTGGAGTGATATAGATTTTGAAGCTAATAAAAAAGATGGTCATGGTGTAGATTGGCCAGTGCGTTATAAAGATATTGAGCCTTGGTATGAAAAGGTTGAGACATTTATTGGTGTGTCTGGAGAAAGTTTAGGTTTGCCCCAACTACCAGATAGTAAGTTTGAGCCAATGATGCCGTTAAATTGTGTTGAAGAAAAATTAAAGGAAAGCGTTGCCGAGAATTTTAACGGCCGTGTTATTACTGCTGGTAGAGTTGCCCACATTACTAGTGATAAAAAATTTGCAGGAGACGGAAGATCTAAATGTCAATTTCGTAACCGTTGTAGTAGAGGGTGTCCGTTTGGAGCTTATTTTAGTAGTAACTCTTCTACCTTGCCTGCTGCTGAAGCTACAGGTAATTTAACGTTAAGGCCAGACTCTATTGTTTATGAGGTTATTTATGATGAAGAAACTAAAAAAGCAACAGGAGTTAAGGTTATTGATAGGGTAACAAAAGAAAAAATAGAGTTTAAAGCAAAAGTAATTTTCTTGTGTGCATCGGCTATTGCTTCTACAGCTATATTAATGCAGTCTAAGTCTGATACTTTCCCAAATGGTATGGGTAATGAGTCAGATCAATTAGGTAGAAACATTATGGATCACCATTTAGGTTGTGGTGCAAATGGAAAGTTTGATGGTTTTGAAGATAAATACTATAAAGGAAGAAAAGCTAACGGTGTTTATATTCCTAGATTTAGGAATTTAGGCGGTGATACAGATCGTAAAGATTTTATTAGAGGCTATGGTTACCAAGGTGGTGCAAGTAGAGGTAACTGGCAAGAGGTAGTTGCAGAAACGGGTTATGGTAAAGATTTAAAAGATGCTATTTTAAAACCTGGTGGATGGACAATGGGTATTATGGGCTTTGGTGAAGTATTACCTTATGAAGATAACAGGTTTACATTAGACTATAATAAGTTAGATGATTGGGGATTACCAACTGTTACTTTTGATGCTGAGTTTAAAGAGAACGAACTAAAAATGAGAGAAGACATTAAAGAACAGGCTGCGGCAATGTTAAAATCTGCAGGATTTAGAGATGTTAATGTTTTTGATAATTTAGGAGCTTTAGGCCTTGGAATACATGAAATGGGTACTGCTCGTATGGGTCATAATCCTAAAACGTCTGTATTAAACAAATACAACCAAGTGCACTCTGTACCTAATGTGTATGTAACAGACGGGTCTTTTATGACATCGTCTTCATGTGTTAATCCATCATTAACATATATGGCTTTTACTGCAAGAGCAGCAAACCACGCTGCAGAACAAATTAAAAAAGGATTATTATAATGAATAGAAGATTAGCACTTAAGAACCTAGGTTTGTCATTAGGCTATGTTGTAGCTACGCCAACCTTAATTAGTATTGTACAAAGTTGTAAAAACGATAAAGGTGTTGCTTTTGCTCCAGAATTTTTTTCAGAGGAAGAAGGTAATGTTGTGATAACCTTAATGGATATTATTTTACCAAAAACTGATTCTCCTTCTGCATCTGAAGCAAATGTGCATATGTTTGTAGATCAATATATAAATGTATCTAATACAGAAGAAGAAAAAGCATTGTTTAAAGCTAAAATGGCTAGTTTTTTATCATTAGCTAAGAGCAAATCTGGTAAAGATGCTGTAACAGATATTACAGCTGAAGAGTTAGAAAGCGCGTTAGCAAGTTGTTTAAAATTGTCTGAAGAGCAAATTAAACAACAAAATATTACGATGCGTAATTATAATAATGCTATTGCCAATGGAGAAGTGGCCGAATTAGATATAAACTCTGGAGCTATTGCTTTTGCTCATGAGCTTAGGGGGTGGACAATTAGAGGCTATAAGGCTACGGAAGAAATAGCTAAAAACTTTTTAGCTTTTGATCCTATACCGGGTAAATATGTTCCTTGTGGTACTACAGAAGAGTTTACAGGAGGTAAAGCTTGGGCTTTATAATAATTTATTAAATGAAAAGGAGAAGCTTTATACAAAAATCGGCATTAACTACAGGTGCATTAACTTTAGGTACTGCTTATGGTTACGGGGCTGGTTATAACACAAATGCTAAGCACGCATTTAATTTAAAGTATGCGCCTCATTTTGGAATGTTTTCTAACCACGCAGAAAGTTTAGAAGATCAATTGCGTTTTATGGCAGATGAAGGTTTTACTGCTTTAGAAGATAACACAATGCTAAGTCGTGATGTGGCAACACAAACCAAACTTGCCAAGACAATGCAAAATTTAGGCATAGAAATGGGCGTTTTTGTGGCGCATGAAATTTTTTGGAAAAAACCTAGTTTAACTTCTGGTGATTTAACCATTAGAGAAAAGTTTTTGTCTGATATTAAAAGATCTGTTGAGGTAGCAAAGCGTGTTAATGCAAAATGGGTTACTGTGGTGCCAGGACACGTAGATTTAAAGCAGTCTATGGGTTACCAAACTGCTCATGTAATAGAGTCTTTAAAGCAAGCAGCAGCTATATTAGAGCCTCACGGAATTATAATGGTGTTAGAGCCGTTAAATTTTAGAGATCATCCAGGGTTGTTTTTAACAGAGTCTCCGCAAGCTTATGAAATTTGTAAGGCTGTAGATTCTCCATCTTGTAAAATTTTATTTGATATTTATCACCAGCAAATACAAGAGGGTAATTTAATACCAAATATGGAAGCAAGTTGGGATGAAATTGCTTACATACAAATTGGTGATAACCCAGGAAGAAAAGAACCTACTACAGGAGAAATAAATTATAAAAATGTATTTAAATTTATTCACGATAAAAAATTTACTGGTATTTTAGGTATGGAGCACGGCAATTCTAGACCTAATAAGGCTGGTGAACGTGCTGTTATAGAGGCTTATAAAACAGTAGATAGTTTTATGTAAAGATTAGGTTTAAAATATTGAAAAAGCTATGTGTATGCATAGCTTTTTTTGTTTTTGAAACTCTCAAATTGTGTTAAAAATTGTAATTTCAAGTTAAATTCTCTAAATATTTATCGATTAAGTGCGCTTTTATTTGGTTGTATGTAAACTTTTTGTATTTTCATAACGTATAAATAACAAAAGGGTAATGTTTAAATTGTTATTCTTTAGAAAATACATACTACTATGGAGAATTATTTTATTTTATTAATTGTGTATACATCTGCATTAGTGTATTCTACAATTATTAGACCTAGACTTAGAAAAGAATAGCTATGGCTATTGCATAGCTTTTATATAGATTTTAAAAGCATCATTAAATCTACTATTATGGTAGTGTTTAATGATGCTTTTTTGTTTGGTGTAGTTGGTAAAATAATATTGAAAAATAAAAAACCTCAAGCTATGCCAAATTAGGGGAGGGCATAGTTGAGGTATTTTTTTTCTCGTCCATAACGAGAGGTGTTCATAAAGCTTTACGCTGTTATGAGCCGCACATTAAACAATCGTCATCTGCTTGGCCAGCTTTAGCTTGTTCTATAAGTGCTTTCATTTCTGCTGCACTCATTGGTTCTACATCTGAATCTGCAGGTGTAGGGTTTACTTTTAACTCTGTTGCAGTTGCTTTAGGTGCAGCGCTAACTGCAGCTAACTTAGGCTCTGGAGCCTCAATAACTGGTTTCTCTTTTTTCTTACTGTTGTCTACTGTAAATTTAATTGCATCTGCAGCAGCCTTAGTTCTTAAGTAGTACATACCAGTTTTAAGTCCGCTTTTCCATGCGTAAAAGTGCATAGACGTTAACTTAGAGTAGTTTGCATTTTCCATAAATAAGTTTAAAGACTGACTTTGGTCAATGAAATATCCACGGTGTCTAGACATATCAATAATGTCTTTCATGCTTAACTCCCAAACTGTTTTGTATAGTTCCTTAATATCTTCAGGAATAATATCAATATGTTGTATAGAGCCGTTAGCACGCATAAGCTCTTGCTTTAGGCTCTCGTTCCAAAGGCCTAATTGTACTAAATCTTCTAATAAATGCTTGTTTACAACAATAAACTCACCAGATAATACTCTACGTGTATAAATATTAGATGTATAAGGCTCAAAACATTCATTATTTCCTAAAATTTGAGATGTAGATGCTGTTGGCATAGGAGCAACTAAAAGAGAGTTTCTAACCCCATTTTTTAGTACGCTTTTACGTAATTTTTCCCAGTCCCATCTACCAGATAATTCATCATCCTTAATACCCCATAAGTTATGCTGAAAATCTCCTTTAGATATTGGAGACCCTTCGTAGCTAGAGTATGGCCCATCTTCTTTAGCCATTTCCATAGAAGCTGTTACGGCAGCATAGTATAATGTTTCAAAAATCTCTTGATTTAATTTTTTTGCCTCATCACTAGTAAAAGGCATACGCATCATAATAAATGCATCTGCTAAGCCTTGTACACCTAAACCAATTGGTCTGTGGCGCATGTTAGAGTTTTCTGCTTCTACTACTGGGTAGTAGTTACGGTCTATTACTGTGTTTAAGTTTCTGGTAACACGTTTTGTTACACGGAAAAGTTCTTTATGATCAAACTCGCCATTTTTTACAAACATTGGTAATGCAATAGAGGCAAGGTTACACACAGCAACTTCATCAGGAGCAGTATACTCCATAATTTCTGTACATAAGTTAGAAGAACGTATGGTACCTAGGTTCTTTTGGTTGCTCTTGCGATTTGCTGCATCTTTATATAGCATATAAGGTGTACCAGTTTCTATTTGAGATTCTAGTATTTTTTCCCAAAGATCACGAGCTTTAATTGTTTTTCTTCCTTTGCCTTCTGCTTCAAAGGCTAAGTATGCCTCTTCAAACTCTTTATCATGCTTTTTGTATAAGTCAGGGCATTCATTAGGGCACATTAATGTCCAATCTGCGTTAGCTTCAACTCTTTGCATGAATAAATCTGGAATCCACATTGCATAAAAAAGGTCACGCGCACGCATTTCTTCTTTACCGTGGTTCTTTTTTAGATCTAGGAACTCAAAAATATCTGCATGCCATGGTTCTACATAAACAGCAAAGCTACCTTTACGTTTTCCTCCTCCTTGATCTACATAACGAGCCGTGTCATTATAAACGCGTAGCATTGGCACCACACCATTAGACGTACCGTTTGTACCTGCAATATAAGAGCCTGTAGCTCTTACATTGTGTATAGATAAACCAATACCACCAGCAGACTGAGATATTTTAGCAGTTTGCTTTAATGTGTCATAAATACCATCAATACTATCATCTTGCATAGCAAGTAAAAAGCATGAAGACATTTGTGGCTTTGGAGTACCAGAGTTAAACAATGTTGGTGTAGCGTGGGTAAAATATTTTTTAGACATAAGTTCATATGTCTCTATAGCAGCATCTAAATCGTTTAAATGTATACCAATAGAAACACGCATTAACATATGTTGCGGGCGTTCTGCTATTTTACCGTTAAGTTTTAATAGGTAAGAACGTTCTAAGGTTTTAAATCCAAAATAATCGTAGCCAAAATCTCGGTTGTATATAATAGTAGAGTCAAGTTTTTCTGAGTTGTCTTGTATCACTTTAAAGACTTCGTCAGATAAAAGAGGTGCTTTTTTACCTGTTCTAGGGTTTACATATTCATATAAATCTTTCATTACCTCAGAGAAAGATTTTTTTGTGTTTTTGTGTAAGTTAGATACAGATATACGCGCAGCTAGCTTGGCGTAGTCTGGGTGAGTGGTTGTCATAGTAGCTGCAATTTCAGCTGCTAAATTATCTAACTCAGATGTTGTTACACCATCGTATAAACCTTCTATTACACGCATAGCCACTTTTAGGGGGTCTACTAATGCGTTTAAGCCATAACAAAGCTTACGAACTCTTGCCGTAATCTTGTCAAACATTATTAATTCTTTTCTGCCGTCTCTTTTTACTACATACATGCTACAATTGTTTTTAGTGATACGTTGGTTAGGTCAAGTCTTGTGAGACTCAACAAATTGGTTATTTATAGTGCTTTTTTTAGAAATTTATTCTAAAAAATAAAAGGGTTAAATTTTAAAAATCTGCGTCAAAGCTAATTTTCTGTGCGTCGTCACCATCATTATTGTTGGCAACTCCAGATTTTTGGTACTCGGCTACTCTTTTTTCAAAGAAGTTTGTTTTTCCTTGAAGAGAAATCATATCCATAAAGTCAAATGGATTTGTAGAGTTGTACACTTTGTCACAGTTTAATTCTACTAATAAGCGGTCTGTTACAAATTCTAAATATTGTGTCATTAATTTAGAGTTCATACCAATTAAGCTTACAGGTAAAGATTCTGTAATAAATTCTCTTTCTATATCTAATGCATCTACAAGTATTTCTGTAATACGCTCTTTAGGTACTTTATTAATTAAATGGTGGTTGTGTAGGTGAACAGCATAATCACAATGCATACCTTCATCTCTAGATATTAATTCGTTAGAGAAGGTTAATCCTGGCATTAGGCCTCTTTTCTTAAGCCAAAATATAGAACAGAAAGAACCAGAAAAGAAAATACCTTCTACTGCAGCAAAAGCAATTAAACGCTCTGCAAAGCTTGGAGACTCTATCCATTTTAATGCCCAATCTGCTTTTTTTCTAATAGCAGGAAAGTTTTCTAATGCGTGAAATAAAATATCTTTTTCTTTTTCATCTTTAACATATGTATCAATTAACAATGAGTATGTTTCCGAGTGTATGTTTTCCATCATAATTTGGAAACCATAAAAGAATTTTGCTTCTGCATACTGTACTTCGCTAACAAAGTTTTCTGCTAGGTTTTCATTTACAATACCATCAGATGCAGCAAAAAATGCTAGTATATGTTTAATAAAGTAACGCTCGTCGTCATTTAATTTATTTTTCCAATCATCAAGATCAGCGTGTAAATCTATTTCTTCAGCTGTCCAGAAACTAGCTTCACATTTCTTATACCAATCCCATAAATCGTTGTGTTTAATAGGGAAAATTACAAATCTGTCTTCGTTTTTTTCTAAAATAGGTTCTATTGCTGCTGACATAATTTAAATCTGGATTATAACTGTTTTAAAAATTTTAAGGAGAATTGACCCTTAAACCTTGGGGGACTACAAAGATTGTAAAATGTAGCCACATGGTAAAGGGCTTTTGCGGCTTTTAGGCTATAAGTTTTTAACAGTAATTGTTGACATGTGTCCTCGCCAGTGATGTTTATTGCCTTTGAAGAATTTATATGTTTTTTTAGTTTTTTAAACAGAAAAATGCTGTAAAAAAATAAACCAAAAAGTATATTATTTAGAAGTGTTGTTTGTGAGTGAAGTAGCAATTTATGACGCACCAAACTTTACGATTCTGACTTTAATACAAACAAAAATGAACTATTATATGATTCAGGTAGTTCCCCCCGAAACCTTTAAACCATTTGCAATAAAAACCATTTAACGTTTTATTAAAGCAGGCTGCTTAACGCAGTTGTGTATTCTGTTTTTTAATACACGTCCTTTAGAATCGTAAACTCTTAGTTTGGTGGTATCATAAAATTAATTTTGTTATTTATTTACTGTTGTTGCTAGTAAAGAATCTGCGTTTTTATCTGTTGTAATTAAAGCAGCCTCTTGTTTTTTGTCTTTTGTTGTTGTTTTGTTGTTTTCTATTAGCGCGGCAATAACTATAGTAATTACTAATAGGCTAAACATAAAAATGCATTTTTTCATAATTCTGTAATTGCTTTTAGGTTTACTTTATAAATGTTGTATTACGCACATCTAATACATTGCTAATTTATAATCATTTACTAATCTATGCGTTAACAATGTATAGATGGAGAAAAAAAATGTATAGTTTGTATGAAAATCAGCTTTTTTAAGCAATTAACACGTAATTTTTAACCAACTACACAAAAAAAATATTGTTTTAAACATTGTATTGTACATTTACTATTCTAAATCTTTGTTATGATAGAAGCAGTTGTAATTGACGATGAAATAAAAGCCATACAGAGCTTAACTTGGGAGTTAACCAACTTTAGTGATGAAATTAAAGTGGTAGCTTCTTTTACAGACCCTTATGAGGCCCTTAATTACTTAGGCGGAAATATACCAGATTGTGTTTTTTTAGATATAGAAATGCCAATTATGGACGGGTTTCAGTTTATGCAAAAGGTGAAAGACAGAGAATATCCTATTGTAATTACCACTGCATACAACCAATATGCTATTAAGGCTCTTAAAAATGAAGCTATAGATTACTTGCTAAAACCTATAGATACAGATGACTTAAATGATACTATTGTTAAGATTAAAAAATACAATCAGAAAAACGATACCATTGAGCGTTTGGAACGATTGCTTTTAGGATTTAATTCTAATAAAGCAAATAAAAGGATTACTATAAATACAGACGGAAAGCTTATTTTTTTAAATAGTGATGAAATTATGTATGCTGAGTCTGACGGTAACTATAGTACACTATATTTAGATGATGGCAATAAAGTTGTATTAACAAAAAAACTTAAAGAGGTTGATGATATGCTTACCTTAGAAAACTTTTTTAGGGTACATAACTCTTACATTGTAAATGTAAATAAGGTAAAAGAATTTATTAAAACAGATGGTTACTTGGTGTTGCAATCTAACGACAGAATTCCTGTGTCTAGACAAAAAAAGTCTAACTTTTTAGATTTGCTTTAATTTGGTTATGACTTTTAAATTAAAAAACAACATAATTACTACAAAGCAATTACTACATATTTTATTAATGTGTGTTTTATGTTTGCTTAGTGCAGAAGTAAAAGCACAGACTACACTTAGTAAAAAAAGTAAACAAAAAATAGATAGTTTAATACTTGCAAAACCGCAAACTTATGACCAAATAAATACTGTTGTTAAATACAGTAAAAAGGATACTTTATTGTTAAGGTATTTTGCGGCTAGGGCAGATAAAAGTAAGTATTTTGTAGGTGCATCTTATGCTTATAATCAATTAGGAACGGTATACAGGAATTTATCTCAATATAATAAAGCAATACAATTACATAAACTAGGTTTAGAGGCATCTACATTAGCAGACAATATAGAGTTTAAGGTATATAGCTTAAATATGTTGGGTGTAGACTACAGAAGAATAGATGCAATACGTACCGCTTTAGATTATAACCAACAGGCCTTAGAGCTAGCAGAAAGTGTAAAAAAGCCTAGTAAAGATTTAAAACGAAGTATTAATGTATCTCTAAATAGTATTGGTAATTTATACCATAGTTTAGAGCAGTATAACTTGGCTATTAACAGGTATAATGCATCTTTAAAAATTGAAGAAGAGTTGGGTAATAAGCTTGGTTTAGCTATTAATTACCAAAATATAGGAGAAGCTTTAGAGGAACAAGGTAAATTAGAGGAAGCCTTGGAAAAATACAGAACTTCATTAGCGTATAATGAAGAAATAGACTCAGACAAAGGGCAGGTAATTTGTAATAATAGTATAGCTCAAGTCTACCTAAAACAGAATAAAACTAAAAAAGCCATTGTGCTTTTAGAAACTGCTTTAGTTGGCGCCAAACAAATAGGAGATAAGTACATTACTGCTTTTGTAGAGGCAAATATGGGTTGGGCTTACATGCAGTTAAATAAGATTGAAAAAGCAGAGAACCACATAAAAAGGAGTATAGAAATTGGTAAAGACCAAGGTATACCAAGAATAATTGCTTTAGGAACCAAAAGATTGTCTGAGTTAGAGCAATTAAAAGGTAATCATGATAATGCTTTAACTTACTACAAAAGAGCTATAGAGTTAGAAAAAAAAATTAGTAGTACTAGAAACATACGTTATGCCAACGATGTTATTTTAAGGTACGAGAATGAAAAAATTAATAATGAAATAGAAAACCTTAGGAAAGACAATGAAATAGTAAAGTTAAAGCTTAAAAAGAATAGAGCTACTTTACTTATCATAGGTATTTCTTTAGTGTTATTAATGGTTGTTTTGTTTGTCTTTTACAAGCAAAACCAATTAACCAGCGATAAAAAAATGCTCACGCTAGAGCAAACTATGCTGCGTAGCCAAATGAACCCTCATTTTTTATTTAATTCTTTAAATTCTATTAAGCTTTACATTATTAATAATGAAAAGAAAAATGCGGTGCATTATCTAAATAAGTTTTCTAAACTAGTTCGTAAAATATTAGAAGCATCCTCATTAAGAGAAATTTCATTAGAAGACGAGTTAGAAACCGTTAGCTTGTATATGCATATAGAAAACATTAGATTTTCTAATAAAATAGATTTTACGGTAGATGTTGATAGGGATGTAGATGTAAACCAAGTAAAAATACCATCACTAATTCTTCAACCTTTTTTAGAAAACGCTTTATGGCATGGGTTGTCATCTAAAAAAGGGATTAAAAAAATACACCTTCATATCTCAAAACAAGATGAAGAGTTTATAATAATTCGTATAACAGATAATGGTATAGGCAGAGCGGCATCAGAAAAAATTAAAGAAGCCAAAGTGCTTAAAAGAAAATCTTTAGGTATAGATATTACAAAAGAACGCTTAAAAAACTTTTCTAAAGACTATTTAAACTCTTTTAAAGTAGAGTTTATAGACTTAAAAGATGAAGATAAAAAAGCTTTGGGTACAGAAGTTATTTTAACTATTCCCATTATTTAACTTGGTGTATTCTTTTGCTACCAAGTCTAATTCATTATACCAATCTTCTCCAAACTTTCTAATTAAAGCTTCTTTTACAAACTTGTAAATAGGTACTTTTAATTCTTGACCTAATGAGCAAGCTGTATCACAAATTTCCCATTTGTGGTAATTTACACCTGTAAACTCTGTGTATTCTCTTGTTCTAACAGGATATAGGTGGCAAGATACCGGTTTTTTCCAGCTGGTAATGCCTTCGTTGTAAGCATCTTCTAATCCACATTTAGCTGTTCCGTTATCAGAAAAAACCACATAAGCACATTCACTTCCATTTACTAAAGGAGTTTCCCACTCACCATCTTCTCCTTTAACAAAAGCACCTTGCTCCTCTATGGCAGCAATACCTTCTGGCCTTAAAAAAGGCTTAACATCCTGGTAAATATCTACCAATATTTCCGTTTCCTTGTCATCTAAAGGAGCGCCAGCGTCACCGTCTATGCAGCAAGCGCCTTTGCATGCCGTTAAATTGCAAACAAAATCGTTGTCAATAATTTCTTCAGATACTATAGTTTTTCCTATTTGAAACATATGCGTAATATAATATTGCAAAGATACTTTTTTAACGTTAATAAGTTGTTATTTTTAATTTTAGTAATTTAAAACCGTTTTATAAAGTGTAAGTTTGCACCGATTTTTAAAAAAAGTTAAATTATGCCTTCTAGTTTTTTTGATTTTAAGGAGATTGTTACTGCTAGTATGATTCTTTTTGCGGTAATAGATATTATTGGTAGTATACCTATAATTATTAGTTTAAGAGCTAAAGTTGGACATATACAGTCTGAAAAAGCTTCGTTAGTAGCTACTTTAATTATGGTTGCTTTTTTGTTTGTAGGTGAAGAAATACTTGGCCTTATTGGTATAGATGTAAACTCTTTTGCCGTAGCGGGTTCTTTTATTATCTTTTTTATGGCAATAGAAATGATATTGGGTATTACACTTTATAAAGATGATGTTCCTGAAACGGCATCTATAGTACCAATAGCTTTTCCGTTAATTGCGGGTGCTGGTACAATGACGTCTTTATTATCTTTACGAGCAGAATATCACGTACAAAATATAATTGTAGCTATCTTAGTAAACATACTTTTTGTTTATATAGTGTTAAAGTCTTCTAAAAAAATAGAAAGAGTACTGGGAAAAAGCGGATTAAATGTAATTAGAAAAGTTTTTGGTGTAATTTTGCTTGCAATAGCAGTAAAACTATTTGCAGCAAATATTAATGAACTATTTTAAATAGAAGTTAAAATGAATAAAGTAATATTTATAATCTTGTTTTTAATAGCAGGATTGCTAATTGGGTACAACGTAACTCAGATAAATTTTGAAGATCCACTAAACGGCCCAAGCACTATTGCCCTTATCTGTATTGTTGCAGCTTTGTGCGCTATTGTGTTGTTGGTAATTTTTATGATTTCTAAAAAAATTCAGGATAAAATAAAAGAATAGCTTTTAGCTAAAAAAAATTAAAAGAAAAAGGCGCCATTTATAGCGCCTTTTTTTATGGTATATAACAGTAATTACTCTGCACTAATTTTAGTTTCTTCAGTTTTTTTAGAGAACCTTATTTTTAACCTGTATGTTATGTCAAATAATGCAGGTACAATTATTAAGGTTAAAAATGTAGCTACTATAAGTCCAAATATAACTGTCCAAGCTAAAGGTCCCCAGAATATAACGTTGTCACCACCGATGTATATATGCGGATTAAACTCTGAGAATAGAGCAAAGAAATCTATATTTAAACCAATGGCAAGTGGTATTAGCCCAAGTACCGTAGTAACTGCGGTTAAAATTACAGGTCTTAACCTTGCTTTACCACCAGTTACAATTGCTTCTGTGGCTTCTGCTCTAGATAAAACATCTCCTTCATCTAACCCAAGCTTCACTTTTTTACGGTCTATAAGTATTTGGGTATAATCTAACAATACAACACCATTGTTTACTACAATACCTGCTAAGGATATAATACCCATCATTGTCATCATTATAACAAAAGACCACCCAGTAATCATTAGTCCACCAAACACACCAATAAAGCTTAGGAAAATGGCTATCATTATAATTATTGGTTTAGAAATACCACCAAACTGAAATATTAGAATTAGCATAATTAAGCCTAGACCAGAAAAGAATGCGCTAACAAGAAATATCATTTGTTTATTTTGCTCTTCAATTTGGCCAGTGTAATCTATTTTTACGGTAGAAGGTTTGCCTTTGTAATCCTCCATTTCTTTTTGTATCTCATCTACAATTGCAGCAGCATCTGTAAAACCAGGTTCTAAACCAGAGTAGATTGTTACAACACGCTCGTTATCTCTGTGCTTAATAGCGCTAAAACCAGAGGTGTTTTTAGTAGTGGCAACAGCAGAAACCGGAATTTCTTTTATTTGTCCGTTAGATGGATCTCTAAAAATTATATTCTGGTTAAATAATGCATTTGTATTGTAGCGTAAATCTTCATTAAAGCGAACGTTAATGTCATAATCATCACCATCCTCTTTGTAAACCCCTGCTTTTTCTCCAAACAATGCTCTACGTAATTGATTGCCAACTTGAGCAACAGATACTCCTAGTTCACCAGCTTTTTCGCGGTCTACCACAACCTCCATAGAAGGTTTGCTCTTGTTTACATCAATCTTTATTTCTTCTATACCAGCTATATTTTTGGTGTTAATAAAGTTTTTAATGCTTTCTGCTGTTGCTATAAGTTCATTATAGTCTTTACCTTCTAATTCTATATTAATAGGGTAGCCAGCAGGTGGTCCATTAGAGTCTTTTTCTACAGATATATTTACACCTGGGTAAATACCGCTTAGTGCTTTTTGCACCTTTGCACGTATTTCCTCTGTGTTAATCCCTCTTCTAAATTTAAACTCGCTAAAGTTTACCGTTATTTTACCTTTATGCGGCATTTCTGCGGTAGAACCACCATCTGTTTGTGGGTTACCAGCACCCTCACCGACTTGAGAAACTGCAGAATCTATAATAAAATTTTCTCCATTGTGCTTGTAAATATCATCATCTAAAAGATCATAAACTCTTTTTTCTATAACCTTTGTAATGGCATTTGTTTTCTCAATAGAAGTACCTTCTGGGTATTCTATGTAAACAGATATTTCATTAGGAATGTTGTCTGGAAAAAATTCTATTTTGGTTCTTTTACTGCCAATAGACATACCAAAAAGCATAAAAACAACAAGTAAAAGCACAAAAGTTACGCCTACATACCAGTAAACGTTACCTCCTCTTAAGGCGTGTTTTAATCTGCGCTCGTACCAGTTTTCAAACTTAACCATTGTGTTTTTTTGGAAACGAATAGCCAATTTTTTAATAAAATACTTGTAAGCCCAGAACATTATTGCAGTAATAATCATTACAGAGCCTAAGCCTCTCATTGCGCCACCAAAAATTAATATTAGTAAACCAAAACCACCAAGAATAATACTTAAGCGTATAAGTTGTTTAACGGTAAGTTCTTTTTCGCCTAGTTCCATAAATCTAGAAACCAGCATAGAGTTCATTAAAATAGCAACAAGTAATGAAGAACCTAAAACAACAGATAGTGTTATTGGGAAAAATTTCATAAACTGGCCCATTACGCCCGGCCATAAACCAAGAGGTACAAAGGCAGCAACTGTTGTAAGTGTAGATACAATAATTGGGAAAGCAATTTCGCCAACACCTTTTTTTGCAGCTTCAACTTTAGACAAACCTTCATCCATTAAACGGTATACGTTTTCTACAACCACAATACCGTTATCTACAAGCATACCAAGTCCCATAATCATTCCAAAAAGAATCATTGTGTTTAGGGTGTAGCCTAGTAAAGATAATATCATAAAAGACATAAACATAGACATAGGAATGGCAAAACCAACAAATAGTGCATTTCTAAATCCTAAAAAGAACATTAAAACGGTTACAACTAGTATAATACCAAAGATGATGTTGTTTACAAGATCGTCTACTTGGTTTAAGGTTTTTGTTGATGAGTCGTTTGCAATAGAAATTTTTAAATCTGGTGGGTAATATTCTTTTTGGGCCTTTTTTACAATTTCTTTTATTTGGTCTGATGCAGAAATTGAGTTTTGTCCTGCTCTCTTTTTTACATCTAGCATTACTACGCTTTCTCCAAACTCTCTGGCATAGGTAGTTTTATCTTCTTCAGAAAAAGTAATAGTAGCAATATCTCTAAGGTAAGTAGCACCATTTTCTGATTTAACCACAAAGTTGTTTAGTAATTGTGGGTCTTTTACTTCGCCTAAAATACGTATAGTTCTTCTTTGTTCTTTTGTTTTTAAATTACCAGCAGACATAGTAACATTACCGCCTCTTATTGTATTTAAAACATCATCAAAACTAATTTTAGCAGCCATCATTTTATAAATGTCTACTGCAATTTCTACTTCTTTTTCTTGAGCACCACGTATGTCTGCCTGTTTTATTTCTTGCAAGTCTTCAACTTTATCTTGTAAATACTCTGCAAAATCTTTTAACTTTTCTACAGGATAATCTCCTGTAAAGTTAATGTTCATAATAGGCATTTCTTCAGACAAGTTAAGATCAAAAACATTAGGTTCTACTTTTGCACCATTAAAAGTAGGCCAGTCTTCACTTGCTTTTTCTGCATCTACCTCGTCTTTAATTTTTTGTTTAGCCTCTTGTACAGTAATGCCTTCGTCAAACTCTACTATAATCATAGCATAGTCTTCTTGCGAGGTAGATGTTACCTCTACAACATTACTTACGTTTTTTATTTTATCT
This sequence comes from Cellulophaga geojensis KL-A, assembly GCF_000568425.1. Lineage (NCBI taxonomy): Bacteria > Pseudomonadati > Bacteroidota > Flavobacteriia > Flavobacteriales > Flavobacteriaceae > Cellulophaga > Cellulophaga geojensis. Next base: position 97,325 of record NZ_ARZX01000007.1, read on the forward strand.
TCTAAAGGATCTGTAATTAAACGTTCTATATCTTCAGCAGTGTTACCAGGGTATGGTGTGCTTATATATATTTTGGTTTCAATTACTTCAGGGAAATCTTCTCTTGGCATTGCCATATAAGCAGAGAGTCCTATCCATAAAAATAGTCCAATTAGCACATAAATAACGGAAGGGTTATCTATTGCCCATGAGGATATTTTAAATTCCTTGTCGGCGTTTTTTTGTATTTTGCTCATGGAATTATTGATTTAAAATTTCAACTTTTTGTCCGTCTTTAACTGTTCTTGCACCTTCTTTAATTACGTGTTCATTAGCTGTTAGGCCAGATACAACCTCTGTTAATGGACCTTGACTTTTACCAGTCGTAATTATTTTCTTTTTAGCATTAGCATAGTTTTCTTCTGTTTTTTCTGCTACATAAACATACTGTTCTCCGTTTGCATTTTCAGAAATTACACTTTGTGGTATTAAAATGGCCTCATTGCTAGTGTAGTCATTAAGTCTAACTTTTGCTGTTAAGTTTGGTTTTATATTTCCGTTTTTATTAGGAACCGGAATTTCTACTACAAAAGATCTGTTACTAGGATTAATAAAGTTACCAGTTTGGCGAATCTTAGTAACTACGCTATCATTTAAAATTGGAAAATATACAACAGCTTCTTTTCCGTTTTTTATGCTTTTAATGTAGGTCTCTGGTACCTCTACATCTAAATACATATTAGATAAGTTTACAATTCTAAAAACTTCAGATCCCATACCAGGGGCAACAACAGTTCCTTGCTCTTTAATAACATCGTCTATAATGCCAGTAAAAGGAGCTCTAATGCTAGATTTGCCTAATTGACTTTCTGCCTGTTTAATAGCGTTTACTTGGGCTTCGTAATTGGTTTTAGCCTGTAGGTATTGTATTTCAGAACCTATTTTTTGCTCCCAAAGTCTTTGTTGCCTTTCGTAAGTAGTTTTTGCCAGTTCTGCTTGTGTTTTTAATTGTGCAAGTTGACTGCTCATACCACCATCATCTATAGTAGCAAGTATTTGCCCTTTGTTTACTTTTTGTCCTTCTTTAACGTATACTCTTTTTAATGTACCAGCCATTTCTGGGTATATTAAAACATTTTGTTTTGTTTGTACGTTACCTTGTAGTTCTAAAAAGTGATTAAAAACCTGATTTTTAGTGGTTAATGTACTTACTAAAGGAAGGTTTTTGTTTCCTTGTATTTCTGCAATGGCAGAGTCTAGCTTAAACATTTGTATCTCTAGCTTTTTGTGCTCTTCAGAAACCGTAGCTTTCTTTTCTCTTATGGCTTCTATATCTCCCTTAGCAATAATGCTTTCTACAGAATTGTTTTTGCTTCCGCAGGCAGTAACAACTGCTGTAAGTGTTAGTATGTAGAATATTTTTTTCATGTTGTTTGTGTTACAAATTGTTGTGTTGGGGTTAGTTATTTAGAATTAATTCTAAATCTGTTTTTTTATTAATTACGTCTACCATAGACTGTAAGTACTCTTGTTGTACTGCGTACAATTGTGTTTGTGCCTGTCTAAGTTCAAAACTTGTAGCTAAACCTTCAAAATACTTTACCTGGTTTTTTTTCTCTATGCGTTCTGCTAAGCCTAAATTGTCTTTATTTGTTTGGTATTGTTCTATTGCTAAAATGTATTCACTTTTTGCATTTTCCCAACTTAAACGTAAAGATTCTTCTGCTTCTGTTTTTTGTGTTTTTGCTTTTTCTAATGCAATTTTGGCACGTTGTGTAGATGCACTTCTGCGTAAAGAACTAAATATTGGAATATTAAGATCAAAACCTAAAATTGATGAGTTAAACCAATCTGTTTCCTTCTTTAAAAAATCAAATTCTTGACTGTAAGCTGTGTATCCAAAATTTACAAAAGCATTAAGTGTTGGTAGTGCTTTACTTTTTTCTAACTTAAGCTCTAATGCACGTTGCTCATTTAAGTTAAGTGCCATTTTGTAGTCTACATTATTTTCTAAAACTAAATCGCTTTCTACTAAATTAAAATCTATCTGCTTTTCAGTTAAAATATCTAAGTCTTCTGTTAATTTAGTTGGGTTGTCTAGTTCTAAGCCCATTACTAAATTTAGCATTTGTACTGTAATTTTTTTAAGTCTAATTGCGTTTTTTAACTGGTTTGTTATAGATGCTAAAGTAATTTGCAGTTGCTCTACACTCTCTTCTTCAGTTAAACCATTTTCAAAAATCTTTTGCGTTTCGTTAAGGTTTTTTTCTAAAGCGGTTTTGTTTTTCTCTAATATAGCAGCACTTTCTTCTGCTAAAAGTACATTGCCATATGCTTCTACAACTGCCTTGCGTACATCTAAAGCATTTTTTTCTTTACTATTAGCGCTGTAATCTATAAACGTTTTAGTTGCTTGTACACCTACAATATATGAGCCATCAAAAATTTGCTGACTTAAAGTTGCTGTAGCACTAGTAGATTGTTTTTGTCCAAAAACTACAGGTATAAAAGACCCTGGTGCACCACCTGCTAATTCTCCTGGTATTAAAGATACAGGTTGCTTTAATTGGTTTTGGTAGCTAATTGCACCATTTACTTGCGGTAAACCGCTAGCAATAGTTTCCCATTTTTGCTTTTGCGCATCTTCTATGTCTCGTTCTGCATTTATAGCACTATAATTGTGCTCTAATGCGTAGTTAATTGCTTCTTGTAGCGAGAAACTAGTGGGTTTCTCCTGAGAAAATCCCATTTGTATGCTCAAAAGCAATACTAATAATGTTAAACTCCTTTTCATTTATGATTGATTTGATTTGATAATATCAGTTAATAATTTTTCTCCTTTTATAGTTACTATTCCTCTTAAGTGGTATTCTAAATAATTGTCCATTAATTTTATTTTTGAAAATTTTTCAGGCGGAAAAAAGTCATCATCCTTAATAGCCGTCATCCCAGAAAAGTATATTCTAGAAATAAATTCTGTGTCTAAATTTTTTCTAAATAATCCCAATTTTATTCCTTCATCTAAATTTGCTAATACACATTTTTGCATAAATGTAAACTGCTCTTTTTTTAATGATTGGTGTATTTTAGGATAGTACTTTTGTAGTTGATAAATTGGAGATGAACTTTCATCTTTTAGGTTAGAGATTATAAATTTTCTTATCTCAAACATTTCTTCAATAGGGTTGTGGTTTAACGCACAAATATTGTTTATCCCTTTAGTAATATTACAAAATAAATGAGAGGTACTTTCCTCTATTAACTTTGTTTTATTGTCAAAGTAGGTGTAAATGGTTTTTTTAGACATCCCCAATTCGTTGGCTAAATCATCCATTGTAACACTCTTAAAACCTAGGCTTAAGAATAAATCTGTAGCTTTTTCTAAAATTTTTTCTTTCATAATGTGGCGCAAATATAAGTCAGGAAACTTAGAATACAAAAAAAGTTTCCTAAGTTTTATTATTACTTAACCTTAGTTTAAAATGAATGTTACATTTATAATTACTTAAAAAGTATTTCATGTATTTTTGGAAAAAAAATAAAGATGCACACCATTGACCAGTATAGAGAGTCTTTTTTAGAAGAATTAAACAAAATTACAACAGAAAAGGAGCCTAAAAACTTATATGAGCCTATTAATTATATACTACAATTAGGTGGTAAGCGTTTGCGTCCTATTTTGGCATTAATGACTGCAGATATTTTTGAAACAGATTTTAAAAAAGCGATACCAGCAGCTATGGCCGTTGAGGTTTTTCATAATTTTTCTTTAGTTCATGATGATATTATGGATGATGCACCTTTGAGAAGAGGAAAAGCAACTGTGCATGAAAAATGGGATATTAATACTGGTATTTTATCTGGTGATGCAATGCTAATTGAAGCATATAGGCTTTTAGAACAGTATGATGGTGAGCAATACAAAAAACTAAATGTACTTTTTAGTACTACTGCTTTGCAAGTTTGTGAAGGGCAGCAATATGATGTTGATTTTGAAACTAGAGATGATGTTACCATACCAGAATACTTAAAAATGATTGAGTATAAAACTGCTGTTTTGGTTGCTGCTGCTATGAAAATGGGAGCTATAATAGCAGAAACTACGGTAGAAAATGAAGACTTAATTTACGATTTTGGTAAAAATTTAGGTATAGCTTTTCAGTTGCAAGATGATTATTTAGATGCTTTTGGTGACCCAAAGACATTTGGTAAACAAGTAGGTGGTGATATTATAGAAAACAAAAAAACATACTTGTACTTAAAAGCGTTAGAACTTTCCTCTAAGGCAGAGCAAAACTCATTAGATCAGTTGTTTTCTATACAACCAACAAATAATAATGATAAAATAGCTACTGTAAAAGCTATTTTTGAAGAGTCTAAAGCAGATGTTGCTACAAAGCAAGCTATAGAAGATTATACGCAAAAAGCCTTTAATGTTTTAGATAAGCTAGAAATACCTGCTACAAACAAAGAAGCATTAAAGCAATTTGGGTTATGGCTAATGACCAGAAAAGTGTAACTTTTTAGTCTACCAAATACGGAACCTTCTTTAATGTAATTATTGGCTTACTTAGCATTTGCTGTATGGTTTGCTGTTGTTCTACAATGCAAATAACCTCTATGCCAATGTGTATGCCGTAAATATTATCTGGATTATTAAGTCCTAAATAAAATGTGCCTTTGGTAGTGTCTGTTACATTTACAATACCAGACTTGTAGTTTTCTCTAGAGCCAAATAAGTAGGGAACATAGTCTTCTTTTTGTTTAAAGAGTAATGCATTTTCTTCGTTTAGTAAATAAATGTCGCAAATATTAGCTCCAGGTGGCGGACTCAAATTTTCTACTGCGCCCGAAAAAGAATTTTCCGTATCTATATAATTAGATAATGTAGAGGCTAAACCAAAACTTTTTATTGTGTTTTTTATGTCTTGTTCTTCTCTAGAGGCACTAAAAACGTAATACCAAGAAACTGTATTTTTTGGTAATGCAATTGGTACTAGAACTCTGCTTTTTCCTCCTTTTAATAAGTCGTTAGACCTACTGTTAAGGTAAAAATTATCTTGCTGTAAAGAGATTGTTTTTAGTTTAGTAACCTCTGTGTCTGTTTTTATTGGTGTAGCATATGTTGTGTCTGCAACTTCTTTGTAGGCAATAATAGGCGCTTGTTTGTTAAAAGAATCTACTTTAAAATTTAAGCTTATTTTTGAATCCTTACTATTGCTGGTTTTTATAATTAATTGGTATAGGTCTGTGTCTGGAGCTTCTAGCCAATAATTTGCTTTTTTGCCTAAAGTTTTAAAAATTGCTGTATTTACATCTTTATACTTACTTATGGTATAAACTATATCTCCTTTTCCTTTAGCCTTTAAACTCAAATGTATATGATCATTTTTGTTAGCGGAAAATAATAATTTATAATCCTCAGTTTTGCTAACCGTAAAAGTAGTGTCTTGTTTTTGCTGTGCATTTATAGTGGTAATGCAAAACAGTAGGGTAAAAAAACAGACAAGGTATTTCATAGCTTTTTTTTGTAAATGTAACTAAAGTTATTTTTTTTCAAACGTAATAAATTGTTATTGTATTGTTTTTAAAAGTTGTTTTGCATTTAAATATTGAAAATACCTAGCTGTTGCCGTAAATGTATCATCTAAAATAACTGTTACTGGTAATGAAAATGGTTTGTTTTTTCGACTAGCCATTAATAAAGGTATTTCATGAATAGCATTTACTTTTTTAAAGTTTTTGTTCTCATAAACTTTGCCGCCAAATGTTATTTTTTTAGTGGATTCTACATTCATTTTAACTACGTAATACTCTTTTTTTAATTTGTTAATTACGGTGGTGTCTTTGTATGTTTTACGTTCCATTTTATTGCATAAACTACACCAGTCTGCATAAAAGTGTATGAGTACTTTTTTTGGTTTTACAGCTAAAGAGTCTTCAAGCTGGTTAAAGCTTAGCCAGTTTAATTTGTGCGCTTGTGCATTTAATTGAGTACAGTTTATATAGCCAATTAATAGGCCAATAAGTATTTTTTGGTAGTGCAATTTCATTTTAGTTACAAACTTTTTAATCTTAGTCCTAAAAAAAGGGTTCTTGGTAAAGACGGACCGTAAACGTAATTACTATCTCTGTTTTTCCCGATATCAAAATCGTTTTGATAGGCATTGGTTATGTTTTTTACGCCACCAAACACCTCTAAGCCAGTATTTAATTTGTTGCTGCAAAAAGTGTAGCCAAGCCTTAAACTTGTTTCTAAAAAAGATGGAGTATCCTTGTACTCATCTATAGCCTGACCCGTGTTTTCTCCTCCAAAATGCGCAATATCCATACTGCCTGTATAAACCAAATTAGCAGAGGCATTAAACCTTTTAGTTGGTGTGTACGTTAGTGTTGCAAAACCATAGGTGTTTGGTGTTCTTAAAAATTCTTTTTTAGTAGGTAAGCCTTCAATATTTTCTACTGCTTCTGTAAATTTGCTAGATTGTAATGTAAAGCCTGCATCAACCTGTAGAACATAATCAAAATTAGCTCTTGTCTCTACTGTTATACCTTTCACAACTGCTCCGTCTCCGTTCCTTTTTTCAAATAACTCACCAAAATTATCTTCGCCTAAAGGAAAAAGGTAAAAAGCATCATTTAATTTTGTGTAAAAGCCTTCTACTGTAAAGCCAGCAATTAAATGCTCTGTAGCTTTGTCATAATTAAAAGAAGCCGTGTAGCTGTTAGAGCGTTCTTCAAATAAATTATCAGACAAAGATATTCTAGAAATTCCTCCCCCTGCAAAGGCAATATGCAAATCGGTATCAAAAGCTTGTGGCGCTCTAAAGCCTGTTCCCCAACCTAATCTAAATTGAGATTCTTTATTCATTTTGTATAAAAATGATAGTCTAGGACTAGCAATTACTTTATCTAGTAAGTTGTGTTTGTCTATTCTTAGTCCTGATAAAAAATTAATTTTAGGAGTAATATCCCAATCGCTTTGTAAAAATGCACCCCAATTTCGGGTTGTTTGGTCTATTTTATAATTGTACGCCTCTATTACATCTAAAACATCATCATAAACATACTCGGTACCAAAAGTAAAAATTGCTTCTCCGCCTACAAATGAATCTACTTTATGGTTTAATTGCACACCAGCTTGGTGAGTCTCTACTTTAGAGGTGCCGTACGGTGGGTTTACCAAAAAAGAGTTTAACTCATTTTCATCATCTGGTAGTATGCCAGTATAGTGGTCTCGGTCTGTAATTTGTCCGCCATAGTAGGCAATAAAACTATTTTTATCTTCATTAAAATTTATCTGATAATCTAAACTTCCCATTATTATATTATGGGTGCGTTCTTCAGACTGTTTTGCTAAATGAGCAGCTTTATTTACTTGCTCGCCACCATATCTGTATTCATAAATGCTACTTATACTTGCTTCTATTTTTTCGTTTTCAGAAGGTAAATAAAATAAATTTGCCCCAAAAGAATTGTTTTTTAGGCTAGGCAATTCAGAGTAATTGTCTCCATTATCATCATACGTATTTCTATCTCTTTTATTGATGAAAAATGTAGCACCGGCAGATCTATCATCATTTACAACCGTAGCATTACCAAGTAAAATATTATCAGATGCGTTATTGTTTATACTCTGGTAGGTATAGGTTAAGTTGTATTCGTTTTTAATAGGTATTTTGGTAATTACGTTAACTGTGCCGCCAATAGCACTAGAGCCGTATAGTGCAGAAACACCACCTCTTACCACTTCAATGCGTTCTATCATATTTACCGGAATTTGTTCCATACCATATAAACCGGTTAGCGGACTAAATATAGGTCTCCCGTTTATTAATATTTGAGAATAACCACCCTGTAAGCCATTCATACGTAACTGTGTGTAATTGCAAGTTTGGCAATCTGTTTCTACCCTTAAACCTGGTTGAAACCTAAGCCCCTCAGATAAGTTAGTGGCAACAACATTATCTAACGTTTTACTGTTTATAAGGTTTACAATTACAGGAGAGTCTGTTCTTCTTTTTTCTGTTTTGGTACCGGTAACCACAATTTGGTCTAAGCCCAAAACATCTTCCTTAAGGTTAAAATTAAGAGCTTGGTTGTTGTTAACTGTAACTTGCTTTTCAATAGTGGTAAAGCCTATACTTTGGCATACTAAAATGTAATCCCCTTTACTTAGTTTTAAACTGTAAAATCCCTCTTCATTTGTTGTAGTGCCAATAGGCTTTCCTTTAACGTGTACAGATGCATATGCTAATGGTGTGTTGTAATTACTTACTTTTCCTTTAATGTTAAAGTCTTGAGAAAAAATAGAATAGGGAATAATTATTAGTGTGAAAATTATTTTTTTCATCAGTTTAAAATTAAATTTAGACAAAACTAAAAATTTGTTTTTAGAAATAAAAATGTATTTTTGGTAAAAATTAAATTTGATGACGCATTCCGAGGAAAATTATTTAAAAGCAATTTTTCACATTGGTAAAGGAGGAGTTAATGAGATCTCTACAAATGCTATTGCAGAGCAAATGGAAACTAAGCCATCTTCTGTAACAGATATGATTAAAAAATTATCTGAAAAAAATCTAGTAAACTATAAAAAATACAAAGGTGTTTCATTAACAGATACTGGTAAATCTATGGCTTTGTCTATTATTAGAAAGCACAGGTTATGGGAAGTTTTTTTAGTAGAAAAGTTAGAGTTTTCTTGGGATGAAGTGCATGAGGTAGCAGAACAATTAGAGCATATTAAAAGTGAAAAATTAATAGATAAGTTAGATAAGCTTTTAGATTACCCTAAGTATGATCCGCACGGAGACCCAATACCAGATAAGAATGGTAATTTTAAAGTGATAGATAAAAAGCTTTTGAGTGAACTTTCTGTAAATGATAAAGGTATTTGTGTAGGGGTAAAGGATTCTTCTAGTCAGTTTTTAAAGTTTTTAGATAAAAATAAAATTGCATTAGGAGATGTGATAGAAGTAATAGATAAGGAAGATTTTGACGGATCTTTTCAATTAAAAATTAATGCAAACAGTTTTAACGTGTCTAACCAAATTGCTTCTAATTTGTTTGTGCAGATAACAGAATAAATAACAAAATGAAAAAGATTATATATGTACTAATTAGCGTTTTAATGGTGAGTTTATCTGCTTGTAAAACGGATGCTAAAAAAGCTGTTAACGGAAAATTAAACGTAGTTACAACAACTACAATGATTACAGATTTATTACAGAATATTGGCGGTAATACTATAAATGTTGTTGGTTTAATGGGCAGTGGTGTAGATCCGCACTTGTACAAGGCTAGTGAGGGTGATGTAACGAAATTGGTAAATGCAGACGTAGTTTTTTATGGCGGTTTACATTTAGAAGGTAAGCTTGTTGAGGTGTTTGAAAAAATGGAAAGAACAGGAAAAAAAACAATAGCTGTTTCTGATGCTTTAAATAAAAAAGAACTTATTGGTTCTGAGTATTTTGCTTCTAATTACGATCCGCATATTTGGTTTAATGTTACATTTTGGAAACAAATAACTACCTATGTTACAAATGAGTTAAAAAAGGCAGACCCTAAAAATGCTGCTGTTTATGAGCAAAACAGCAAAAAATACTTGCAAGAATTAACAAAACTAGATGCAGAAGTAAGAGGAAAAATTAATGAGCTACCACAAGACAAAAGAATTTTAGTAACAGCCCATGATGCTTTTAATTATTTTGGAGCATCATATAATTTTAATGTGGTTGGTTTGCAAGGATTATCTACAGCAACAGAAGCTGGTGTGCAAGATGTGCAAGAATTGTCTAAATTTATAATAGAAAATAAAGTGAAAGCTATTTTTGTAGAGAGTTCTGTACCTAAACGTACAATAGAGGCTTTACAGGCATCTGTTACATCTAAAAATCATGATGTTGCCATAGGAGGCACATTATATTCTGACGCTTTAGGTGATAAAGGAACTGTAGAAGGTACATATATAGGAATGTTTAAATACAATGTAACTACAATTGTAAATGCGTTAAAATAACAACTTATGAAAACTAAATACGCTATTACTGTAGATGACCTTACGGTTGCTTACAACTATAAACCTGTTTTATGGGATATAGATTTGGCAATACCAGAAGGCGTGCTTATGGCTATTGTTGGTCCTAACGGTGCAGGTAAATCTACTCTAATAAAATCTATTTTAGGTATTATTAAGCCTATTGCTGGTAGTGTAAAAATTTTTGATAAACCCTATAAAAAACAGTTTAAAGAGGTTGCTTACGTGCCGCAAAAAGGTAGTGTAGATTGGGATTTTCCTACCACTGCTTTAGATGTTGTAATGATGGGAACTTATGGTAGTTTGGGGTGGATTAAAAGACCTGGGCAAAAAGAGAAAAAAGCAGCATTAGAAGCATTAGAAAAAGTGGGTATGTTGTCTTTTAAATCAAGACAAATTAGTCAGCTTAGTGGCGGACAACAACAACGTATATTTTTAGCTAGAGCATTAGTGCAAAATGCAAGTATTTATTTAATGGATGAACCTTTTCAGGGAGTAGATGCTACAACAGAAAAAGCCATTATTAATATTTTAAAAGAATTGCGTAAAGCGGGTAAAACACTAATTGTAGTACACCATGATTTGCAAACGGTACCAGAATATTTTGATTGGGTTACGTTTTTAAATGTGAAGAAAATAGCAACAGGGCCTGTTAAAGATATTTTTAATGATGGTAACCTAACTAAAACTTATGGTATAAACTATAAAGTAAGTGTGCAAGAGTAAGTTTATATAAAACAATTAAATTGTGAACATAACAGAATATTTTAATCTTTTATTTACAGATTATACCCTGCAAACAATAACATTAGGTACAGCAATTTTAGGTGCTTTGTGTGGTATGCTAGGGAGTTTTGCGGTGTTGCGTAAACAGAGTTTGCTAGGAGATGCAATATCCCATGCAGCTTTGCCTGGTATTGCTTTGGCTTTTTTAATTACAGGAGCTAAAGACAGCAATACTTTATTAATTGGTGCTTTGGTAAGCGGTTTGGTTGGTACTTTTTGGATTAGAGGCATTGTAAAAAAAACACATTTAAAATCTGATACCGCTTTAGGACTTATATTATCTCTATTCTTTGGTTTTGGAATGTTGTTGTTAACCTTTATACAAAAAATGCCCAATGCAAACCAAGCTGGTTTAGATAAATACTTATTTGGGCAAGCGGCAACTTTAGTAGCCAGTGATGTTTGGACAATGTGTGTTATAGCTGGTTTAAGTTTGCTTATTTTGTTGGTGTTTTGGAAAGAGTTTAAACTGTTGCTTTTTGATGCAGATTATACTAAATCACTAGGTTTTAATGTGAAATTTTTAGATGTCTTAATTACATTTTTTATAGTTATATCTATTGTAGTTGGCTTGCAAACTGTTGGTGTTGTTTTAATGAGTGCTATGCTGTTAGCTCCTGCAGCTGCAGCAAGACAGTGGACAAATAGTTTAGGTGTAATGGTGGTTTTGGCTGCTGTTTTTGGTGCTTTTTCTGGAGTTTTTGGCACTGCAATTAGTGCAAGTTCTAATAATTTGTCTACAGGACCAGTAATTGTATTAATAGCGGCTGTTTTTGTGTTGTTTTCGTTTATTTTTTCACCTAAAAGAGGATTGTTGTTTAAGGAGATTAGATACCGTAACAACCGTAAAGATTTAGAGTTAAATAAAACGTTAGCTTTTATGTATCAAATTGTAGCGTCTCATGACAATATAAATCATCCTCACGCTATAAAAATATTAAATAATTTTCACGGGTTTACACGTAAATCACTTCAAAAATTAGAAGACAGAGAGTTAATAACAGTAACCAAAACAATGTGGTCTTTAACAGAAAAAGGCTTTAGTACGGCTGCAAATTTATATAATCAATTAGAAGAAAATGAGTAGCGCACAATTAGAAATACAACTTATTGCTTGTTTGGTGGCTATTGCTTGTGCTATACCTGGTACTTTTTTAGTGCTTCGTAAAATGGCAATGATTAGCGATGCTATTAGTCACTCTATACTGCCAGGCTTGGTAATTGGTTTTTTTATAACAGAAGATTTAAACTCACCTTGGTTAATATTACTTGCTGCTGTTACAGGCGTTATTACAGTAGTTTTAGTAGAGTATATTCAAAAAACCGGACTCGTAAAAGAGGACACCGCTATAGGACTGGTTTTTCCTTCGCTATTTAGTATTGGCGTTATTTTAATTGCAAAAAATGCTAATGATGTGCATTTAGATGTAGATGCTGTTTTATTAGGTGAGCTTGCTTTTGCTCCTTTTGATAGGCTTATTATAAATGGTGTAGATATAGGTGCAAAATCGCTCTGGGTTATTGGTAGTATTGTATTAGTAACATTAGTATTATTGTTTACTTTTTTTAAAGAGCTAAAAGTAAGCACGTTTGATAAGCAACTTGCTGCAACCTTGGGTTTTTCTCCTTTAGTATTGCATTATGGTTTAATGTCTGTAGCCTCTATTACAACTGTTGGTGCTTTTGATGCTGTTGGAGCAATATTAGTTGTAGCTCTTATGATTGCTCCTGCAGCAATGGCTTACTTGTTAACAAACAACTTAATAAAAATGCTAGTAATAGCTGTTGTTGCGGGTGTGGCTTCTGCTTTAATAGGGTATTGGGTTGCGCATTATCTAGACGCTTCTATAGCTGGATCTATGACTACGGTTTTAGGAGTTTTATTTTTATTAGTGTATTTGTTTGCACCAAGTAAAGGCTTGATATCTATGTTGTTTAGGCAAAAAAGACAACAGGTAGAAGTGTATTTACTTACATTTATGTTGCATTTACAAAACCATAGTGAGGAGTCTGAACGACACATAAACCACTTAAACGAGCATATAAATTGGGGTAAAATGCAATCTAAAACAGTAGTAGATTTGGCTTTGAAAAATAATATGATAGTAATAAACAACAATATTATATCCTTAACAGAAAAAGGTCAGGGTTTTACAGATAAAGCTATAGATTATATTACAACAAATAGTACTGTAGCTATTGAAAAAATGAAAGAAGATTTCTTTTTATTTAGAGGGTAATTATTCTTCTTATTTTTTAAAAATTGTACATTCGTATTTACAATGAAGAATAGAAAAAAACACTGGCTTTGGAATATAGTAATAGTACTAACACTTATGGTGGTAGTTATTGCTTTTATGGCTCATTATAAAAACTGGATAAAGATTGAAAACAATCAATTTAAAATATTATCTGGTGTATATTATAAAACAATAAATTTTACAGATGTTAATGCTGTAGAAATGGTAGAAAAAATTCCATCTTTAGAACGTATTAACGGGTTTTCGGTAAGTGAAACAGAAAAAGGTATTTTTAAAGATTCTGTCTACAATACAGATGTCTATATTTTTGTAGATAAATTATCTAAGCATAAGGTAAAGGTTACTTATAAAGATTCTCTTCAGCTATTTTTTAACGTTTCTGACTCTTTAGAGACGGAAAAAATGTACACTATGTTTTCTCATAAAATAGATAGTTTATCTAGTTTAAAATAACTCTTTTATTTATCACTATCAATTATAAAATATTAGAATTTAAATATGGTAAAATTAAATTGTTTAATAGGGGATATTGTAAGCTCATTTGTTAGGACCGAATTTATTCTGTCTCAGATTTTATCTGAATTGGGTTTTATGGATAGTAAAATTGATTTTTTTGCTGATAGTAACACTGGGCAAAAGATTAAAAATATCAAGAAAGAATTAAAAAATTCAAGTTTATCTAATCGATATGAATTTATTAAATTGATTAATAATTTGGATGAGTTAAGAGAGAAAAGAAATATTATCGTTCACAGTTTAGTTTTGTCTAATTCTAATGATCATTTATTCCATAACTACCTAAGACTAAAAGGAGAAATAGTAAATAAAACAACTCAATTTAGCACATCTGATTTAGAAGGGATAAACATAGAAGTATGTAATGTTCATAACGCTCTTTTTAAATTGCATTATAATAATTCTAATTAAATATATAACTTTATTAATTTGCCAATAATGATTATCACTATAAAAGTATTTGGAGCTCTTTACGGTATGTTGGCCGTTATTTTTGGAGCTTTTGGTGCTCACGCCTTAAAAAAGATATTCACAGATGACCAACTCAAAAATTTTGAAACTGGTGTAAAGTATCAAATGTATCATGCTATTGTGTTGTTAGTTTTAGGTTTTAACTATAGTTTTTCTTCAACCATAGAGGTTGTAATGGGCTATGCTTTTGTTATAGGTATATTTTTATTCTCTTTTAGTATATATGGTCTGTGCATATCATCTGCTAAAGGAAAAAAAATGAAATTCTTAGGGCCAATTACGCCCCTAGGAGGCTTGGGGCTAGTCCTAGGTTGGGCGCTTTTATTAATTATTTTTTTGCAGGCGTAATATTGTAGTTACTCTTCTGCTGTAAACTCTTTAATAGCTTGGTTAGGCTCTATAATATTATACCCTTTCCAAAACTCAGGATCGTATTTACGCAAGAGCTCTGGTTTAACACCCTTCTTTTCTTCAAAATTAGTAAAGTCAGCTTTTGTTATTGGTTCTGCATCAAAAACAACAATTTCATATTTTATAACATTAGTAAAAGCCATATCTAACTTAACATAAAGTTCATTCTGCTTATTTCTTCCTTTTACAACTTTATTCTTTTCAATTATTTTTAATGGTCTATTAATACCAGATTTGCTTCCGGTTTCTCTTTCTAAATATTGTAAGTCATAGGTGTTATTTTCATTTTTAGCAAAAATCATTTTACCATTAGCTAAGTGTTCTTTGTAAGATATGCCAAACAGTTTTATACTTTTTAAGTTTTTTACATTTTCATAGTCTATTCTTATAACAGCAAAATCATCTGCGTTTACATACATTGTACCCTTGTAATCTTCACCTCTTTTTGGTTCAAAATTTAATATGTATACTGGCGCATTTCCCCAATATGTGTAGTCTGTAATAGTAAAATTGTAACGGCCAGATTTTGTTATTACATTTAATTTGGCATCATCCATATAAAACAAGTTTTCAAACTGCCTTCCTATAGTGTGTTTTCTATGAATTGCAAAGCCTACATTTCTTATTCGTTCTTCTTCTTTCCTTTTTTCAAGCTCTTTCTGTAACTCTGTGCTGTCTTTTTTAACGTCTGCAACGCCCATTTCTTCTGCATCTACTTTTGTGCTAAATATGCCCGATTTTATTTTAAAATAAGAATCTGGTCTTACGTTATCTTTTATAATTTCATTAAACTTTTCCTCAAGGTTGTTTATATCTAATTCCGATTTTTCATCATATAATTTGCAAGCTTTTATACCGTCAATCTTCATATTTTCTCTATTGTAGTTCCCGTACAAGTCACATAAAATTTCCGAATAACTATTATCTCTTTTGGGTACAGCATTTAAAATACTATCAATAAAAGGTTTATTTAATTCCTTAATTGTAGACTTCATAAATGTGTAATTCGTTTTATCGAAACCTTGGTAGTAAGACTCTCTAAAGAACATTTTTTTTCTAGTGAAATCCTTGTTGTAGTTTTTGTCTAAACTATCTTTAACCATATCTATAATTTCTTCTCCAGTGTAGTTTTTATTAGAAACCAGTACCTCTCTAAGCTCTATTGTTTTAGGTTTCATATAAATAATACTATCTGTAAAAGTAGATACTGGTTGCGCAATGGTATTGTAGCCAATACAAGAAATAAAAATAGAATCTATAGCAGTTGTATTTGCAGTGCTTAATGAAAATTTACCTTCGCCATTTGTAATAACACCTTTTTTGTTAGATAAAACAACTGAAACATATGGTATTGGCTCTTTGCTGTTTGCATCTTTTATACTAGCATTTAATTCTTGGGATTTTAAAAAGTTACCCGTAAGTAAAATAGAGATAATTAGAGCAAGCTGAATAGTTTTACGCATTTTTGATTTTTTAGTTTTGTTTCTTGTTAGTATAGACAACAACAATGTGGTTTGTGTTGCCCAATGAAGCTAAAACAACTAAAAAAAATAGTGTAATACTTTGGTTATAAGTAGTTTAATAGGTCTCTTTTTTTGTAGTTTTTTAGCTGACGGCTAATTAAAGTAATATAAAGACTACAAAAAAGCGTTTTTTGATAATTTTAATATACAATTTTTATTTCTTTAACGAAATTGTGAATGTTTTAAGAAAAATACTGAGTATTTGGCAGCCTATTTAGCTACAGCCGCAATTGTCAGACCCGCAAGACTTTTTGCTTTTGTTGCTTGTGAAAAGAGATTTAGGAAGAAAGAATTTTTTAGCAATATACCCAAATGCAATAGTTGCAGTAATAAAAACTAAAATGTGTTGTAGTGTTTCCATAATCTTACATATTTAAGGGTTGTTTTTGTAAACAAGACAACCCTTATTTAGACTGTGTAAAGATAAGGAATTATTTTTTACTTAAAGGCATTAAGTCCTGTAATATCCATACCTGTTATAAGCAAGTGAATGTCGTGTGTACCTTCATACGTAATAACACTTTCTAAATTCATCATATGTCTCATAATACTGTATTCACCAGTTATGCCCATAGCTCCTAATACTTGCCTAGCTTCTCTAGCAATATTTAAAGCCATATCTACATTGTTACGTTTTGCCATTGATATTTGTGCTGTTGTTGCTTTACCTTCATTTTTAAGCTGTCCTAGACGCAACGCTAGTAATTGTGCCTTTGTGATTTCGGTAATCATTTCGGCTAATTTTTTTTGTTGTAATTGGTAAGCGCCAATAGGTTTGCCAAATTGTATGCGTTCTTTTGCATAGCGTAGTGCAGTATCATAACAATCCATTGCTGCGCCAATTGCACCCCAAGCAATACCGTAACGAGCCGAGTCTAAACAACCCAACGGAGCACCTAAACCGTTTTTATTTGGTAGTAAATTTTCTTTTGGCACTTTCACATTGTCAAAAATAAGCTCACCTGTAGCAGATGCTCTTAAAGACCATTTGTTGTGAGTTTCTGGTGTGGAGAAGCCTTCCATTCCTCGCTCTACAATTAGTCCGTTTATTCTACCCTCTTCATTTTTTGCCCACACTACAGCTACATCACAAAAAGGAGCATTAGAGATCCATAATTTAGCACCATTTAAAAGGTAATGGTCGCCCATATCTTTATACTTGGTTTCCATACCACCAGGGTTAGATCCGTGGTTTGGTTCTGTAAGTCCAAAACTGCCCATAAACTCACCACTGGCAAGTTTAGGTAAATACTTTTTGCGTTGTTCTTCTGTGCCGTAAGTGTATATTGGGTACATTACTAGTGATGATTGTACAGATGCTGTAGAGCGTACGCCACTATCACCACGTTCTATCTCTTGCATAATTAAACCGTAACTAATTTGGTCTAATCCTGCACCGCCATATTCTTCTGGTATATACGGACCAAAAGCCCCTATTTCTGCTAAACCACTTATTATTTGTTTTGGAAATTCTGCTTTTTGAGCATAATCTTCAATTATAGGAGATACATCTCTCTTAACCCATTGGCGGGCTGCATCTCTCACCAACTTATGTTCTTCAGACAATAAATCGTCTATGTTATAATAATCTGGTGCTTCAAATAAGTCTGGTTTCATAGCTATGTATTAGGATATGTAACCAAAGATAGGTAAAGAAATATAACAATACAAAGACTAAATGTTACATTTTTAAATAAAAATCTTTAGTTAGATTAATGTAATCTTCGGTGTATACGTGTCTATTGTTCTCTATAACAAGCTCTTCTGTTTTTATGTTGGCGCAAGGTGTTTTTTGAAACTCTAACAGACTACGTTTAACCTCTGCTTTTACATTGCCTTTAACTCTGGTAATTTTTAGCGGGTATAGTTTAAAATTTTCTGCTAGTTTTATGAATTCTTCTTCTTCTTTATATGGTATTATGGTAGCAAATCTTCCGTTTGTAGTTAATAATTTGGCCACGCCACTTACCAACTCACTAAAAGGTAAGGATGTGTTTTGGCGTGCATTATCTCTTGCTTTATTACCACTAGTAACTTCTTCTGCGTAAAAAGGAGGGTTAGATACAATTAAATCATACAACTCATCTTCTTCTGTTTCATCTGTAGCGTATTCATCTACAAACTCATCAAAACCAGCGTGAAAACAAAATAGTCTATCTGCCCAGTCCGATGCTTCAAAGTTATTTGTGCACTGCTCATAGGCATCAGCATCTAATTCTATAGCTTCTATATTGTCTGCAGCACTACGCTGTGCTAACATTAACGCTATGATTCCTGTACCAGCACCAATATCTAAAATTGAATACGGATTGTGGTCTACAGATGCCCAAGCGCCTAATAAAACTCCGTCTGTACCAATTTTCATAGCACAACGGTCTTGGTTTATTGTAAACTGTTTAAAAATAAAAGGTTTGCTCATTATAAAGTTTTTTAAAACAGTAGAGGCAAGCTTGTAAAAAAGCTTGCCTCTTACGGTTGCAAAATTAAGAAGTTTATCTTACTCTATTTCTAATATCTTGTAAAGAATCATCAATAAGTAATTTACCATCTTTAAATACCTCTTTTAATTCTCCTGTTTTTTCTTGCTCCCAATTTACTTGGTCTACAAGGTTATAAGTTCCGTTTTCTTTTTCAATTTTAAGTAAACCTTTGGCAGACTTTTTTGTTCCATCATCTGTAATAGGATCTTTAAAAATTTCTCTTCCTTCACCATTTACTTCGCCATATGTAGCTTTCATTGCAAAACCAAAAGTATCTCTAGTATTGTATTGATACGTAAAAGAGCCAATACCTAAAACTACGTTTGTAGACGCAAACCCTTTTTGTTTTAATCGTTCACAAATATCTGTAGCGCGTTCTGTAGTAATACTATCGCCATAAATAGCACCAATGTGTGAGTCTAATTCTTTGTAGCCTTTGCTGTTAGTTTGTCCGCCAAATATCTCCCATAGCAATTCAATAACTCCTTTTTTCTCCTCTTCGGTTTTTCCGTTAGGATTACCACAAATAATATCTGCAGGATCTCCACTATCTGGTCTAATTACAACTTTGCCATCTCTTGCCAACACATCTTCTTTTAAGTTAGGTAAGTATTCGGTAAGTACTTTCCATAAATCCCAAGTGTCAGAAACAATAGAAACAATTCCGTTAGGGTAAACTTCTGTAATTAATCTTTTAAAAGTTTCTTGCTCTCCAGTATTTGTTCCCATACACATTACAGAGTGTTCTGTGGCTGCTACAGAGCCACCAACTAATTCCTTGTCGGAGTTTGCGTTGTAATATTCTTCTAAAAAGTCTATAGCAGGAATTGTATCTGTGCCAGAAAAGCTAAGTAAATGTCCAGATGCACTCATAACAGCAGCTTCCATACCTGCAATACCTCGCATAGAAAAATCGTGACCTTGCCAATCTACAAATTCAAGAGCTGTAGATGTCTCTTCTGCATATTTATCTAATATTTTCCTGTACTGTTTAGCAATGGTAGCAGAGGTACAAGGCATCCAAATAGTAGTGCTTAAAATAGTCTCAAAATAATTAGTTAGCCAAAAAAATTCTGGTAATGTATTGTACATTGTCATCATAGGTACACGTATAGGCACACTAGACCCTTCAGGTAATGCTTTTATTACCATTGGTAAATAACCAAGGTCGTGTAAATCTTCTATGTGTTTAATACCAACAGCATTTGGTCCTAAATAATTATTAATTCTTCTGCTGTACTTTTCTGCAATTTCCTTTTTAGGTTTGTTAAAAAAGTTGGTGTTAAATTCTTCAATAATGTATTTTTTTATAAAATATTGAAGTCCAAAAAATACAACTTCATCTATAGCGTCTATTCTACTTTTTCTTGGTGTCCAGTTAGAGTATACTAAGGTTGTACCTTCTGGATATTGTCTTCTGTGGTCTACTTTGTAACCGTCTGTATATAATAGTGGATTCATAATATCTATATTTTGTTTTTAATGTCTTATTGTAGTATGGTAGCAAGTGGTATTTGTGTAACCTTTGGTTGTTCGTCAATTGAGTTAAAAGAATCTGTAGTAAAAATGCCACTGTAATAACTGCTTAAGCTCTCTAACCCTTTACTAAATATACCGTGACTAACAGCTAGGTATAAGTTGCCAGCATTTTTATTTTTTAATTCTTGAGCTAAACCATTAAAAGTTCCGCCACCATCGCAAATATCATCTACAACCAAACAATCTTTGCCTTGTAAATCATCTGCGTACACTTTAAAGCCAGATAACTTACCGGTTTTAACATCTCTAGTTTTGGAGCATTCTATTACTTCTTTGCCTCCTAGATATTCGGCTACTTTATAAATTTTTTTAAGCGCACCTCCGTCTGGAGATATTAATAAAACATTGTTATTTAAGATTGATATAACCTTTTGTATAAAAGTGTAATTTGTAATTGTAGTGCAATTGTGTAATAGAGCAGGGGTAACCTCAGAATGTGGGTCATAAACAATAACTTCATTTAATTGAAGATTATTTATTAATTCTGCATACACTTTTACAGATAATGATTCTCCTGGAACCATTAGCCTATCTTGCCTAGCAGCCGGAAAATATGGTATAAAAGCATTAATTGTTTTTACGCCCATACGTTTTAAGGCGTCTATAGTAAGTAGCAATAAGCCAACATCATTAAAGGACTGCAGTCTGTGTGTTACTGTTATAGTATCTGAGGTATTAAAATTGTTTTCAATTTTAATGTGAGGTTCACCACCAGAAAATAAAAACGATTTAAATTCGATGCTTTTCTGATTTGGGAACGGGTTAAACTGTGGATCTAAATTTAATATCATTTGCGTTATTTTTACACAAAGTTAATCGAGAAAATGAATTAACAAAAATTATTCGTGTTAAATTTACGCAAACTTAATTTCAAAGTGCATTCCATTTTTCTCTAAAGCTTCGTATTTGTTGGGGTCAAAGGTATATAGCTGTGCTGGTCTACCGCTGCCATTTTTTTGTTTTTCGTTGCATTTTTTTATAAAACCAAAGCTTAAAATCTTTTTTCTAAAGTTTCTTCGGTCTATTTCTTGTTCTAAAATAGTTGCATACAAATGCTCTAAATCCGAAAAAGGAAACTTTTTAGGAAGCAAATCAAAGCCAATAGGTTGGTAGTGTAGTTTTGCTTTTATTCTTTTAAAAGCAGTATCTATTATTAAATTATGGTCAAACGGTAGTTTTGGTATGTTATTAATGTTTTGCCACTTTACGTCTTGTGCATCTGTAGCGGCAGATAGTTTTAAATTATCTGGATTTACCAAGGCAAAATAGGAAACAGATATTACATGGTTTCTCTTATCTCGCTCAACGTCATCACCAAAAGTATACAGTTGCTCTAGGTAGTTAATGTTTATGCCTGCTTCTTCTTGTAATTCTCTGTGTACGGCATTAGTTAATGTTTCTCCATTATGTACTAAGCCGCCAGGTAAAACCCACTGATCTTTATAAACACCATACTTTTGTTGTACTAACAATACATAAAGTGCATTGTTATGGTAGCCAAAAACAACGGCATCTACTGCTACTTTTATATTCTGATTGTTCTGCATAATATGTGTAGTATACACGCAAAAATACAGGTTTTATTATGTAGGTGGTAATTTTAAAAATTTAAATGACCCTAGTTAATGGCGTTTATTTTTATTAGGGGAATTTTGTGTGTTCATTTAAAATACTTATTATATCTTCTTCACAGGCGTTTTTATAGATTTTTAAAATTATTTTATTTTCATCAGCTTTAATGAGTACGTTATCAGTTAATTTGAGTTTTTTGTTCGGACCTATTCCATAGAGATTCAATAACTTTGCTTCATTGCTCACTATTAAATTTCCTCCTTTTGAAATCACTTTTGCACCTAAACTTTTATTTTTCACTTCTTCATTTAACAAAAGAGTATAACCTACCGTATTAGGTGTGTCCTTAAAGAATAAAAATGTAAAATTCCCATTTAATGTATCAAAGCTAAAACGTTGATTATAATCAGTCATTGCTGAAAACCCTAATAAAGTATCTTTTACTTTTAACCTCTCTAATTGATTGATTTCAATAATTTTTCCGCACTCACTAGATAAACGACTAATTCTTTTGCATTGACAGAAAAGAAGTATTACAGCAATTAAATATATATATGTTTTCATTTGTCTATTATTTCCACTGTTCCAATACTGTCAAAACCTTTTCTTGATATAATAAGATGGTTATAAATTTCATCCCATTTATGAATGTCTTCTACTGTTATACATCCAGCAGAGATGCTTCCACAATGTAAAAACCGATCTCCAAAATGGCCAATTCTGAACCAAGTTTTTGCATATTTAGCTTGTGCTGTATATCCCTCACCTAAGGGATGTGGCTCATATGGAATTTCTATATCATGCCTGCCTACTGGAGGCGGATTATTATCTTCAGTTTTAGCGTTAAATTCACCTAAACCATCTATTTCTATTTTTTTTGATTTAATGTAAAATTTTATTTTTGCAGGACCTTTATGTGGGTAACCTTGCTGAATATCGTTTTCGATAAAAGAACCATCCCAATCAGTCCACGTCCAATCTTTTTTCTTTACAGATGCTTTTTTATCTCTAAATCGGCCCTCTAATATTTGAAACTCTTCTCTATCCTCTGACTTTGTAACTAAAACCTTTAAAAATTCAGGTAATGGCCAAATTAAACCATCGTTGAGCTTAACTCTCAACCAACCATTCCCTCCCAGTTTTTCTATATATCCAAAATATGATTTGTAACTCATAAATATTTTTTATGTCTCGTCTTGAAAAATATGACTAATAATTAAAATTGAATTTAAGTGATGTTTATATACCCTAATAATTGGTTTAATAGTTTAAAGATAAATATAATCTATTTGTTAACATAAATAAACTGTATTTTTTGTAGCTTTTTTCATAAAAATTTTGTTGTAAAAAATAATTTAAGCTAAATTCATATTTTAAAATATCGTTTATACGTTTAATTATAACGTTATTCATAATAATATCTTTTTTAGATTATACCTAAATAGCCATAAGTGTATCTGATTGTTATTTAAGTTGCAGGCATAATTGTGGTTAAGGCAATATTTAATTCCTTCTAAATGAGATAGGTCTAAAACTAGATTCTATTATTAAAAAAAATAAAAATATATATTCTAACTTAAGTATAAGTCTACTAAGCCTTCTGGTGTGGTTACAAAAATGGTTTTATTTTCACGATCTACTTTGGTGATAATTTCATCGTTAATAGGTATTAGCAATTGTTTATCTCCTTTTTCAACCTCAAAAAGTGCTTGTGATGTGGTGTCGTTAACACTGGTAATTTCTCCAATATCTCCGTGTACATCATCTTGTAAAGTAAAACCTATAACTTCGTGAAAGTAAAATTTGTTACCAGTTAATTTGGGTAACATTGTAAGTGGTAGGTAAAGTTTAGAGCCCATAATGCGGTCTGCATCAGACTCGTTTAAAACTTCTTCAAACCTAATACGTAATAAACTAGATTTATGTAACCTACATTTATCAATAAAAAATGGAACCAGGTTATTTCCTAAAGAAATAAACACTGATTCCATATTTTCGTATAAGTCGGGTTCATCTGCGTCAACCTTAATTAACACTTCACCCTTAAAACTATATTTTGAAACGATTTTACCTAAGTAGAAACAATCTTCCTTTTGCATATCGTTTTTTGTATAAATTTATTCTTCTTCAGAAGCTGCTGCATCTTCAGAATCTGCTGGTGCTTCTTCTGCTACAGGAGCTGCTGCCGCTGCTGCACGTTTTTCGTTAATTGCTTTTTCTACTTCAAATTTCTTAGCAGCTTCATCAGCTTTAACTTTATCTAAACCTTCAACTTTACCAGCTACAGATTTTTCTTTTTCAGCAACCCAAGCATTAAATTTTTCTTCTGCTTGCTCTTCAGTTAATGCACCTTTACGTACACCACCTTGTAAATGGTGCTTTAATAATACACCTTTGTATGATAAAATTCTTTTAGCAGTATCAGATGGTTGTGCACCATTAGATAACCATTTTACAGAACTATCTACGTCTAAGTTAATTGTTGCTGGGTTAGTGTTTGGATTGTAAGTTCCTAATTTTTCTAAGAATTTACCATCTCTTTTAGCACGAGAATCTGCTGCTACTACCCAATAGAAAGGTTTTCCTTTTTTTCCGTGTCTTTGTAATCTAATTCTAACTGGCATATCACATTAAATTTGTAGGGTGCCCGACCCCTGTTATTAATTCGTTTAATTGCTTTTGGCTTAAAAGCGGGTGCAAATATACACTTTCTGTTTAATATGCAATACTTTATGTAGCAAAAATAATGGTTTTAACTTAACAATTATTAAGAGTTGGCGTTAAACTTAGGCTAAACCGATGTATTTTCTTGTTATTAGGTGTTTCAGTTTATAATTTAGAGGAACAAGATTGTTGATAGTCAGCAATGTTAATTAATTTAAATGATAAGAGATATTATGAAGTATACTGAAGAAATTACAAACAGATTAAACAATTTATTAGAAAAAACTTACGACGCCGAGAAAGGGTACAAGCTTGGTGCAGAAAAAGTAGAAAACCCGTCTGTAAAAAGATTTTTAGAGGGTAAAGCAGAACAACGTTACAATTTTGGTCACCAATTAAAGTCTGAGATTTTGGCATACGGACACTTGCCAGAAAAAAGTGGAACAATTAAGGGTGACTTACATAGAACTTGGATGAACTTAACGGCTACTTTATCTTCTAATGAAGAAGAACGCATTTTAGATGAGGTAGAACGCGGAGAACAATCTTTTATAGAAGAGTATGATGATATATTAAATGACAAAGATATGGTGTTAGCACCATCTACAGAAAACCTGTTAATTGCGCAGCGCAATAGTGTGCAATCTGCGTTAAACACTGCAAAGGTGTATCAGGAAATGGTTTCATAATTATCTTGTATGTTTGGTTAATTGTTGAGGGAGCAGGACGAAAGTCCTGCTTTTTTTATACCGTTAATAACTCTTCTTTAAATGGCTTTATAAAACCAATGGTTTTTGGTATTTTTATCCACTGCTTTTTTAAGACTACAAACATTACACTATGTACTTAATTTTTGATACCGAAACTACCGGATTACCTAAGCGCTGGGATGCTCCTTATACAGATACAGACAACTGGCCAAGGTGTATTCAAATTGCATGGCAATTGCATGATGATATGGGTAATGTTATTGAGCATCAAGATTACTTGGTGAAGCCAGACGGATTTAATATTCCGTATGATGCCGAAAAAATACACGGCATTTCTACTGCTTTAGCAGAACAAGATGGTGTGCCTTTGGCAGAGGTTTTAGAGAAATTTAATGCTGCATTAGAAAAAACAAAATTTGTAGTTGGGCAAAATGTTGGGTTTGACCTTAACATTATGGGAGCAGAGTTTCATCGTCTTCAGGTAGAAAACCAGTTGCAAGAGCTGCCAGTGTTAGATACGTGTACAGAGCATACAGCTAGCTTGTGCCAAATTCCCGGTGGTCGTGGAGGTAAATTTAAATTGCCAACACTAACAGAATTGCATCAATTTTTATTTGGTGAACCTTTTGGAGAAGCGCACAACGCAACAGCAGATGTTGAGGCAACTACACGTTGTTTTTTAGAGCTTATACGTAAGCAACAATATACCGCAGAACAGTTAGATGTTCAGCCAGATTATTTTAAAAACTTTTCAGAAGCTAATCCTAAGCCAATAGAACTTATAGGGTTAAAACACATTAACCTAAAAAAGGCATCAAAAAAAATAGCAGATGCACTTTGGGCTAAAGATACTGGTGGTGTTAGTAAAGAAGAAATTAAAGAAAATTTAGCAACTTTAGAGTCGGCCGAGTTTTCTCACCTACACAACCATACACAGTTTTCTATATTACAATCTACCATTAGTGTCCCAGATTTAATAAAAGCAACAGCTAAAAACAATATGCCTGCTGTTGCAATGACAGATCATGCTAATATGATGGGAGCTTTTCACTTTGTAAATGGTGTTCTTAACCACAACAAAGGTGTAAAATCTAGAAATGATGCTAATGAAATACGGTATGAAGCTACGCAGGAAAATAGATTGGAAGAAGGCGAAGAGCCTTTGCATGAATTTATTCCAGAAAAAGAAATTACACCAATAATAGGATGCGAGTTTCAGGTGTGTGAGGATCATACCAACAAGTCTCAAAAAGACAATGGGTACCAAATAGTATTTTTAGCTAAAAATAAAAATGGGTATCATAACCTGGCTAAAATGTCTTCTATTGCCTTTGTAGATGGTAAATATTATGTGCCTAGGATTGATAAAAAAATTATAGAACAGTACAAAGAAGATTTAATTGTACTTACAGGTAATTTATACGGAGAGGTGCCAAGTTTGGTCTTAAATGTGGGTGAAAATCAAGCAGAGGATGCGTTACTTTGGTGGAAAGAGCAGTTTGGAGACGACTTGTACATGGAAATTATGCGCCATGGCCAAGAAGATGAAGACCGTGTAAACCAAGTTTTAATAAAGTTTGCAAAAAAACATAACGTAAAATTGGTAGCAACCAATAATACATATTATGTAGAAAAAGAAAATGCCTATGCACATGATATTTTATTGTGTGTAAAAGATGGAGAAAAACAAAGCACACCAATAGGCCGTGGTCGTGGTTACCGCTACGGTTTGCCTAATCAGGAGTATTATTTTAAATCTTCTGATGAAATGAAGGAGCTTTTTAAAGATATACCAGAGGCAATAACCAATATACAAGAGGTTGTAGATAAAATAGAAACGTTTACACTTGCTAGAGATGTACTGTTACCTGCTTTTGATATTCCTGAAGAGTTTGTTTTTGAGGAAGATAAAATTGATGGTGGTAAGCGTGGAGAAAATAAGTTTTTAAGGCATTTAACATACGAAGGCGCAAAAATACGATATGGTGAAATTACACCAGAGATTGATGAGCGTTTAGATTTTGAGCTTAAGGTAATTGAAAAAACAGGATATCCTGGATACTTCTTAATTGTAGAAGATTTTATTAGAGCGGCTCGTAAAATGGACGTGTCTGTTGGTCCTGGTCGTGGTTCTGCAGCAGGTTCTGCTGTTGCCTATTGTTTATGGATTACCAATTTAGATCCTATTAAGTACGATTTACTTTTTGAGCGTTTCCTAAATCCAGATCGTGTGTCTATGCCAGATATTGATATAGATTTTGATGATGAAGGGCGTGGCCGTGTAATGGATTACGTAATAGATAAATATGGCTCTAACCAAGTGGCGCAAATTATTACCTATGGTACAATGGCAGCCAAATCTTCAATTAGAGATACTGCCCGCGCGTTAGATTTGCCGTTGGGTGATGCAGACCGTATGGCAAAGCTTATTCCTAACATGTCTAAGCTTAAAAAAATTATTGGTGTAGATGAAAAAACGTTAAAAAGTAAGTTTAATAGTGAGGAACTAGCCAAAATTAATGAGCTTTTAGAAATTTCTGAAGGAGATGATTTAGAGTCAGAAACACTAAACCAAGCTTATGTTTTAGAAGGTTCTGTACGTAACACAGGTATACACGCCTGTGGAGTTATTATTACTCCAGACGATATTACAAAGTTTGTACCTGTTGCATTAGCAAAGGACTCAGACATGTATTGTACGCAGTTTGATAACTCTGTTGTGGAAAGTGCTGGATTGTTAAAAATGGACTTTTTAGGATTAAAAACTCTAACCCTAATTAAAGACACCGTAAAAATTGTAAAAGCAAAACATGGTGTTGAGCTAGATCCAGAGAATTTTCCGTTAGATGATCAAAAAACATATGAGCTTTTCCAGAGAGGAGAAACAGTAGGGGTTTTCCAATATGAATCTCCTGGAATGCAAAAACACATGCGATCATTAAAACCTACAGTGTTTGCAGATTTAATTGCCATGAATGCATTGTACCGTCCAGGGCCAATGGAATACATACCAAGCTTTATTGCTCGTAAGCACGGTACCGAAGAAATTATTTATGATTTAGATGCCTGTGAAGAGTATTTAGCAGAAACCTATGGTATTACGGTTTACCAAGAGCAAGTAATGCTTTTGTCTCAAAAATTGGCAGATTTTACCAAGGGTGAAGCCGATGTCTTGCGTAAGGCAATGGGTAAAAAGCAAAAGCATGTTCTAGATAAAATGAAGCCTAAATTTATAGAACAGGCTTCTGCAAAAGGACATGCAGTAGATAAATTAGAAAAAATTTGGAAAGATTGGGAAGCTTTTGCGGCATATGCATTTAATAAATCTCACTCTACCTGTTACGCATGGATTGCTTACCAAACTGCATATTGTAAGGCACACTACCCAGCAGAATATATGGCTGCGGTACTGTCTAATAATATGAATGATATTAAAACAGTTACCTTTTTTATGGAAGAGTGTAAACGTATGGGCTTAGAGGTTTTGGGGCCAGATGTAAACGAATCTTACTATAAATTTGCTGTAAACGACGCTGGCGCAGTTCGTTTTGGTATGGGAGCTGTTAAAGGTGTTGGTCGTGGTGCTGTAGAAACTATTGTAGAAAACAGAAAAAAGGACGGCCCGTATAAATCTGTTTTTGATTTGGCAAAACGTATAGATTTACGTGCTGCAAATAAAAGAGCTTTTGAAAACTTAACTCTAGCAGGAGGTTTTGACTCTTTTGGAGATACCCATAGAGCACAATATTTGCATGATGAAGGAGATGGAATTACGTTTTTAGAAAAAGTAATGAAATATGGCTCTAAGTTTCAAGAAAGCCAAAACTCGTCTCAAGTAAGTCTGTTTGGTGAAGCTAGTGATGTACAAATTCCAGAACCTGTAGTACCACCTTGTGAAGAGTGGGGGACTATGGAAAAACTACGAAAAGAAAAGGAGGTTGTAGGTATTTATATTTCTGGTCATCCGCTAGATGATTTTAAATCAGAAATAAAATCGTTTTGTAATTCTGGTATTGCTGCTGTACATAATATGGAGCAATATGTAAATAAAGAGCTTTCTATTGCAGGTGTAATTACAGATGTGCAACATAGAGTTTCTAAAAACGGAAAGGGTTGGGCAATGTTTTCTATGGAAGATTATACAGACTCATACGACTTTAGAATATTTGGAGAAGAGTACTTAAAGTTTCGTCACTTTTTAATGATTAGCTCTTTTGTGTACGTAAAACTGTTTATTAGAGAAGGTTGGACCAACAAGGATACCGGGAAAAAAGGAGATCCTAGATTGCAATTTAATAGCTTTATGCTATTGCAAGATGTTATGGAGCAATACGCTAAAAAGCTTACCATAAAACTAAATATAGATACGCTTAAGGAAGAAGATGTTTTTAATTTAAAAAAGACTCTAAATTCTGATGAGCAAGAAGGGAAGCATCCCTTAAAATTTGAGGTTTATGAAATGGAAGAGCAAATAAAGGTAGACTTGTCTAGTCGTAAACAAAAGATAAATATTACCACACAATTATTAGCAGAATTAGAAGAACAAGATATTATTTTTAAGTTGAATTAGAAGTAGTATTCCTTGTAGTAATTAAAATTAAAAACAAGCTTTAAACAGCTTGTTTTTAATTTTAGTCTAGATACTTTTCCTTACGAGGCTTAGTATTTTTAAATTCTGACAATTTAATAGTATACAGGTTTTTTGATGCTTTGGATTTGTAATTAAAGTAGTTAGAGCCACCAAGTATGTATAGCTTGCCATTTAAATAATGCATATTAGCATATTTTAAAGGGATGTCTATTTTGTATTCTTTTAAAAGTTTTGTTTTGGTATTGTAAGTAAGTATTTTTTTTGAATCAAAAATATATATGATATTATTGTTAGATGCTAGAGCAGGTCTTTCAATTCCATCAAATAAGTTTCCCTGTGCTTCCCACTCTGCGGTTTCTAAATCGTAAGCTTCAATATCTTTTAATGGTCCGTTATGAAAACCACCAACTAAAAAAACTTTATTGTTTGCTAATACGCCATTGGCCTCTTTGTCCTTTAGCATTTTTGTTAATTGATACCAGTGACCAGTACTGGTATTAAATAAGTAAGAATTGTTACGATACAATTTTTTTCCGTTCTCTAATACCTTGGTAGAACCCCCCATAATAATTATGTTATTTTTATAGGTTACAGCTGTAAAATTAACTGCTTGGTGTGGGTATGCATCATCAATACCAATATCATTGGTAGTTGTATTAAAAACTTCAATTTTATTATTTAAATACTCTCTTTTTTTGTTTGGAGATATTGTTTTTCCTCCAAAAACATATAAACTTTCATTTACAGCAACTGTTTTGTGGTAAGCTTTTTTATTCAGGTTTTGTTTTGAAACTTCCCAAGAGTTGTTTTCAAAATTATAAACCTGTATTTTATTACTGTAACTTACCCAAGAGCCGTTAATTCGTAAATTGTTAATTAGCTCTCCCATTGTTTCAGAGTTGTCTATAGCTCTTTTTTCATTTTCTTCAATAAAAGATAAATCCCCTGCGGTAACATATAGTTTATTGTTAATAATTGTAGATCCGAAGTTTGATACACCAAATGGCATTTCTGCCAATATTTGAAAACTAATATTTTTTTTTAATTTTTTGTTAGATGAAACAACAACCTCCTTTAATTTTTCTGCATTAGACTCTAAGTAAACAATATAATTTGCATCTTTTATAGATTGCACTGTAGTAACTAAGGTTTTATATCCAAGACTAGAAAACTTTATTTTTGTTAATGGCGATAAACCAGAAGTATTTTTTAATTTAAAAACACCTCTTGCGTTGGTAAATGTTCCATTACTGGTGTTAACGACAGATATACTTGCGTTATCAACCGGTTTGTTGGTTTCTTTATTTAAAACAGTTCCTTTAATAGTTTGTGCAGTACTCGCTAAGGTTGTAAAAAAAATAAGTAGAGCCAAAATCATATTGTTGCTTATTTTGACTCTTGAAATTTGTGTGTTTTTTATAGACATTTTAGTTTCTTCTTATCACTACTAAAAATAAAGTATTTAATATGTTTAGTTTTTTCATTTGCGTAAATGTTTATAGTAAAATTCCAATATAGCAATTTATAAGAATCTACGCACGCAGTTTTGGTTATATTAATTTTGTTTAACTATTTAAATGGTATTTTTACTACTGGTTTGTTTTAAAAATTTAATTTGTAACATTTGTAGTAATATTAAGTTTAACTGGCTGTATTAAATCTGCTGTTGCTTCATGATTAACAAATTTTGAATGGAACACAGCTGTAGATTTGTATTCACCTACTGGTAAATCTTTTATCACTAACACGTTTATGTCAGCACTTTCTTTAGGAGCAAGGCCAATTGAAGTAAAATTTCTTCTTGCTGTAATAAAGTCTATATCAGAAGTAGGTATTTTATTTTCATAGGTAGTTGCCATATTAAATTCTAAGATATGATTCCCAACATTTTTCCATGTAGTAATACCTCTAAAAGAAGTTGAACTTGCTGTTGTTGTTATATCTGGCGTAGTAATATCTGTATTCTCTATTGCCACAGGGTTTTTTACATCAACAAATACATTTACCCATTTTATAGTATTATTTGCATCATCTCTCAATACAATAATAAATCTTTTTGGGTAAGCAAAATCAAAACTAGTTTCTGTAGTAGGGTATGCTGTATTTACATCTGTTATTGAAATAGAGGAGTCTTGTGTGTAAAAAACATCTTCGGCATCAAATGTTGCCGTTGGTGTTAAATTAGAAAAATCTGTGCCAGTAGGAACAAATAAATAAATTGTTTGACTGTTTACATCATCTACTCGTTTTTCAATGGTAACATCGTTAGTTAATTGCGAATTTTTACTTGCTTCAAACTTAAAATCTGTTACTGTAAGTGTAGGTGGTGTTTGTATTACTTCTTTTTTAATATTTACAGTGTAATGTAAGAGTTCTTCTGATTCATCTAACACATTTACTACAGTGTATATGTGATTTTGTGTTTCGTAATTTAGTGAGGAGGTGTTGCCAGGTAAAACATTAAATTTACTCAAGTTCAATTCATTTGACGTAAAGGTAGCAGCAATTTTACTTAAAGAAACGGAGTTTGGCACTACAATATTAATTTCACCATATACTGTTTCCTTATTATCTATAATGGTAGGTTGTATTATTTCTATAGAAATTGGTGTAATACCAAATAATGGAAAATCAAATAATTTAGCATCTTCAATCTTAATTATATTTTCATTGGGTTCAGTATTGTTATCGTCACTCTCATTACAGCCTAAAAAAGTTGTTATAAATGCAGTGAAAATTAAAATGGTTGTTATGCTTTTTTTTATCATTTTTAATAGTTGGTTGCGTGTTAGTTTGTATAAATTTTTGATTGTATTATAAAGTATACGGTTAAGCATAAATTTTAATATTTATACTTAACTGTATACTTGCTTTTATTTAACTATTTAAATAGTATTTTTTTACTAATAGTTTCTTTTCCTAATTTTCCTTTAAGAATAAAAATTCCTTTTAAACCATTAGAATTCCATTGCAATTCATTTTCTCCTGTAACTGTTTTATGAGTTACGTTTTTAATATGTTGTCCGTTTAAATCATACAAATCTAGTATAAGAGTTTTAGGCTTTTCTGTATTGTATTTAAATGTTAGAGTCCCATTTGTTGACGGATTTGGGTATACTGCCAGTGGATCTAATGTGGTAGTTTGTACAAAAGATCTTGAGGCGCTTTTTTGATTGGCAGTTATGTTTATAGTAAATGTTTTGCTTTGTGCACCATCATAATCTCCAATTTTAATAAATCTTGGTGAAAAATTATAGTTAGGATGTTCAAAAAACAGCGCTCTATTGTCATTTGGTCTTGCAGGAAAAGAATAAAATAAATGCCATTTAGCTCTTACTCCATTATATGCTACATTTTTTACTTTTTTCCATTGGCCGTTTACAAGTTCAGCTAGGTACACATTTACATCTCTTATGTGTTTTGATGTGTTACTGGGATCTGTAAATTTACCTCTTACCTCATTAAAAGTGTTTACCTCATTAATTTGTGGTATGGTTCCGTTACCATTAGATAAACTATAATAATCTACGGCTATAGAAGGCCTATGACCAAATTGAAACCAAGCAGTTACCGCTTTTTTACTCACGTCTTTATTGGCATCTCTAGATTTATTTTTGTCTGCGTTGTATGTTGGTGCGTCTCCTGCAAAATGGTTTACGGTTAGTATGGTTTTGTGGTCTACGCCTCTGTCTGCTATAAATTTATTTGTATCCCATAATTGTGACACCTGACTTGCTCTATAAGGGTTTTGTACTGTGTGTGAAAACTCATATCTATAAAGATTACTATTGTAGTTTGTTTCTGTAAAAATAACTAACCTTTTGTTTTTAGTAATCATTTCTTGAATTGTAGGGTAGGTATCTGAGCCAGAATTTGCAGGTCTGCTAGCGCTAACAAAAGTACTGTGGTTGTATATGTAGTTAGATATGTTTTTGTAACCCGTTCTTCTGCCGTAAAAAATATCATCTAAACCACTTATTCCTAAATTAGCTCCTGTTTGTATGTGAAGTGTTATTATATCCAATGGATGATTTCTTAACCATTCTTCCATTATATTATTAAAATCCTTAGCATCCATCATACACATATTAGGAGACCCATGTTTTAGTCTTAATTCTCCGTTTACCCTGTGTATGTCTACCATAAAGCTTCTAACGCCACTTTGTAATTGAGCCTTTATACCTTTACTTTGGTTTCTTCCTCCTAAGCAGCCAAAAAAGCCTTGTGGAGCATCAGTATCATTATTATTAGCATTGTGGGTAATAAGCCAAGAGACTTCATCATATCTTCTTTGCTTATTCATATGGTTAGCATCTTGTGCTAAAACAAATTGCAGGTTGCCTAAAACAATAATTAAAGTTATTGTTTTTAGTGTAAGTAGGTTTTTCATTTTAAAATTTGGTTTAAGTTAATACGAACAAAAACCAAAGTTAGTTGGCAAAAATGATAGGCAGATTAATTAATAGTTATTAGAAAATTAATAATTTATTTTTCGTTTTTTAACTGTTATTATTCAGTAGTTTTAGCTGTTTGTGGTAAGTTTCAATTCTTGCATAAGCTGTGCCATCTACCAATAAAATTACAATAAGCATAGCAACAGTAGTAATGCTAATGGCACGCCAAATAGGTGTTGTAATAAATAACATTACCAATGCGGCAACAACTATTAAAATAGGGATAACTTTAAATACAACGGTATATTCTTTTAACGTGCTTTCTGTACGTTCAATTTCAGACTCATAAAAAGCAGCTGCATTTGTAGTAAATGCTTTTTTAAATTGTGTTATTCTAGATTTGTTGGTGAAAAATAAACCAAGTCCTATAGTCATAAGCAATACACCGGCTACCAAAGTAGGAATAATGTATGCCTTTGCTAAATCGGTTTTTCCTAATTGCCAAAAACCAATACTTGCAATTAAAAATAAGAAGGCAAATAAAATAAAAAAACGTGTAGAGAACACTTCTGCTTTTGCCCATTCTGTTGCTAATTTTAATAGTTCCATACTTTAATTAAGTTTATATTTTTCTCTGTATTGTGTTGGACTTATACCTTCTTTCTTTTTAAATAACCTAGAAAAGTAAGGCGGATATTCAAACCCTAACTCATAAGCAACCTCAGAAATACTTTTATTTGGTTGTAATAGTATATTTTTTGCCTCATCTATTAAATGCAGGTGTAAATGTTCTGTAGTAGTTTTGCCAGTTTCTTTTTTTAGAGTGTCACTTAAATAACGTTGAGACACTAACATTTTACTTGCTATTTGTTCTATGCTGGGTATTCCTTTCTCTTGCAGTAGACCAGTTTCTAAATAGGTAGATATTTGCCTGTTAAATTGTTCTAATAAAGAGGTAGAGAACTCTTTTCTGTTTAAAAACTGTCTTTCATAAAACCTGTTAGCATACTTTAAAAGCGTGCTTAGTTGAGAAATAATAATGTCTTTACTAAACGCATCTTGGTTGTTTTGGTATTCAATTTCTATGGCGGAAGCTATTAATTCCATTTGTTTTTCTTCTTTAGGAGAAAGATGCAATGCCTCATTAACAGAGTAAGAAAAGAAACCATAGTTTTTTATTTGCTGCGCTAACTCTGTACCTTTAATAAAATCTTCATGAAAATTTATAGAAAAACCTTTTTGCTCAAAAACCACGCTACTATCCCATTGTAAAACTTGCCTTGGAGCAATAAAAAATAAAGCACCATTAGTAAAATCATACTTTGTACGCCCATAATTTAATTTTCCTTTTACAAACTTTTTAAAGCTAATAGAATAACAATCGTTTGTAATTGGCGGCGAGCTCTCTTTAGGGCACGTTAAATTACCATTTCCTTTAGAGTTAAAAACACTAAGCATTGGATGCTCTGGACTTGGTAGCTCTAAATAATCTAAATAAGCAGATAATGTTTTAAAATGTTGCATACTACAAATTTAAATATTCCATTTTACACCTGTCTCTTTCTCAGAAAGCTCCCATAATTTTTTAGAAACCGCTTTGTCTTTAGCGTGTGGTTCTAACTTATGTGCGCCAACAGGGCCAACCCAATTGCTTCTTCCAGTAGGGCCGTAAAAACCAGTTTGGTCTAAATTTTCTTCTGTAGCACACATTAATTGCGGGTAAGCACCTTTTTCTGCAGATTGTGTAAATGGTTTCATTAGAAAAAACATAAAGCGCATAAGTAAGCTTCCGCTTGTGTTAATTAAGTTTGTTCTTGATGCTCCTGGGTGGCAAGCATAGGCCTTAACGTTAGTTTTGCCAGCTTCTTTTAACCTATCTTGTAGTTCGTAAATTGACATTATTTGTGCTAATTTACTTTGGCTGTATGCATTGTTAGGTGTATAATCTTTATCCCAATTTAAATCATTAAATTTTATGGTTTTAATACCCATATTATACCCCATACTACCAACAGTTACAATGCGCCCGTTAGATTTTTCTATAAGCGGAAACAACAAAGCTTGTAATGTCCAATTTCCATAGTAATTGGTGCCCATTTGACTTTCCCAACCATCTATTGTTAGTGTATGTTTTGGTACTTGTGCAATTGCAGCATTACAAATTAACGCATCAATTTTAGTAACGGTGTTAAGCACCTCATGGGCAGCTTTTTTTACAGAGGCTTGTATTGATAGGTCTAAAGTAATATTTATAACATTGCTATGGTTACCAACTTCTTGCTTTAAAGTTTGTATAGTATCATCAGCCTTTTTAGGGTTTCTGTTAAGCATTACCACTTTAGCATTTTTAGACAGCAATATTTTAGCTGCTTCAAACCCGGTTCCGCTTGTAGTGCCTGTTATAACAAATGTTTTACCGCTTAAATCATCAATTCTTTCTGGTGTCCAACCATTTTTGCCAAATTTATTTGCTTTCATTGCTGTCTGTTTTTTTATAGATTAAAATAACATTGCAAAGATGAGGTAGTAATAAGCTTAAACGCTTATACAAATTTTCGGATGTTGTATACTTTTTGGTTGTGTTAGGTTATTTAGATAGTTAAGCACCTAGTTTAGCAAATTAAAATTTCTTTCATTAGCTAAACTTGTTTTTAAGGTCTATTGCTTTCTTCCGATTTATTTTTTTTATCAAGTGTGGTTCCTATAGCAACCCCAACGGCAATTCCAACACCAATCCATAATGCTAAATTATTTGTAGCAACACCAATAGCGGTTCCTATTCCTATTCCAATAGCAATTCCAATGGGTAGTTTTTTATTTTTTTTCATAAAGATTTTATTTATTTATTTTTTTTGATGTCTATTCTGTTCAAGATATATTATTGGAACACACATCTATATTATTTGTACTCTTGTGGTAGTAAACGTTACAAATATTATTTAGAATCTTTAGTATATTGCTTATACGTATTTATTTAGGACAATTGAGGTTAGCGTGTTTGTTTATGGCCATAGGCTATTTTCTAATTTTTCCCGTTCTCATAAAAATCTATATAATTTTGAGCATTTATGGATTGAACGGTTACGAAAAAAAGTAATAACACCTTAATTTTATAATTGTTTTTAGTTTGAATCTTTGTTTTAGCTTTAACAATCTTTCATTGATAATTAGCAATTTTTATATTCTCAATAAATTGATTTACAGTAGTTAATTGTTGTAATAGCTAATTTTAAAAGTAAAAATAGTTGTTACAGTTCCATTAGAGGATACTTCATTAACAGTTTTTTTTGTGATATTCTCTTTTTGGTCGTACTCGTATTTTATAAATTTTATTTCATCATCATTTTCATAAAAATGATGTTCTGTTAATAGACCATTATCGTATACTTTGGTTTGCTTGCTATCTAATTTGTTATCTATAAAAACTTTTATTTCTGTACACTCATTTAAGTTGTTGTAATAATATTGCTCTGTAAAGCCTACATTGTCATTAGTAATTGTATTTGAGTGTTGCATTTTTACAAGTAATGCATCTTTATATTCATATTTTATAGTGTTGCTGTAGTTTTTACCATCTTCATTGTAGCAGTCTTCGGTTACTAGCAGTAGGTTGTCGTTTTTGTCGTATTTGTATGTTTTTTCACAGTAGGTATTAAACAATAGGTTACTGTCTTTAGTGTATATAACGTTATTGTTTTTATCCATTTTTTTAATCGACGACTCTGCTAATTCATCATCTTCAAAAACTTTTACTACAATTTCATTTTCTTTGTAGTCATATCTGTATGTAGTTGTGTAGCCACTGGATGTTAATAGTGTTTCAACTTTGGTTTTTAATTTTCCGTCTAAATATGTACATTCTTCAGTACTTCTTGCTTTCCCCCGATAATAGATGGTTTCATTTGTTAAAAATCCGTTTGTATTAAACGTTTTAACATTTTCAATAGATGGTGCATCATCTACGTGTAATACTTGCGAAAATTCGTTTACACTCTTTACGTTTCCTTTTAGGTTCAATTTTTCTAAATCGGTTATGTTGGTTTTTTTCATTGTACTATTTTGGGCGTTGCAAATGGTTGTTAATAGAAATAGACAAGTAAATAGTGTTTTCATAAAAATAGATGTAGATATTTTTTTATTTTAGAATTAATGGTTGTTCTAAGATTAGCTAAATATTAAATAGTATGTAAACCCAATAGCATATAGACATACTAGTATAAAACTAAATAACCAATTCCATTCAAATTTTTGAGTCGTGTAAAATTGTATTGATGATTGTACAAAGGCTGTTAAAGCTGATAGTACAGCGATTAAAACCAAAATTATAGCTAAATAAATTAAGGCATCAAATTGTGTGCTCCAAAAATAATAGCTTAGTTTTATAAATACCATTAAGCCTGCAGTAAAAGTTAATAGTAAAGAGGTTATTAAAAGTTTGTTTATATTCATATTTTAATAATGTGTAGTGTGTGTTAGCTATGTTTAATGCGTTGTTTTATGTTATGGTTTAACTCAACATCATAAATATCTTACTAACTTTATTTTAAAATGTTACTGTTTTTTGGCATTTTTAACAAGGGTGTTAAACTCCTTTTCAGAGATTATTTCGTTCAATAAAAATTCGTTTTTAATGGTAGTATACTCACCATTTTCCTTGACCATACGGCTTTCTACATATTTTACAATTCCACCACCCATTTTCTCATGTAACTCCTCTACAATTTTCTGTGCCGTTTTTAAATCTACATTTAAACTTTCCTTAATTTGTTTTATCTGGTCTAATTTATTATTAGATGTAAATGTGAAGGCATCTTTATTGGTAGTTGAATTTTTATTTATAATGAACGTTGGTTCTTCGTTAATAGTGATGGTTTCTTCTGTAGAAAAATCTTTTTCTGCAATATCTAATACCTGATTATCATAGTAGTTAGGATTATCATTCAAATTTTCAACTATATTATGGGCGTCTTTTAAGCTAATATTGGTTTTTGATGTTATATGTGTAATTGCTTTTTATTTACTTTCATTTATTAATTTAACTAAATCTTCTTTATTAAATTGTGCGTTATTAATTATAATATGCATAAATGTTGCTTTGGAGTGGTGTTAAGTTTATGTGTTTAAAATAATAATTAAGCTTTATGTAAATAGGCAATTATAATTGATGCCATTTGCCAATACTTATCTCTTTTTAATTGTCAGGTAAATTAATTTTAAAGGTTTTTGAATAATATTTGGGAAGGTATAAATAGGCGTTTTCTAATTTAGTGGATGACGAAAAAGCAACATACTCTTTACCTAAGTACTTTTCTTTAGCTTCTTTACTTAAGTCAGTACTTTTAATTAGGTCTAAAAATTTAGAATGAAATGTCTTTTTGTATTCGTCAAATGATAGGCTTGGGTTTTCTTTAAACTTTTGATATATATCTTTATAAAGTGTTTTGGCACCAGATGACATACCATTTGTTGCAATGAGTCGTTCCTCATTTTCATTTAAATTAATCAAATCAAAATCTAAAAGGTTAATGTTGTTTTTAAAATCTAATATGACAGTATTATTCATAACATCAATAACTTTAAACTTGTAATTGCCAATTTTCATTTTTGTTCCAATATCAGATTTTTTAATTTTTACGTAATCATATCCATAAACAAATCCGCTTTCAAATATTACTGAGCCCTTGTATATTTCTGTATTTATGTTTGTATTAATATTAAAAGTAGCATTAAGTGTGCGCCAACGGTGTAATTTTGTGCTACCGTTTTTATATACAGAAGAACTATTGGAGCCATAGAAAATAGTTCCACTATTTTGTATTTTTAAATTTAGATCTTCATTGGTAATATTACTTTCCTTAATAGATAATTTAAAATTATCCATTAAATTATTTTTAGCAAACTCCGGAAAATGTGAATTTAATTCTAAAACGTGATTAGAAAAGCTACCATCTTTAATATTTATTGCTCCGTTTTTTGCCAATGTATCTAGAATTGCTTTACAGTCTGCCTCTGTATATAATGTAGAGTTCCACGGTAATTTGTAATTTTGATCTATTTCGGCATCAACTTTTTGTGCATTAAATAGTTCAAAAACACCTTCGTAAGAAAATTTTTCATGAGATTCAATTTGTTCTAGCATAAAAGAGTTATATTCTTGTGCAACAGCTATTGTAGTTATTAATAGTAATAGAAGCGTAATTTTAGTTTTCATTAAATTTAATTATTGGTAAGGATACATAGTGAACTGTCTCATTCACAAAAATATATATTCTTCAATCATTATTTCTCACTGATTTCAGTGAAAAAAACTGTTGAATGTTTGTTCATTTTTTTGTGTTCTACTATTTATTTAAAAGCGTTTAATTTTGAGATTATCCGTTGTTATAAAATCCAAAATTTAGAGAAGAAATAAATGTTTTTAAACTTTAAAGTACATTAAAAAGCAGTAATCTACTATTTATATTTTAAAAACGGTTTTGGATATGGTTAGTGCAGGAGTAAATAAGCAATTAATTTACTATTAAGTACTTAGTTTGAGCATTTTAGTATTGCTAAATAAAGCCAATTCAAAATTATTTGGTAGACTTAATAAATATTCACTAAACTTTTGTAGTAAGGACTAAAATCCGTAATGCTTATAGGTGTTGTTGCCAGTAGTATTTATGGTTACCTTTCAGTATATTTTTTATAGGCTTTTTTATTCTCAAAAATGGTGTCTTTTGCTATAGTCTCATAATTTGATTCAGTATAAATTATCAATTCACGTTTTTCTCCAGATTTAAAATTTAAATTTTCAAAGGTTAAGGTTGGAGTTCTGCCGTATATGTATGGTATTAGCTGTAATTCGTATGATCCTTTTACTACTTCTATTTCAAAATTACCAATAGAATCGGTTACAGTTTTAAATTTCTTGTTATTTTCTTTTTTAGTAAAAATTAGTTCAACACCTTCTCCTGCAGGCCTATTATAATCAGTTACTTTTCCATTAATAAACACTACCGTAGTATCTGTAACTTCTTTTACAATATTCTCTTTAATTTCTCCCCAAAAACTTGGTTGAAATTTAGCTATTTTAGCTGAATACGTTTTTCCTGTTATGCAAGAATAAAAACTAAATAAGACCAAACTATAAGTTATAAGTAAAATCTTTTTGTTTTGAATATATTTCTTCATAATACGCGCAAAGTGTTTGTATATTGTTAGTTACGTGATTAAGAAACTAATTTAGCAAATAAAAATCATATAAAATATGAAGGTTTTGGTTTAGGTAAACAACCAAGTACTAAGCAATGCCATTGTAAAAACCTGGGTTAATATTTAACAATGCCTACAGGAAATCTTTTAAATAAAAATTAATGGGTTTTCACTTAATTTTTACTATCATATTTTATTTTGCTTAGTATTTTTTAGTAATCAGTATATTTATTCGGATTTTCTAATTGAATTTTTGGGTTATTTTCAAGAAAAATGTCAAAATAGGCAGTGTGTGTAGCACCTAAAAGGATAAAGACCCTGTCGTTTTTGGTCATTTCTATATCATTAAAATTACTATACATTTTTAGATTCCGTTGGTAGAATTTAGTAATTTCATTAACTCCTTCTTGGTTTCCTTTGGTATGTTGTGTCGCCAAAAAATTATATAAGTTAAATGTTTCCATTTTATAATTTCTTGTGTTAATCTCTTTAAATTGTTCTTTAAATTTTAAAGCATTTACCCTTTTATAGTTATTCATAACTTGTGAAATATAAAGACTATCAGCGACTTTTTTATTGGCAATCTCTACTAAACTTGGGTAATCAAAACCTGTTTGGCTGTCTATACCATAAATCCTATTTGTACCACTCAATCGTGCCACTTCAAGTCCTATTGAATTTAACTCGTCCGAGTAATT
This sequence comes from Cellulophaga geojensis KL-A, assembly GCF_000568425.1. Lineage (NCBI taxonomy): Bacteria > Pseudomonadati > Bacteroidota > Flavobacteriia > Flavobacteriales > Flavobacteriaceae > Cellulophaga > Cellulophaga geojensis. Next base: position 139,153 of record NZ_ARZX01000007.1, read on the forward strand.
TAATCTATTAGTTTGGTCTTTTAGATATTCTGAATATGTAGAAGCTATATAGCTATTATTTTTGGGTTCTAACTCAAGGCAAATAATAGTGGGCTTAAATTCAACAATTTTTTCAACGAGTTTTTTTAAGTCAGCTTTTTCATTTGGGTCATTTAAATTTATTTGAGAAGAATTTGCATCTGATGTTTGGCTTAAATGAGCAGTTCCAAAATTTAAAACCCTAATTTTTCCGTTTAATTCTGTTTTAGGGTTTTGTTCGTTCTTACTGTTTTCTTTCTCTTTTTTGATTTCGGCATTGCAACCAAATAAGATTATAGCTGCTAATCCAATTAGTAGTTTATTCATTAATTTAATCTAGTTTTTTATGTATCAGAATAGTTACGTGATTAACAAACTAATTTAGCAAATAAATCAGAGATATAAAATCCACAAGTCCCGACGCTTCGGGACTTGTGAGTAGGCTAGAACTAGCAATGGATTTGTAAGTTATTTACACATTTGTTAATATTCAATGTTTCACCTTGAATAAAATTCTTAAAAAATTAGTTTCTAAATGATACTTCCCAAAGTCCGGGCTCATTAATTTCAATTTCAAAATCATTAAGTAATTCGCCAATATTATTAAATGGATTTTCATTAAAATTCACAGAGGTAGATAATGAGCATTTAAATGGAAATATTACATTATCAAACCCTTGTTTGTTACGATTTGTTTCAGTGTAAATGCCACTAGATTGATTGTAGATTAGGTCTGGCAATTTTCTTAAGCCGTTATTTACCGAAAAGATAACTCTATTCCCTTGGCCTATTTTTCGAATAGAGTATTTTAAAGCTGGATTACTTTTTAGAATTTTGTAGTTTTCTTTTTCTTTTACAGTATCTTTTGCTTTAATATTTTTCCAGAGATTTTGACTTTTTACTATTGAATTTGTTTTGTCATTGTTGGGTAACACATTAGTTTTGCTTGGTTTATAATTTGCTTGGTTAGCAATGGGAGTTTGCAAATTATAATTATTTGTATACTCTGAACCACCAAGAGAAAGAAGGATAAGTGAAAATAAAGCAATTTGTGTTTTCATAATGTTAAAATTTAAATTAATTGTAATGAGTTTAAAATTTTAAATTCTTCAGTTTCATTAACTCAAGATTAAAGGATTTAATAAAAATATTTAAGGTTTTAGCTAGTTTAAACTGATCATAATATAAATCAGACTCTTCAATTATCTTATACGTATAAAAGATTCTTAAAAGTGATAGAAATTCACTAAAAACTAGTTTTATCATCCCGTTTTAATACATCAAAAAATGTACCAATATTAAGGTTAAAGTATTTATTTAGATAATTTGATATCATCACTAAGGTACTGTAATAGTTTTTGTTTAAAGAAATAAGTTTTTTAGTGCTCATAGATATGTTTTATTACATAGTTAAATATTTAGTTACATTAACTATCCTTCTGTAAATTCTAGTAGGCATACTATATAAAAAGATGTGATTAATTTTATGTTCTGTTTTTATTTTTCTACTATAAATGCCAAATTTTATATTTAGTAGACTTTGACAATATGCACAGACTTTTCGGTTTTGTCCTAGAGTTCGCATTACATTTTTTTACTACATATCAATTTTTTTAATTCAATCCAGTTTTTATTTAATTCAATCATTTTATTTCCATTTTCGAGATAAATATAATTTTCGTCAAATTCAATTTTCATCGGTTTGTCAAAAACCTTTTTTAAAAGAAAAAGAGTATATAAAAGGAATAAAGAGCAAAAGATAATTGCGGAAGTCCTTTGAATCCAGATACTGTAAATTAGAAATCCGATAACAACTACTAATCCAATTCGCCCACCTACGTATTGAATATAATGTAGATTTGTATCAATTCGCTTTTTGGTCATTTTTTTACAAGTAATTTTCAGCATTAACCACAACGGGTTGTATATGATTTGTTGCGTGGTTTAAGCATCTAATTTAGTAAATAATTACTGACAAATAAAATCCGCGAGTACATACGCTTCGGGATTCAGAAGTAGGCTAGAACTAGCAATGAATTTTATGCGTTGTTGTGCGTTCGTTATTTTTTAGTTCCTTCTAGTGTTTTCTGTAAGTCCGAGTTAATTTTTTCATCTATAATGTCTGTCAATTTTCCATTATAAAAATCATATCTTTTAATTAATGTCGGTTCATTATATTCCTCGAATTGACCATCATTATTTTTATCCACTCCAAATTGAATTGTCAAGTTCTTTTCATTATTAAGGAACTTAAAATTGAAAACATCCATTCCTTCAATTCCTACTTTTTTTAATTCTTTTTTTCTTAAAGAATAAATGTAAAGTGATTTAAAATCCAAGAGGTTAATTACGCCATCTTTGTAAGTATCTTTTTCTGATACATTCATTAAGATTAAAATATCATCTTCAAAATATTCCGCTTTGATGAGGCTAAAATTCACTCGTTTGTCAAAGAGTTTTTTATTCGTGCCATCTTTTGGATTGTACACAATCAAATTATTAAAAGCCCCATAATATTGATTAGAGTATCTAGTGTCTCTTGGTTCGTAACTGTCAGATGATGAAAACGCATTTAGTGTTTTCCCAATTTCTTCTTGTTCGTTTAAGGTTTTATGAGAAACAGGAATAATATAAATAGAATTGAGAGTATCAATTAATCTAGGATTTTCATATGAGATTACTTGCTCTCGTTTATTTTCTTTTTGTAGTTCCTCAATTTTTTCATCCGATAAAATTCCAGTTTCTACATCATCATCAAACCTCCTGTGTTCCATTATCGTTATTGATATAAATGCTATCAAAGCAACTATTAAAAAAATCACTCCAACTGTTCCTAAAACTGCTAATAGTCTTTGATTATATTTCTCAATTTTCATTTAATTCTCAATTTTTTCATAATGACTCACAACGGTTTGGCTATGCGCATTATCCCAAAGGGTATTGCGTATGGGCATTGTTAGCTTTAGTTTTTTAATAAAATACTGATTAGCAAATATGAAATTAACAATAAGGGAATCATTGAAGTCAATAAGGATGCTACTGTCCAACTCCTGTTCTGATTTCCTATTTTTTTAAGTCCCTTGTTTATCAGTATTGTATTCCAGATATAAAGAGGAAATATTCCGAATAATAAAATTCCAGTAATTAATTGGAACAAAATACTCGGAGCAGATAAGTCACCTAAGTGAAACGCTAGCCTACCAAGTCCCATCGTGATTGTCATAAAAATTCCGGCTATAAGAAGAGGGGCTGAAGCCCAAGTCAGAACTTTGAAGATTTCGGTCCATTCGCTTTCACTGTCTGCTACCTTTAAGATGGCAGCTAGTATTAATCCAATTCCAATTCCCAAAATAGAACCGACCACAAAGACTAGACCTAATGTTTGGTAAAATTCCGTGTTGTTTTCAAGTTTGAATAAATCAAAACTCCTTAAGATAAGTGCGCAGGGAACTATTCCATTTATTACGAAGAAACCTATTGTCCATTTTAAATCGTTTTCTCCGTTGAGAACAGATTCAAAAGTTTTGTCAGGGTTTCGCCAGATTGTTTTTAGATGATTCAAAATTAAAGCTAACGTATTTGTATATGGATCGTAGCGTGTAAATTAGCGATTATTTTCGGATTTAGCACAAGCCAGATTTAAAAATTTGGCAACTTCATAAATATACCCGAACCTCTCGGAAATCCTATAATAGCTATGTTTTATACACCGTGTTGGCGGTAGTTATTCTTTCATTTCAATTTCAAAATTATATTTGGAATTCAATTCCTCGAAATTTAACATTAGGTCATTTAACTCTAATATAGTTTTATTTTCAATCCTTTTTTTGTCTTGATAATATTGTTCGTCACATATAATTGGGTCATAATAAGCTTGAGTTTCCATATTTGAGGCTCCAAATGGATATCCTTTTGGAATTTCTCGCTTATACCTTTCCAGGTTATAAAACTTCTTCTCAAACAAAGTGTCAGAAAGTTCTTTTTTTTCAATCACTATTTTGATAATCAAATTTTTGTGTCTGTTGAAATAATTACTAATCCTATTATCAAAATCAAGTAAACAATTTTTTTTACTATCAAATAAATTCAATGACTTTAAGATATCAAGCTTAAATTCATCAATTCCATTATTTGCTTTTATTTTGAGCTTTTTTATATCCAAATTTTTGATATTCTATTTTAGTGCGTCTAATTACCGCCAACGGTCTAGTATATGAAAAGTAGGCGATTTCGAAGCACTAAACTTTTGGTTAAGCTCAAAGTTTAATGCGAGCCACAAGTCTTGAATTTCGCACTATTTTGCCTATGTTATTAGACGTTTTTTCCAGTAGTTATTTTTCACATTCCAATATGAAATCTTTTTTACTAATATTCAATAATGTTCCTCTAATATCTACAGTATCTATTTTGTTATCCTTTATGTATTTAGATATAAAGCAATATCGTTTCCAATTATCATCGTCTAAAAAAATAATAAGATTATTTATTCTTTTTATGTTAGGAATATTAAATTTTTCAAAATTTGGTACATTAGTGAGTCCAAAATAACCACCAACCTCTTCTAATTTTGGGAGGTTAATATATGTTAGGTTAGGTGAATATTCAAAAGTCATATTTGTTTCAACTTTTTGTAAGTTCGGAAAGAAATTGATAGAATCAACAGATGCGTGGTCAATATAAATTTCCTTTGCTGTTCTTAAGTTATGAAAAATTTCACTTTTTTCAGAGTCCATTCCAACGAGATAAATATTTTTTGCTGTTTTTATTGAATTCAGCCCTTCAAATTTTTTTTCATTAGTTCCAAAATAAATGTCTCCGTTTATTTTCTCTAATTTCTTAAATGATTTTTCCTTTTCATTATAATTGCTTGAGAAGGAAAAATCACCATTAACAACTTCGAGGTTGTCAAATCCTTGTAAGGATTTTAAATTTTTTAAGTGTACAATATTTAAGTCACCATTTATAGATATTAATTTATTAAATGAATTTACGTTTTCAATATCATAATTATCCTTATAATCTTGAGATGAAATAGTGATATTTCCATCAATAAAGGTATAACCACCTCTTTCAAAATCATCAATTTGTTCTTGTGTTGAAAATACAATATTTCCTTTGTAGACAATATCACTTTCATATGGTAAAAGGTTGGCTAAAGGAGTTTTTTCTGTAATTATTTCAGTTTTTTTTGTTTCCTCAGCGCAAGAACAGCATAAAACAATTGACATTAAGATGTAAGTAACTATTTCTCTTTTCATAGATGTCTTGTTTAATTACTGGCAACGTATTTGTATATGGTTTGTTACATATTTAAGCACCTAATTTAGCAAATAAAAACCGAATAGAAAATCCGCGAGTCCCAACGATTCGGGATTTGTAAATTGTAGAGGACTAAGCCTTTGCTATCGCAAAATCAGGACTAATATATGATGATTCTTATAAAAGTATTTTAGTTAAAAATTAATGAGTTTTTACTTGTTTTTTACCACAGTACTTTGTTGGCAATAGTTTTTATTTTAATTTTCCTTTCAAGGCAACAATTTTCTTTTTGGCTAATTCCATTTTTTCTACTTTTTTTTGTTCCTCCAGTTTTTCGTCAAGAATTATTTCAATTCCAACTCTCAATGTATCGAAATGTTCTAAACAAGTTTGTTCGTCTAAACTATGAATACCTTTACTTAAAACAGAATAGATACTTCTGTTTTCTACTAAAAAAGTAGGTAGGTAGCCTGCCAAAAGAGCAATTCGGTCATCCATTCTTCCTTTTTGAAAATCTCCTTCATTTATTTTTCCTTCTGACTTTGCTTTTTTATATGCTTCGAAAATTAAAAATTCAAAAATCCTTCGCAAATAAACAAATGAACCAATTCCGACACCATTTGCCGCAAGTCCTATTGCTCTAGTAAATTCATTAAGTTTTTCTGTCGTTAGCAGTTTTTTGTATTGCTTAATTTCGCTTATGTGAAAATCAGCAACAGTTGGATGTTGTCCGATTTTAATTAATGTTTTCGTATGTGCGTCGTAATGAATAAAGAACATAAATACATCATCAGAGCGCTTGCATTTTACTTTCATCGTTCCATAACCACCGTATTTTGAATAATGATAACTACTTCCTTGGATGTCATTCATTACATAAAAAGTAGAATCAATTTTTCTCCAAGGATTGTAACCATCAAACACAATTTCTTTTGAAGAATCAGTTATCGCAATAAAAGTATCGTGATTTTCATCAGTAATTTGGACCTTTGTATAAATTGGTATATCGAAGTAAAATTGTTCTATCGTCATATTTTTAAATTATTGCCAACGGACTTGTGTATGAAACGTAGCGTGCAAAAAGACACTAACATCTCGAATTAACACAGAGCCGAATTTTTATATTTTGTTTTAATTTTTTCTTTTTAAAAGTCAAATCTAAAAATTTGGCGGTCTTTGCAAATAAACATAAACCTTTCGGTTAAGCACTCATTAGCTATGTTTTATACACCGTGTTGTGCGTTCGTTTTCTATGAATAATGGTTTATACAAATTACTCGTTCTTTATCTTCATCAAATGCTAAATAAGTATCGTTTCCGTCAGTAAAGAATTCATATCCAATTATAAATCCGATTTTTGCGTATTCTTCAATTTCAATTGTCTTTGGAAATATATATTCTTTATTTACTTCAATATCGGTAAACCCTGTAGAATTATCGTTCTTGATTTCATAGATAATAGAACTTTTATCTGATTTTCCCCACCCATCTATTATATGTCGAAATTCCCCAAACCTTTTATTCAATTTAAAATTTAGTTTGTTAATCGAGAATTCATAAAATGTTTGCAAATAATAATCTATATCAAAATCATCATTAGATTCTATGTTAAAATTTTGTTTTTGATTTCTAATGTAGTCATCTGTTTGAGTTTTTGTGTCCAAATACACTCTTCCATTTTTGTCAAAGTCCTTTTGTAGCTTGTCTAATATGTTTTTTGCTTGTTCATAACCTTTATAAAGTCTAATATCTCCATTGAATTTGTATTTATTCTCTTGAAATTCAAACAGCGTATAGTCAGACGAGTTACTTTCAGTTTTATGATTTTCGTCCATCCACATTCCATTAGAAGATATAAAATGGAATACTTTATTCGGATATTCTTTAAGAGTTAAACTACACAAAGGGTAAAATATTCCCTCTAAAATTTTGTCTGTAAAAACTTTATCAAATTCTGGATATAATTCTATGTTCATAGTTTGTTTTAAATGACGCACAACGGTAGGTATAACCGAAGTTACGGTATTAAAGTTAATGTTTTTCGGTTTAGCACAGACGTTAGCAATTCCGAGTGGATTCGGACGT